>JBAXLW010000055.1:0-15086 GCA_037134575.1 Verrucomicrobiota bacterium | reverse complement strand
TGGGAAGCGGGAACCTTCGGTTTTGTGCGAACCCCCATCACCGTCAACAATCAGCTGGTGAAGGTGAAATTTCACGAAGGCATCGATATTTGCCCACTCCACCGCGACAAAGCAGGTAACCCCGAAGATCTCGTCTCCAGCATCGCTGCCGGCAAAGTCGTACACACCAGCCCGATCGCCGGCCGTAGCAACTACGGCAAATACGTCGTGGTCGAGCACACTTGGGAGAATTCCGCAGTCTATTCGCTCTACGCCCACCTCGCCGACATCACCTGCCAGCCCGGCGACGCCGTGGAGGCTGGGTCCGTGCTCGGCAAAATGGGCTTCACCGGCGTCGGCATCGACCGCACCCGCGCCCACTGCCACCTCGAACTCGGCCTACTGCTGAGCACCCGCTTCGAAGACTGGCACAAAAATTCCGGTAACGGCACCAATTACCACGGCATCTTCAACGGGGCCAATCTCTGCGGCACCGACGTCTCGCGCTTCATCACCGAGCACAAAGCCAAGCCCGAGCTGCAATTCAGCGAATTCATGGCCGAAACGCCGGTTTACTTCAAAGTGACCCTGCCCGCGCACGGCACCCCTGACTTTGTCACCCGCTACCCATGGATCAGCCGCGGCCCGGCCGAGGGTGCCACTTCGTGGGAAATCAGCTTCAGCGCCACCGGACTCCCCCTCGCCTTCACCCCCAGCAAACGCGAAGTCGCCGCGCCGATCGTCACCTCCATTCGCCCGTCCACCGTCCCTCAGCGTTACCTCACCCACGGCCTGGTCAATGGCGACGGCAACCGCGCCACACTCACCCCGTCCGGCCTTAAACTGATCAGCCTACTCACCGACGATTTCCTCCGCCAGCCCACCGCTCCCGGCACCCAAACTGCCAAGGTCGCGAAACGCAGCAAAACCGAAGCATCCGAAAACTAATTTCATCACCTCACACACTCCCAGCCATGTCCATCCAAGCCAAACTCAGCGCCCTCGGCCTCACCCTGCCCGCCGTCCCTACCCCAGTCGCCGCCTACGTCAACTGCGTCCGCAGCGGTAATTTACTCTTTCTCTCCGGCGGCCTGCCCATCGACGGCGAACTGAAAGTCATCGGCAAAGTGCCCACCCACGTTTCCATTGAGCAAGCCGTGGAAGGAGCGCGCATGATCGTCCTCAACCGCCTCGCCGTCATCCAAGACGCCATCGGCTCGCTCGACAAAGTGAAGCAAATCGTCGCCCTCAATGGCTTCGTCAACTCCGAGCCCGACTTCTACGGCCACCCACAAGTCATCAACGGTGCCTCCGAACTGCTCGTCGAAATCTTCGGCGACAAAGGCAAACACTCCCGCACCGCCCTCGGTGCCGCCGCTCTCCCCCTCAATGTGGCCGTCGAAATCAACCTCATCGTCGAGGTCGAAGCCTAAAACACCCGCCAAAACAGGCATTTCAGGCGATTTTGCAAGGGCGCTAACGAAAATCTGCCCCTCGCCCCTGAGTGAACAGTGGCTCTGCCAGCGCGTTCCCCTTGGCAATCCGCAGAAATCGGCTATCCTGTAATCTTCATCGGAAGAAAATCTTCTCGCCAGAAATCTGCATCAGCCCCCCATCAAACGACCATGAAAACCCATCGTTTCCCGCTATTGCGCCTTGCTGCCTTCGCTGGCATCGCCGCCAACTCGTTGATTTTTGCTGCCGAAACCTCAGATAAAAAGGTGGGCTTTGATCAAAAGCTCGAGCTTCACGGGATCACGTTCCATGTCACCTGCCCCAATGAAGGTTCGGTCAACCGTGTAAAGATCGTGCCGAGCGGTCTCACGGAGGACAACAAGCCGATCGACGTCGAGGTGGACGGCTACGTCACTGGGGCGGAAGTCGCGGATCTCAATGCCGACGGCTCGCCGGAAATCTATGTTTACACGCAGAGCGCGGGCAGCGGCTCCTACGCCTCTCTCATTGCTTACGCAGCGAACCGCAACAAATCGATCACCCCCGTGACTTTGCCAGATCTGAGCAAAGATAAAAAAGCCTCAGCTGGCTTCTCTGGACACGATACCTTCGCCGTTGTTGAAAACCGCTTGATCCGTCGTTTCCCGCTCTACAAGAAGACGGACACCAACTCGCAACCGAGTGGCAAGACCCGCCAGATTCAATATCGCCTTGTAGCGGGGGAAGCTGGGTGGATTTTGCGCGCTGACAAAGTCGTCGAATATTGATCCGCAACGGAAACCCGAGCCACCGGATGAACTCTCAGCAACGTTTGTGGGTCCTGCTGCGGATAGCCCTCGTCCCGTGTGTCGCCAGCATCGGGTGCACGACCTTTGGCAACACAGACTCGGGCCAAACCCGCAAGACCGAAACTCGACAACTCGGCAGCGATACGCATCGGCCCGTTGAAAGCCACGGAAAAACCACCGTTTCCGTCGAACAAGGTCAGGTCCGAGTCGTGCGCGCTGGCAAAATCCTTTGCCGCTTGCGACCGGCCATGGCCGTGGTAGAGCGATACGAACTCGTCAACCACGCCCAGCAAATCATCATCAAATCCCGCGGCAAACACGGCCCAGCCACAGTCGAGCTGTTCAATCTCAGCGACGGCTCCCGCGCCGATCAAGTCCTCGCCTATGCCATTCGTAAGGGTCGACCAGCTTGGGCAAGCGGTTGGGAAGAATAGAGCGTGGCCCGCCCCGCCCGATCCCGCCACACTCGGCCGCATGAACCCACCACCGGATCGACAAGCAGGAGCCAGGCAAGTCTCGCTGTGCCCCTGCAAAAGCCGCGAAACCTACGCCGCCTGTTGCGAACCCTTCCACCTCGGCCGCGCGAAACCCGCGACGGCCGTGCAGTTGATGCGCTCCCGCTACAGCGCCTACTTCTTCAGACTCGTCGACTACCTTGTCGCCACCCACCACCCCGACACCCGCGAGAGCGACCTCAAAACCCGCTTGGAAGAGACCATCCACGAAGCCAACTGGCGCTTCCTCACCATCCTCGGATCCTCGAAGGGCGGAGCGGACGACAAGGTCGGAAAAGTCGAATTCGTCGCCGAATACTTCCTCGACGACCAAGCCCATCAACTCCAAGAACGCTCCCGCTTCAAGCGCTACAAAGGCGCCTGGAAATACCTCGACAGCAACGGCTGAAGGCCTAAGGAGGGTTGATCTCCGGCCAACCCGGGTCGGCGGAACCCATTTCCGCTTTCTGCTTTCAAAATTTCAGCTCTACCCCTACGGCTTCCCCTGCAAGCGGTAGAACTTCGTCTTTACGCTCGCGGGCTGGATGTCCACCCCCAGCTTGCCGCTGGTGATCGTCACATCCCCCGCACTCACCGCCTTCGGCGTCCACGTGCTCAGGTCGGCAGATTCCTCCAGCCCCAGACTCAGGCGGAACTTCCCGCCTGCCTGTGGCTCAAGTACCGCCTGCCCCAGCGCCAATCCACGCATCTGGTCACTGCTGTAAAAATCCCCCAGCAGCGGCACGATCGCCTTCAAGCGCGTCAACGCATCCGCCGAATCAGTCGCCGGATCAAACCCCAGCCCCAAGCCCGCCAAATACTTCTCCAGCGAATCCGAAACCCCATCGCCATCTGTATCGAGCGAACTCGTTAGCACGGTCGCCGTCAATCGCCCGCCCGCGCTTTCCACCGTGCCATAGGCATTGGTGACCACGCAGGAATAAATCCCTTCCTCGACAATCCCCACCGCGCTCAAACTCAGCGTCGCCGCCGTAGCTCCGGCGATGACCACCCCGTTTTTCTTCCACTGGTAAGTCGCCGGAGTCGACCCCGCCGCCGTCACGCTGAAACTCGCACCACTCCCCGCATTCACCGATACATTCGCGGGCGGAGTTACCACCGTCGGTGGAACATTCACCGTCAAAATCGCCGCATTGCTCGTCACACTGCCCAAGCCCGTCACCACCACCGTGTAGCTGGCGGCATCCGCGGCCTGCACGTTGCTCAGGTTCAGCGTCGCACCCGTCGCGTTTGAAATACTCGAACCGTTCTTCTTCCACTGGTAGGTGTAAAGCCCGCCACCTACCGCCGTCACCCTGAAGCTCGCGCTGGCGCCTGGGTTGGCGGTCGCGCTCGTCGGTTGAGCTGTGATGCTCACCGCGTCGCGGGTATCGACCGTGACACTGGCGGAATCCACCGTCACGGTGGCCGCGTGCGACAAAGGAGAATTCAGAAGCAAGGCGGCAATTGCAGCAAGTACAGTGCGTAAGGATGGAGAAACGTTCATGACAGGGTGATGGAAAATGAAAAGTTTACCGAGTGGAAAAGGGGTGGATCAGGCAGGTGCGCTGGAGGCGTCACGCGCGAAAGTAGCTGGCGCGTCTCGTGCCAGTTCGTTGAGGCAGGCGTCACCCGCGAAAGTAGCTGGCGCGTCTCGCGCCAGTTCGTTGAGGGAGGCGTCTCGCCTCCCGCATTTGGAGTCAGGGCGAGACGCCCGGACAACGGTCTGGAGCGAGACGCTCCAGCCACCTTTGCCACAAACTCCTTGCGCACCGACGCGATCCGCCCGCCCCGCAGCAGCTTATTCAGCTCCTCCTTGGCGTTCCCCTGCCCGTTGGCAGGAATCTGGATGAATTCAAACGGCATTCTCTTTTCTGATTTCAGCTATCTGCTTTCTAAATTTCAACTTTACCCCGCCTCGCTCCCTTCACTGCGTTGCCTGCGTTCGTCCCTCACTTGGCCACTCCGTTCCGTTCGCTCCGCTCCTGCTGGCTGTGTTAGGGGACTGAACTGCGAGCAACACGGAAGCCGAAGTCGTAGTAAGTGACGGACGGGTCGAAGTAGCCGCGGAACGCGACGCGGCAGCCGTAGGCACCGTTGTACCAGCTGCCGCCCCGGCCCACCCGGAACGAGCCCGAACTAACACCCCGGGGATCCGTCGGTGACGCGGTGTCGTAGGTGCCATACCAATCCCAGCACCACTGCCAGACATTGCCCGCCATGTCTTTCAGCCCGTAGCCGTTTGCCGCGAACGATCCCACCGGCGAGGTGTAGGGCGTCGATCCCGTGGCGTAGGTCGGATGGTAATTGTTCACCGCCCCGCTCAGATCATAGCTGAAGCCGCTGTATGCGCTATAATTCGCCTGGCTCTGGCTGATGGTGTCGCCCCACGGGAAGCGTTTGCCGCTCAAGCCGCCACGCGCCGCCTTTTCCCACTCCGCCTCGGTCGGCAGGCGGTAGCCGTTGGCGGCCCAGTTCACGGTCGGCGCGGTCGTGCCGATTTTCATCACTGCGCTGTTGACCATGTAAACGGGTGTCAGCCCTTCTTTTTGACTACGGGCATTGCAGTATTTGATACCATCCCACCACGAAACCCTCTGCACCGGGTGGCTGCTGGCCTTGCCAGATCCCGCCGCCAGATCCATGTAGCCATTGCTGGTCGCCCAAGTCCGCACCGTGTCCCAGTCCGCCTTGGTTACCAGATTCTTCGCCATGTAAAACGCGCTGACGGTCACCGTGTGGGTCGGGGCATCGGTGATGTCAGTATCTGCGGCGACACTGTTGCCCATGGTGAAGCTGCCAGAAGGGATTAGCGCGAAGCCGGTAGGGACGACGGTAGCCTCCGTCACCGTGAGGCGGAATTTCGTCTGGCTGGAAAGCTGCTGGTTCCAGTCCGTGCCCGCATCCCAAGTGATCCGCATATTGCTGCCTGCCGTCACCGAATTACCGATGGCCCCGCTCAGCGTGGTGGCGGGCACCGCCCAGGTGCTGCCGCCGTCGGCGGAGATCTGCAGCGCGACGGTCACGGGCGAGGTGGTGCCGGTGACATCATAGTCGATGTCGACCAGTTTGGAACCCGCGCGCTGGGCGGGGCGGACATTGCTGGCCGCCAACTGCGCCTCCGCCAACGGGCAAAGTGCGAACAGCGACAACAGGGCGAGCAGGCGAGGGAGCGTTTTCATGAGGAGGGTGCCTAGCCATTCCAGCCAGAGGTGCATAGGCTAGCCGCCGCAAGTTTTTTATCAATACAATAAACTATCAACAACAAACGCCCCGCAGGGGGCCAGTCAGCCAGCGCCTGCAGCCTACCACCTCACGCCTGGAGAACGTTTCCCCACAGCCTTGATGACTGGTGCAAGGCGTGGATGGAAAGGCTTTCAGCACGGGATGAATTCGCCGCCGCATGGCGAAGGCTTTCTCAGACAGTGTTGGGCTTCACCGTCCGCCGCGGCAAAGGCAGCGATGGGTCGGTGGCTTGCTTGCGGAGGTGTTTCCAATCCTGCGCGAGGGAATACCTTTGGTCCGCGGCAAAAGTGGCTTTGTCGCGGGCCTATTGGGAATGCTCCCAAGCAAATCAAAAAGGGACAAACGCAATTGTCCCTTTTTCCCGAGCTCCGCATAAAGGAACAAACGCGCATGTCCCTTTTATCGTCGCTTCGGAGAAAGGGACAAACGCAGAAATCCCTTTTTGCTTCGCTTCGGAAAACGGGACAAACGTAAATATCCCTTTTAAAGTCGCGTGGCAAAAAGGGACAAACGCGATTGTCCCGTTCTGCCGCGTGTGGGAAAACGGGACAATCGCAAAAATCCCTTTTTGCGGAGCATAGGAAAAAGGGAGAATTGCGAAAATCCCTTTTTAATTTGTTGGGGATTGATCCAAATCGCCAACGGAGCACGGGTCATCAGCGGCGGCACGTTCCGACTTCGACCCTGCACACTCGACCCGCACGAAATCCGATCCCGTTTACCAACCGCGAGAACCCACCCAAGCGCCGCCGTAGTCATCGGTAGAACGGGACTACTCCCGAAGCGAGCAGAGCACTACGGCACCTGAACGAACCGACCGAGTCCCCTCTTGATTCGTGTTCATCTGCGTCCATCTGTGGTTCGAAATTTCTGACCACCCTCTCCAAACTTTGCGGCTCTGCGGCTTTGCGCGAGGCCTCTTCGCTGGCAGGAGGCGGGACGCCTCTGCAACGGTCTGGAGCGGGACGCTCCAGCTACTTTTTGGATACTATCACCGATCAGCAGGCATCCCCCGCCTCTTGATCTGCTTTCATCCGCGTCCATCTGCGGTTCGATTTTTCTGTTGCTCTCTTCAAACTTTGCGGCTCTGCGCGAGGCCCTTTGATTGCTCCTTGCCGAATGGCTACCATTCATTGTCATTTTGACTGTGAATTCGATGATTGAAAGTCGGATTGGTAAGATGGATCAGATCTGCGCGGTTAGCATCCACTGCCATGTGGGAAGGATTTGGATGGAAGCCGGAACCGCAGGGAATGGGAGGCGCGACTCGAGGGTCAGGAGCCATTGGCGGGCGCGGGGATGTTGGGCCGCCGCGTCTTGAAGAGCGCGAACTTCGCGAGTGAGGGTGTCGGGATCATCGACGGAGGTGCAGACTTGGATGAGGTCCTCCGATCCATCGATGTTGCGGGCGAGGAAGTCCACTTCGAAGCCACTCGGGGTTTTGACGTAGGCGACCTCGGCCCGGCGGCGCTGGAGTTCGATGAAGACGGCGGTTTCGAGTGCGTGGCCGGTGTTAGGTTTGCCGCTGCGGTCGAAGACTGGGATGAGGGCGGTATCGGCGGGATAGGCTTTGCGCGGATTGACTTGGCGGCGTTTTTCGGAATCGGTGGCAACCGGAATGGTTTGCAGGAGGAACGCGTCCTCCAAGTGGGAAAGGAACTCGTAAAGGTGCTCGCGGCCTACGGAGATCCCCTGGGACTTGAGATCGGCGGAGAACTTCGTCACCGAAAAAAGGCCGGCTGGTGAACTGAGCAAGCGGCGAACGAGCCAGCGCAGCGCGGTGACATTAGCCACGCCGTGACGCTCGATGACATCACGAAGGAGCAGCACGTCAATGTAGCTCTGAAGCAGGTGTTGTCGGTTGGCGGCAGACAAATCCTGGGCTTCCGGGAATCCTCCCGCTTCCAGATAGTTGGAGAAATGGTGGTCTAGGGCGATGCGCTTGCGCGTGGTCAGGGCGTCAGGATTCGCGGGAATTTCTTTTTGATGGTGCCGTAGGAATTCGCGGAAACTGAACGGGTGGATCGGGATTTCCCAGGCGCGTCCTCGCATCGAGGTGGCGATTTCCCGGCTCAGGAGCTTGGCGGAGGAGCCGGAAAGGAAAACCTCGTAGCCTGGCGTATCGAGAAGACGACGGATAAATTGTTCCCAGCGAGGGACACGCTGGATTTCATCAAGAAAAAACGTGACCGCTTCATCGCCCGGCTCGGGAAAGAGACGCAAGTGCGTGTCTGGGATGAGGTGAAGTTGACTGGCCTGCATGTCGCCCAGTCGCTCGTCCTCGAAATTAAAATACAGCAACCGGCCCGGGCTGCGGCCGGCAGCGATCAGATCGGCGCGGCATTGATGAAGGAAACTGGTCTTCCCTGCCCGGCGCATTCCGATGACCGCCGCCGCCTTTCCTTTGAGGGGAGGTAGCGCGGCGTCGCGCCGAGTCAAAACAGGGATGCCTGCTTCAACCGAAGCGAGAATCTTGTCTTGGATGATCTGATTAATTTGGACTTCCATTAAGACTTGAATTTACCAGATATAGTCTTAGATCAAGACCAAATTTTATTAAAGGAAGATCGCGCATTGCGCTCCCCCGCCTCTTCAACCGGCGGCTCTACGGAATCTAGAAGGTTTTCACACGACGGGATGAAGGCACGAAGCAAGAGAAGATTTGACCACAAACCGCCGTTGATTAAGCGACTTGTGCGGCGGACGGCAGGAACACGGGCAATTGCTACCATGCTCGGATTTCCGGAAAATTGTCCGGTGGGAGGCGGGACGCCTCTGCAACGGTCTGGAGCGGGACGCTCCAGCTACTTTTTGGATACTATCACCGATCAGCAGGCATCCCCCGCCTCTTGATCTGCGTTCATCGGCGTCCATCTGTGGTTCGATTTTCTGCTGCTCTCTTCAAACTTTGCGGCTCTGCGGCTTTGCGTGAGACATCTTCCCCAGCAGCGTATGAAGAAGAAGATACGCGCGCAAAGGGGGTGAAGGCGCAAAGGAAGAAGGATTATAAATCTAGCAAATCGCGGAGGGCCACCTTGACCTCATCCATTTCAGCGGGAGACAATGCACCCAATCGACGCGTGAGACGATGGCCGTCGAAACTGGCCAACCCTTGAATGTTGACGGCGGAATGCTTGGGCAGCCAACGGGGTTTACCGAGATCGACCTCGCCACGCATGCCACGGATTTGTGAAGTCAAAGGAGCGACGATCAACAGCGCGCGGGCGTCAGTGCGACTGGGATAGGCCAACAACAGAACGGGGCGGCTTTTTTCCGCCATACCCAGATCAGCGAACCACACTTCACCGCTTTTAGGTTCAGTAGACACCGAACGCCTCCGTCCATGCAGCTGCCTGTTCGTCAGTGGAAAGGAGAGGCGACACCCGTGTCGTGACTTCGAAGGGCAGGCCTTTGCGAAGTTCGATTTGGGCGAGCATCATGTTGAATGCGTCGCCAGCTTTCATGCCGAGCTGGCCGAGGATTTCCTCGGCATTTCTGAGACGTTCCGCAGGAACACGGGCGCGAAAGAGAGCAGTGGGCACGGACATGCTCAAAGATGCTCAATCACGCTCAAAAAAACAAGGACAGAAGTGGCGGACTGTCAAACTTGGCGGCTTGGCCTCTTTGAGCGAGACCTCTTCGCCAGCGGTTCCATCCAGAAGATTCTAGCGCAAAGGGGCAAAGGAAGAGCTGGGGCAGGCAGAACAAGGCATTGATGAATGCCCGACTTTGATGACAGCGAGCGATAGAAGAAACGACAGTAAAGTCGTTGCTCCTCATCCAAAAACTATGCAAAAATCAATCGGATTGCGAAAAGCCGATGGCGTCGAAGACTTGGCTTGAAAACCGCGGGATCGACCGCCCGAGGTGAATGAGCAGATCTTCGAGTTTTTCGCCGCGCTCATTGGCCATGACCGACAATTTCGCCGCGACGAGCATGGGATGGATTCCCCAGAGTGACAACAGATGGTCCTGCGGATGCAGTGCCACCACCCCATGTAGCTCCAGGGCCTTGGCGGGGAAATCCCGCAAGTTGAAAGTGACAATGGTCGTGGCACCGGCAGCGATCGCCGCCGCCAGCACATGCCGATCCTTTTCATCGTTTTCCAGCAGCGGCTCAAAGCGCTCCCAGCCCTCCACGCACGCCTCCGCAAAAGCCCGACTCACCTCTGCCCGCCAATAATCGGCCAACTCGGGCGAGTACGGCCGCTTTAATTTTGCCGTTTGCGTTCTCCAGACTTCGTCGAGAATCCGCGAAGACCAGACGGGAAGATACAGCCTCGGCGGCTCCGCGAGCCTCAGGTAAAGGTCGCACAGGCGCCCGTTGGCAAGGACACAGGCATCCAGCACCACTCGGAAATCACCGTGCATCGTCCCCCGTGTAATCGGTGTCGTAATGCCCTTCGCCCTGCAAACGGGCAAACAAGCGGTTCACCCCCGCGTGCCGCTCGGCGTCGCGCTTGCTTTCGTAGTCGCGCAGATCCTTGAACGTCACGCGGCGATGGCTGCCGACACGGTGGAAGGGCAGCTGATGCTCCTCCAATAGCTTCACCAAATATTGCCGCGACATGCCCAAGTAGTTAGCAGCCGCTTGGGTCGTAAAGGCCTCATCCTCGGGGATCAACACCAGCGCCCGGCCGTGCCTCATGTCTTGAGCCACCCGCGCCAGCACCTCGAAAATCGGCTGTGGAATCCGGATTTCCGTCCCGTCCGCCCCCTTGAGGCGGGGATGCGCGTCCTTCTGCATCAGATCGAGTAGCAATTTCAAATCCCCACGCTCCGCGTCCGTCAGCAATGAACCGTCCACACGATGGTTGATTCTTTTCATGTACCCAACATGGTCCTTCCAGAGTCTGAGATCAATCAAATAAACGCTATAAACGACGCGCGCAACAATCTCATCCTGAATTCCCATGGTTTTGGCAGGAGGCGGGACGCCTCTGCAACGGTCTGGAGCGGGACGCTCCAGCTACTTTTTGGATACTATCACCGATCAGCAGGCATCCCCCGCCTCTTCGGGCTCGGCGGTGGTGGCTGCGGATTCATTCCCGGTGTGCGGCACGCTCTGCTGCCAGAGCGGGAAAAGAATGAATTTGGAATCCGTAGGCGAGCGGTAGACGAACTCGCCATGATGAAAACAAAAAACGCTTGGACTTGCGTCCAGGCGTTTTGTTGAAGACTGATTTGGCGTGAGCCGAAATTAGCGGGAGTAAAGCTCGACGATGAGCTGCTCGTTGACGAGCGGGTCGATGTCGGCGCGATCTGGGATGCGGGAAACCGTAGCTTCGAGCTTGTCCTTATCGACACTGAGCCAATCCTTGATCGGCATGGCCTGCGTGAGGTCGGTCATGCGGTTCACCAGTTGTTGTGAGGAAGGGCGGGCGCCGACCTTGATCACGTCACCTGGCTTCACTTGGAAGCTGGCGATGTCAACGGTGCGGCCATTCACGAGGATGTGGCCGTGGTTGATGGATTGACGGGCAGCTTGGCGGCTGTTGCCGAAACCTGCGCGATAAACGACATTGTCGAGGCGGGTTTCGAGAAGTTGGAGCAAGATCACACCCGTGACACCGCGGCGGCGGGCAGCTTCTTCGTAGTAACCGCGGAACTGCTTTTCGAGCACACCGTATTGGAAACGAAGCTTTTGCTTTTCGCCGAGAGCGACGGAGTATTCACTTTTCTTCTTACGACCGGCGCGCACACCGTGCTGGCCTGGTGGGAAGTTGCGGCGTTCAAATGCCTTGGATGGACCAAAGAGGGAGACACCGAAGCGGCGGCTGATCTTTGCGCGTGGACCTGTATAACGTGCCATGGTAAAGTTTCTGAAAGAGTTGGATTAGACGCGGCGAGCCTTTTTAGGGCGGCAACCGTTGTGTGGGATTGGGGTCACGTCGCGGATCGAAAGAATTTCCAGACCGAGACCTTGGACGGCACGCACTGCGGATTCACGGCCGGAGCCTGGACCCTTGACGCGGACGTCGACTTCCTTGAGGCCGTGGCCCATGGCTTGGCGGCAGGCGTCTTGCGAAACCACTTGAGCGGCGTAGGCCGTGCTCTTGCGGGATCCCTTGAAGCCCATCTTGCCGGCGCTCGACCAACCAATAGCATTGCCACTTGGGTCCGTCACGCTGACGAGGGTGTTGTTGAAAGTCGCGGTCACGTGAACGACACCACGAGTGATGTTTTTCGAGCCCTTGGCTTTGTGAATCTTGATTTCTTCCTCGCCTCCGCCGATCTCGGCGAAGATGTCGCGTTTGACATCCTTTTTCGGCGCGCCATCAAAGGCGGCTGCCGCTTCAGGTGCTGGAGCAGGAGTGGTGGCGGGTGCTGGAGCTGCTACGGGCTCAACTGCCGACTCTACGGCAGCTTCTTGGTTGGTTTCTTCAGACATGAGTAATTACGGAAAATTATTTCTTCACGCCCACCGTCTTCTTCTTGCCCTTGCGAGTGCGGGCATTGGTGCGGGTGCGTTGACCACGGACCGGCAAACCGCGCTTGTGGCGGATGCCACGGTAGCAGTTGATGGAGGTGAGACGCTTGAGCTGAGATTGACGTTCGCGGCGGAGGTCGCCTTCAACGATGATGGACTCCGACGTGATCACTTGGGCGATGCGAACGAGTTGTTCTTCGCTGAGTTGTCCGGTGCGGATGTTGGGGTCGACTCCTGCGTGTTCGAGGATCTTGGCCGCCGTAGGGCGACCGATGCCGAACATGTAGGGCAGAGAAGCTTCGATGCGCTTCTCATTGGGAATTTCAATGCCTAGGATACGTGCCATGATTGTGCGTGATTTCGCGTGACCACGGGAGGGCGTCCAGACTGCTCTGGCGACTCCGCGGGGCGGGTGATTTAGCAGACCGCTGGGGACTGGCAAGCCGTAAATGGATTTTTTCGTCATTCTGCGATGATTTATCGATATTTTGTCCAAAAACGGCTAAAGACGCGTGGATTCGGACACGTTCGCTTCTCGACAAATGAGGGAGCGCTTCTAGTTTGATGGCACTGACTTATTATCCATGGAATCTCAACACGACTTTGGCAATCCGCTCCCCGACGACGACGTCGCGGCAATCGACGAGCTTGGGAAAATCTATCAGTCCTTTCGTGCGGAACTGCGCAAGGCGATCATCGGCCAGGATCTCGTCATCGAGCAGCTGGCGATCTGCCTGTTTGCCCGCGGCCATGCCTTGCTGATGGGCGTGCCGGGCCTGGCAAAGACTTTGTTGGTTTCTTCGGTCGCGCAGACTTTTGAGCTTTCCTTCAACCGCATCCAATTCACGCCCGATCTGATGCCCGCCGACATCACGGGCACCGATATCATTCAGGAATCGGGCGCGGGTGGCCGCCGCGAGTTTGAATTCATCAAGGGACCCGTCTTCGCAAACATCGTACTGGCCGACGAAATCAACCGCGCACCCGCAAAAACCCAGTCAGCCATGCTGGAGGCGATGCAGGAAAGCAAGGTCACCGTGTTGGGCAGCACCTACCCGCTGCAAGCGCCGTTTTTTGTCCTAGCCACCCAAAATCCGATCGAACAGGAAGGCACCTACCCGCTGCCCGAGGCTCAACTGGACCGCTTTATGTTTCTGATCGAGGTCGGCTATCCATCGGCGGACGATGAGAAGGAAATCGCCCGCGCCACCACCGGCAGCGCCCGCCAAGCGCTAGCCCCGCTGCTGGATGCGGAAAAAGTTATCGCCTACCAGAACTTGGTTCGCCGGGTGCCCGTGCCCGCGCACCTCTACGACTATGCGGTGAAAATCGTCCGCAAGACGCGCCCAGGCGAAGCCGAATCGCCACAATGGATCAGAGACACCGTCAGCTGGGGTGCCGGCCCACGCGCCGTGCAGTACCTCATCCTAGGTGCCAAAGCCCGTGCCGCCCTCCGTGGCAACTACATGGCCACGCTGGAAGACCTTGAAGCCGTAGTTCCATCCGTCCTCACCCATCGAATCATCACTCATTTCTCCGCCGAATCCCAAGGGATGACGTCCAAAAAGATCGTCGACCGACTGGTGCGGGAAATGCGCGAGGAATGATCCATTGCGAGCGATTTGAAATGGCCAGAAACCAATCCCCCCATGAAAAAACCCGTCAAAGCCATCATTGAGGTCCAAGGCTCCGTCGTGAACATTCTATCTGAAAAGCAGCAGGACTACATCTGCCTGACTGATATTGCCCGCCACCGAAATCCTGAGGGGACCGATGACCTCATTCGGAACTGGCTCAGAAACCGCAACACCATCGAGTTCCTCGGCATCTGGGAAAAACTTTACAACCCGGATTTTAATCCCGTCGAATTCGACGGAATTAAAATGCAAGCGGGCCTGAATAGTTTCAGCCTGACTCCCAAACAGTGGCTCGAACGCACCCGAGCCATCGGCTTAATTTCCACAGCCGGACGCTACGGCGGCACTTACGCCCACAAAGACATCGCATTCGAGTTCGCTTCCTGGATTTCCGTCGAGTTCAAACTTTACCTCATCAAGGAGTTTCAACGTCTCAAAGACGAGGAAAGCTGTCGACTCTCCCTCGCCTGGAACCTCAACCGTACCCTTTCCAAGCTTAACTACCGCCTTCACACGGATGCCATCAAATCTAACCTGATCCCGCCAGAAATCACCCCCGCGCAAGCCGTGATCACTTACGCCACCGAGGCCGACTTGCTCAACGTCGCGCTTTTTGGACAAACTGCCAAACAGTGGCGCGACAGCAACCCACAACTCGACGGCAACATGCGCGACCACGCTACCATCGAGCAACTCCTCGTGCTGGCCAACGTGGAAAGCCTCAACGCAGAGTTCATCCACATGCAACTCAGCCCAGCAATCCGCCTAACCAGACTCAACGCCGTCGCCATCCGCCAGATGGGCATTCTCACGACCAGCACGGCCAAACTGCTGACGGCACCGGATAAACCATGACCCACTCTTTCATCGATCACGCGCTGCTTTCCCGCCTTGCCTCGTTGCCGATCGAGTCGCGCGTGCCGATGTCAGGCAATGTCGCGGGCAAACATCGCTCGACCCACCGTGGCTCGTCTGTCGAATTTGCCGAGTACCGCAAATACGTCGCAGGCGATGATACCCGCCGTCTCGACTGGAAGGCCTTTGCCCGGTCGGATCG
>JBAXLW010000054.1:0-15521 GCA_037134575.1 Verrucomicrobiota bacterium | reverse complement strand
TAAACTCGGACGTGGGGATTTCGGAGACTGGCGGAAAAAACACCTTTGCGACGACATCACCGAGCGCACCTCACAGCGCTACATGCAGTTGGCGAAGCGATATGAAGATGTCAGGGCGCTCTTGGAATGGAGTCCGAGTCTCAGGCAAGCCTACATCGCCTGCGGCATCCTTCCCGAGCCTCCGGAACGGGCAGCGGATGAGGAGTCTGATGCCGACGAGATCAAGCGGCAGGCGCTACTGTCGAGTATCACAGGCATACAGAAAAAGCTACGCTTGTTCTATGGATTAAAAGGCAAGCTAGGTGCCGGTGACAAAACTCAACTCAAATTGGCGAAGCAGCAGATCGACGAGTTCTTCCAGCAGATCCTCAACTGACCAGCCATGAATACCGACAAGACCCCTGTTATCTCGGCGCTGCATGATGCGCCGGCAACGATCGAGCGCAATCACTTCAAATATAAGAGCCTCAGCTGCTGGGCGCTGAACCTGTTCATGGGCTGTGCTCACGGCTGCCGGTTTTGCTATGTAACTGAAACCAGCATCAAGTATCAAGCTGGCCTTCTGAAATCTTATGGAGTCGCCGACCCCGTTGCCGACTGGGGCAGCTATGTTTTGGTGAGGCCATGGGATGAGAAAAAGTTTATGGCATCGCTTAGGAAGGCCGAAGAAACGCCCGTCAGCCAACTCAATGCCGATGGAAACCGCGCCGTTTTCTTATGTAGTACTACAGATCCCTATCAGACCATCCGCAACCCTGATCCTGACATCCAGAATATGCTCAACGACCAAGCTCGGAGCGTGTTGAGAAAAGCCCTAACTGCGATTCTCGATCATTCGACGTTGAATGTCCGGATTCTCACGCGGAGTCCATTGGCGTGCAAGGATTTCGACTTGTTTAAGAAATTCGGCAACCGTCTGCTGTTGGGCACCAGTCTGCCGACCCTAGATGAACAACTACGTCAGCTCTACGAACCGGGTGTTCCTCATCCCAAACAGCGCCTGAAATTACTGCTCGAAGCACACAAAGCCGGCATCCCCACCTACGTGGCGGTTGCCCCGGTTTTCCCCGAAGTCGGTTACCAAGGGATGCGGGACGTGTTCGAAGCCGTGAAAGCAGCTAAACCGCTCACCATTTTCATGGAACCAGTCAACCTGCGCTTGGGGATCGCCGAGCGCATTGGCAGAAATGCAAAACAGCTGGGGGTAGAGATGGACATGTCGATATACGACGGCGGAGAAAAGTGGATTCAATACGCCATCCAGTCGCTCAAGGATGCCGAGCGTGCGGCGAAAGCCACCGGTCAACTCGACCGCTTGCACCTGTGGCCGGACCATCAGGCACTGAGTTCAAAGAAGGTGGCCAAAAGCCAACCCGACTCGGACGCATACCTTGAATGGCTTGGTAGACACTGGAACCGTATCAGCGAGTGGCCCGGAAAAAAGAAGTCCAAATAGGGCAGGGAGAAAACCGACACATGTGTCGGTTATTTCCGTTCACTCCCAGGCGGGGTGCGGCCTTCTCCGAAGTATTTCTCGCTCCGGTAGCGCAGCCAGACACGCAGCACTTGCGGAACTTTTTCTCGTTCCTGTTCAGTCAGCGATGCGTAAAGCGTCAATGCTTTTTCCCGTTCCCCACGGCAGGCTCGGTTGTTGTGGGCCTCCCAGTAACTCCGTGCCACGCGGATGCGGCGGCAGGTTTCCTTGATCAATGCCTCCCCGGCGAGCGGCTTGTCATTGGCTTTCTTGTTCGCTGGCATCGGGATAACTCTACAGGGAATCTTGAGACATCTGCGGCCATGCAGGGTAGTGCTGTTTTCCCGCCTGCTCACTTTTTGGCGGCGGGTGCCGGAACCGGCACGTGCGTTCCGGTCACGCATGCACCGCTCCCTGTAATCTTTCCGGTGTAGCGACCCGAAGCATCGCGTCGCGTGGTGGTCATGGTGCTGGTGCCTTGGGTGCTTTCGGTGCCTGTCAACCGCCCTGATGCGTCGCGATACTGGGTGCGGCTGCCACTCCCCGAAAAATTGTTCGAGGTGGCACTACCCGTCGTGCGCCCGTTGGCATCCCGGTATGTAGTGCGGGACGAACCGGATGAACTTCCCTGCGTAGTCGCCGATCCTGTCGCCCTTCCGTGCGCATCGCGAAAAGTGGTTTGCCCACCTCCTCCCGCGCTGACCTGGGTCGTAGCAGTTCCGATTACACGCCCGGAAGCATCGCGGATCACCGCTCGCTCCGTGCTGCCCGCCTGCTTTTGGCGCTCGATGGTCTGAACCACGCGCCCCGAAGCGTCACGAACCACCTCCCGGCAAGTCTGTGCGCGTGAAGCTGTGGAGAGAACGAATAACAACAGCGCAGGGAGCAGAATGGCCTTCATGCAGGGATGGACGGGCGGGGAGGGGATTTATTCGATATTGAGTAGAAATAAGCAGCCTTCGATTCAACTCCATCTTCGGCTTCCGCTCGGACGACAAAGGTATCCACAACAGCCGCACGATGATACTGGCGGAACTAAGCGCTCTTCTGGCCGATTAACCTTGAGGGAACCCCCACTTATTTGGTGAACTGCGCCAGAAGTAGAATTTCAGATTTTCCGCATAAATCGCATTTTTTTACAGCCTGCCCCCGTAGATGTCCCACCCCACCTGCTAAAGCTGGCCGTAAGAACCGCAATCTCCGTAACTTCCCATGGGCCTTATCTACCGCAAATCTATCAATCTAGGACCGTTCAGGGTGAACCTGAGCGGCTCTGGCATCGGCTATTCCGTGGGCGGTCGGGGATTCCGGGTCGGCAAGAGTTCGCGCGGTCGGAACTACACGGCTTTCAGCATCCCCGGCACCGGCGTGGGCTACCGTAGCAGCAGCAAAGTTAGCGGCTGCCTGATTCTCATCGCCGCCATCCCCTCCTCACTCGCACTGTCCCACTGGATCCTCACCTCACTCTCATGAACCTCACCTGGAAACGCACCCTACGCACGGCATCTTCTGAGCGCTTTCTCGCCCTCCGCGATGGCAAGGACCTTGCTGCCGTAGATCTCCACTACCTCACCAATGGCACCGTCGCCGGCACGGTGATTATCCTCAAAGGGTCGGGTCTCGACGAATCTAATATCGAGCAACTGCTCTCCGCCCTCGACGACGAGTTCCTGCCCGATGTAGACCTTGAGCACGGCAACCTCACCTACACCGTCGTCCTCGGCGAAGTCTTGGGAAATTGGGAGGCGGAGAACAAATAAGGCCCTCAGCATATCTGCCGATTTCATAGAACTAAAATGATCATCCTCGAAGACATCACCCCCGGCCTCGCTCTCACTGGGCTCGAACCCACCGCCATTGGCAGCGTCGTGGCGGTCGTTCCCATCGGCGAGGGTGCTGTTCAGGTGCTTTACAAAACCCCGGATGGCACGATCAAGGACCGTCTGCTGAATCGCGCCGATGAGGAGAATATCAGCATTGCCACTTCGGAACGTCCTTGGTCCTTCGATGGCGACGGCGAGGATTTCAAGCTGGCAGTCGAAGCGAAGCGCATCGACCTCGCATTCCTTTTCGACCCCATGATGGCCGTCCACACGTCGAATGTGGAGCCGCTGCCGCACCAGATCACCGCCGTCTATGAGTCCATGTTGCCGCGCCAGCCGCTGCGCTTCGTGCTGGCGGACGACCCTGGAGCTGGCAAGACTATCATGGCCGGGCTCTACATCCGTGAACTTATCATGCGTGCCGACTCCCGTCGCATTCTGGTGGTCGCCCCCGGCAGTTTGGTGGAACAATGGCGCGATGAGCTATTGGAAAAGTTCGGGCTTCGGTTCAACGTCTTCTCCGCAGCGCTAGAAGCCGCCACGCCGACAGGCAACCCCTTCGAGGATCTCGATCACCTCATTGTCCGGCTCGACCAGATGGCGCGGAATGAAGAGCTCCAAGAGAAGCTCCTCGCCACCAGCTGGGACTTGGTGATTTTTGATGAGGCACACAAGCTTTCCGCCCATTTTTTCGGCAGCGAAATCAAGAAAACCGGACGTTTCCTCTTTGCGGAAAAGCTTGGTGCACGCACCCGGCACCTTCTGTTGATGTCCGCTACGCCCCACAACGGAAAGGACGAGGACTTCCAGCTTTTCCTCTCCCTGCTCGATTCTGACCGCTTCTACGGGAAATTCCGCGGGGGTGGCGATGGCGCTCACAAGGTTGATGCTAGCGACCTCATGCGCCGCATGATCAAGGAGGAAATGCTCCGATTCGATGGCACACACCTCTTCCCTGAGCGCAAAGCCTACACCGCCAACTATAAACTCTCCGACATCGAGGCCGCGCTCTACGAGGCGGTCACCTCATACGTGAAGACCGAGATGGGCAAGGCCGATGCCCTCCAAGGTCCGCGCAAAGGCTCCGTAGGATTCGCGTTGACCGCGCTCCAGCGCCGCCTCGCCTCCAGTCCCGAGGCCATCTTCCAATCTCTCAAACGCCGCAAGGAGCGCTTGGAAAACCGACTTCAACAGGACAAACTCCTATCCAGAGGCCAGCAGGTCACCGCCCAAGCTCTAGAATCTCCACCGGAAGACGACGACGATCTTACCGCTGAGGAGCAGGAAGAACTGGAGGAGAAGCTCACTGATACCGCCACTGCTGCGGCGACCATCGCTGAACTGGAAGCTGAGATCATCATTCTCGCTGACCTCGTCGTGCAGGCCCGTGGCGTGGTGGATTCAGGCATGGACCGCAAATGGGACGAGCTTTCCCAGATCCTCCAAAACAATCCCCACATGCGCGATGCCGACGGGCGTCAGCGCAAGATGATCCTGTTCACCGAGCACAAGGACACTCTGAACTATCTGGAACGGAGGATCGGCGGCGTGCTTGGTTCCCCCGACGCCATTACCACCATCCACGGCAGCGTGCATCGCGACGAACGCCGCAAACGCCAGGAAATGTTCCGCTCCGATCCTGAAGTCCGCATCCTGCTGGCCACTGATGCCGCTGGTGAAGGCGTGAACCTCCAGAACGCCAATCTCATGGTCAACTACGACCTGCCGTGGAACCCGAACCGCCTAGAACAGCGCTTCGGCCGCATCCACCGCATCGGCCAGCAGCAGGTCTGCCATCTCTGGAACCTCGTCGCCAAGGAAACCCGCGAGGGCGAGGTTTATCACCGCTTGCTCACCAAGCTGGAAACGATCAACGAAGCCTTCAATGGCCGCGTCTTCGACATCCTCGGCGAAGTCTTTGAGGAGCGCAGCCTCAAGGACCTCCTGCTCGACGCCATCCGCTACAACGACCAACCCGAGCGCCATGCCGATCGCCTCAAGAGCATCGACAACGCACTCGACGCTGCCCACATCAAGAATCTGCTCGAACGCAATGCCCTCGCGCAGGAAACCATGAGCGCCGATCAACTATTCAAGGTGAAAGAGAAAATGGAAACCGCCGAGGCACGCCGCTTGCAGCCTTATTTCGTCCGCTCGTTTTTCGCCAAAGCCTTCGAAAGTCTCAACGGAGGCATGTATTCACGCGAGTCCGGCCGTTTCGAGATCACCCACGTCCCAGCCCTCATCCGCGAGCGCGACCGCCAGATCAGCGGCCGCAACCGCCGCGAACTTGCCCCTGTCCTCAAACGCTACGAGCGCGTCTGCTTCACCAAAGAAGCCGTCCGCCCAATTGATAAACCTAACATTGCTTTCGCTCAGATGATCCACCCCGGTCATCCCCTCATGCTCGCCGTCAGCGACATCGTGCTGGAGCAGCACAGCAATCTGATGCGCCAGGGCGCGATTCTGGTGGATCCCTCTGACGATGGCACGGACCCCTCACTGCTCTTCCTCATAACCCATGAGATTAAATCCGGTGACAGCACCGTGCTCTCGAAGCGGCTCCAGTTCATCCGCGTCACGCCCGATGGCAAGGCCAGCTTCGCCGGTTGGGCACCCCACCTCGATTACGAGCCGCTGGCCGAGGCGGACCGTGATTTGCTCGCCGGCCTGCTGGCGTCCGACTGGATTCGCGCCGATCAGGAGCATCGCGCCCTCGCCCTCGCCGCCGGCACGCTTGTCCCCGAGCACTATGCCGAAGTCGCCGGTCGCCGCATCGCCCATGTGGACAAAACCCTGGCGGCCGTCCACGAGCGCCTGACTAAGGAAATTGCCTATTGGTCAGACCGCTGGGTGAAGCTTACCGACGACAAAGCCGCAGGACTGGATGTTGGTCCCAATCTCGATAAATTCCAGCGCACCATCAACGACCTCGAAGGCCGCTTGGAAAACCGGAAGAAGGAACTGCAATCCATGCGCCACGTCACCAACGGCACGCCCGTCGTGCTCGGCGGTGCCCTCGTCGTCCCCATTGGACTGCTGCGAAAACTGCGCGGCGAACCTGCGCCGGATGCCGCCACCGCCAACTTTTCCGCCGACCCCGAAGCCCGCTCCCGAATCGAGCTGCTTGCCATGAACGCCGTTCGCCTTGCCGAAGAAGGCCGTGGCTGCCGCGTGGTGGATGTCTCCGCCCAGAAATGCGGCTGGGACATCACCTCCTACGCGCCTGCCGTGGATGGCAAAATACCCGAATCCCGTCACATCGAGGTCAAAGGCCGCGTCCAAGGTGCGACCACCGTCACGGTGACCAAAAACGAGATTTTCCACAGTTGGAACCAGGGAGCCAAGTATCACCTCGCCATCGTCCTTGTGGGGGAGGATGATAGCATCGACGGACCACACTACATCTCGCATCCGTTCAAGGAAGAACCACCTTGGGGCGCTTCCTCCGTGAACTACGACCTTAAAGCGTTGCTGGAACTCTCTATAAAAACATGATCACCGAAGAAGAACTCCTGAAGCTACTTAGCGAAATCGAATCCTTTCGCATCGAGCGCACCGTGTCCGTTGATAAAACCGACAAGTTCGCTCAGGCCATTTGTGCTTTCGCCAATGACATGGCTGCATCTGGATTGCCAGGTTATCTGTTGATTGGCGCCGATGATAAAACGGGGACACCAAGCGGATTACACGTAACGGACCAACTCCTTCAGATTCTCGCAAGTTTGGCTTCCAATGGAAACATCCTGCCTGCGCCAGCACTGATTGCATATCGAATGACGCTTTCGTCCGGCCTCGGTGAGATCGCTGTTGTCGAGGTCCAACCATCCACCCTCCCTCCGGTGCGCTACAAAGGCCAGGCGTGGATTCGACGTGGTCCAGCCAAGGGCATTGCCAACGAGGCTGAAGAAACAATACTCATCGAACGCCGGACGGCGGCGGCGAAAACTTTTGATGCGCAGCCTTGCGTTGGCGCGAGTCTTTCAGATCTTGCGCTGGACTTGTTCACGTCCACCTACCGCCCTCAGGCCATCGACGCAGAGACGATTGCCGAGAACCACCGCCCGATTGAAAACCAACTCGCCTCCCTGCGTTTTTTTGATCTCGGGCGCAACCTGCCAACCCATGCCGGAATGATCTTGTTCGCCAAAGACCTCCTGGGTTGGTTGCCGAACGCCTACATCCAATTCGTTCATTTCAACGGAACAGACATGAGCGCGGACCCCCTTTCAGAAAAACGTTTCCAGGGTGACTTGCTTTCCGTCATTCGCGACCTCAACTCTTTTGTTTCCCTGATCACCAACACACGACCAGAGCGCAGCTCTCCCCTTGAAGAAAAACTCGTCTCCGATTATCCTGAAGCGGCGGTTCGGGAACTTCTCATGAATGCCCTTTTGCATCGTTCCTACGAGTCCGCTTCTCCGGTTCGGTTCTATCAATTCACGGATCGGATCGAGATTCAAAATCCGGGAACACTCTATGGTGAGGCCCGTCCAGACAATTTCCCCCGCCAGACCAGCTACCGAAATCCCATCCTTGCCGAAGCGATGAAAACCTTGGGTGCGATCAACCGCTACGGTCGTGGCGTCGAACGCGCTCAGGCACTGCTGGCCAAGAACGGAAGCCCACCCGCCGAATTTGAATTCGGCGACACCTTTTTCGGCGTTACCCTTCGCATCCACCCATGAAAACCATTGCTTTCTTCAACAACAAAGGCGGCGTCGGCAAGACATCCCTCGTCTATCACCTCTCCTGGATGATGGCCGAGCGAGGCATTCCGGTCTTGGCTGTCGATCTCGATCCGCAGGCAAACCTATCAGCAATGTTCCTTTCAGAGGAACGTCTGGAGGAAGTCTGGCCGGACTCGGAAGAGCATCCTTTCACCATCTATGGCGCGGTTCGCCCCATTCTTAGAGGTATCGGAGACATCGCTCCACCTCCAGTCGAACGAATCGCCCCGAACCTCTTTTTACTTCCCGGTGATCTTGGCCTTTCCCGCTTTGAGGACAAGCTATCCGATGCCTGGCCGCGCTGCCACAACTCCGATGAAGCAGCCTTCCGCACGATGACTGCGTTTCATCGACTCATGGAGGAACTTGCGCGTGATAGGGCTGAAATCATTCTCATTGATGTGGGGCCGAATCTAGGTGCCATCAACCGATCTGCCTTGATTGCTTCCGATCACGTCTGCCTCCCCTTGGCTCCAGACCTGTTTTCCCTGCAAGGGCTCAAGAATCTGGGTCCTACGCTAAGGGAATGGAGATCTACTTGGGATAGCTTGATCAAGAAAGCGCCTGCCGATCTTTCACTTCCGACGGGTGACATGACTCCAGCAGGTTACATTGTCATGCAACATGGTATGCGTGATAACCGGCCCGTAAAAGCCTATCAGCGTTGGATGGATAAAATCCCGCCAGTCTATCGGAATGCCGTCCTCAACGAACCCATCTCCGGCACGATGCCCCCAGTGCTGCAAGATCCTTATCTATTGGCCCAGTTGAAGCATTACCGCAGCCTGATGCCTTTGGCCATGGAGGCTAATAAACCAATGTTTAGACTCAAACCCGCTGATGGAGCCATCGGAGCCCACGTCCAAGCGGTCACTGATTGCCATCATGACTTTCTGAAGTTGGCACGCAAACTTGGCACCGCCGCTGGCATCACCATTCCCTAAATGACCGACCATTCCATCAAATCACCCCGCAAACTCATCGAAGTCGCCTTGCCGCTGAACGCCATTAATGCGGCTTGTGCGCGGGAGAAGTCCATCCGGCATGGGCATCCTTCTACGCTGCACCTCTGGTGGGCACGGCGACCCCTGGCGGCGGCGCGGGCGGTGATCTTTTCCCAACTCGTCAATGATCCTGCTGGATTGTGGGAAACACAAAATCCCGGCCAACGTCCCAACAAGCAGCAGCGCGGTGCATTTACCAAGCGGAGGCAGGAACTGTTCAAAATCATCGAAGACCTGGTGCTGTGGGAGAACACCACCAACGAGGTCGTGCTGGAGCGTGCCCGCGCCGAGATTCGCCGCTCGTGGCGCGAGGTGTGTGAGCTGAACCATGACCACCCACAGGCCGCCGAACTGTTCAATCCCGACAAGCTGCCCGCCCTGCACGATCCCTTTGCCGGTGGCGGAGCCATCCCGCTGGAGGCGCAGCGGCTGGGGCTGGAGGCTTACGCCAGTGACCTCAACCCCGTGGCCGTGCTCATCAACAAGGCCATGATCGAGATCCCGCCCAAGTTCGCGGGCAGGCCGCCGGTTCATCCGTCCGACAACTCTCAACTCTCAACCATCAACTCTCAACGCAATTGGCCCGGTGCCACCGGTCTGGCGGAAGACGTGCGCCATTACGGTGCTTGGATGCGCGAGGAAGCCCAGAAGCGGATCGGCCACCTCTATCCGCCGGTGGAAATCACGGCGGAGATGGCGAAGGAACGGCCCGACCTCAAACCGCTCGTCGGCCAGAAGCTCACCGTCATCGCGTGGCTGTGGGCGCGAACGGTCAAGAGTCCCAACCCGGCGTTCTCGCATGTGGATGTGCCGCTGGCTTCCACGTTCATCGTATGCAGCAAGGAGGGGAAGGAAGTGTATGTGCACCCTGTCGTAAAGGGTGATAGCTATTGGTTCACCTTGAAAGTTGGCAAACCTCTTGGCGAACTAGCGAATGGAACGAAACTCGCTCGTGGCGCGAACTTCAAATGTTTAGTTTCTGGTATTCCGATTTCTGGCGATCATATAAAGGATGAGGGGATGGCCGGTCGAATGGGAGCGCGCCTTATGTGCATAGTGGCCGAAGGCCAACGCGGTCGGGTTTACCTCGCACCACCACCCGAGGCAGAGATGATTGCGTGCAAGGTGAAACCTAATTGGCATCCCGAAGGATCATTTGTCGAGGATGCACGGGCATTCACTCCGTTCATATACGGGTTGAATACATGGCGGAAACTATTTACAGATAGGCAATTAGTAGGACTGACGACATTGTCGGACTTGGTTGCAGAGGTGCGTGAAAAAGTGCGGCGCGATGCAATTACAAGTGGTTTAGAAGACGACAAGAAGTCGTTAGGCGAAAGTGGGAGGGGCGCCCTCGCTTATGCAGATGCCATTGCAGTATTTCTTTCTTTTGCTGTGTCGAAGATTGCTGACCGAAACTCCTCGCTCAACACATGGGCTGCTTTACGAGAACATGTCTCTAATACTTTTAAGCGTCAGGCACTTGCCATGACGTGGGATTATTCTGAATGTAATATATTTTCTGATTCAAGCGGAAATTTTGAAGGAGGCATTGTAAGCATCCACAACGCATTACTCTCCTTGGGTTATTCGACTGGAGGTGTTTCTCAGCAGGCCGACGCCTCTACACAGTGCATAAGCGCTCAAAAAGTAGTTTCAACTGACCCGCCGTATTACGACAACGTCCCTTATGCGGACCTTTCGGATTTTTTTTACGTTTGGCTTCGGCCATCGCTGCGGTTGATCTTTCCGAACCTTTTTGCCACCATGGCTGTGCCAAAAGCAGAGGAATTAGTTGCCACATCCTACAGGCATGGGGGGAAGAAACAGGCAGAAATCTTCTTCCTCGATGGAATGACAAAAGCGATGCAACGGCTAGCCGAACAAGCGCATGTAGCTTTCCCCGTCACCATCTATTATGCGTTCAAGCAATCAGACACCAGCAATGACAATTCAACGGTCAGCACTGGGTGGGAGACCTTTCTCGATGCTGTGATTCGGGTAGGCTTCGGCATTAGTGGCACGTGGCCAATTCGCACTGAGTTGGAAAGGCGAATGCGTGGGCAGGACTCCAACGCCCTCGCCTCCAGCATCATCCTCGTCTGCCGAAAACGCCCCACTAACGCCCCATCCATTTCCCGCCGCGAGTTCATCCGCGAGTTGAACGGCGTGCTGCCCGAGGCGCTCGACGAGATGACCAAAGGTTCCGGCGACGAGCGTTCGCCCGTGGCCCCGGTGGATCTTTCGCAGGCCATCATCGGACCAGGCATGGCGGTCTTTTCCAAATACGCCGCTGTGCTGGAGGCCGACGGCTCGCCCATGAGCGTGCGCACCGCCCTCCAGCTCATCAACCGCTTCCTCGCCGAGGACGATTTCGACGCCGACACCCAGTTCTGTCTGCACTGGTTCGAGCAACACGGCTGGATGGAAGGAGCATTTGGTGAAGCCCTCGTGCTGGCCCAGTCCAAAGGCACCAGCCCGGACGCCATGAAGGACGCTGGGGTGCTGCAAAGCGGCAGCGGCAAAGTGCGCCTGCTCAAGTGGGCCGAGTATCCCACCGATTGGGACCCGCGCACCGACACCCGCACACCCGTCTGGGAAGCCCTGCACCAGCTCATCCGCGCCTTGAAACAAGGCGGCGAATCGGCATCCGGCGCGCTCCTCGCCGCCCTCGGCGGCAAAGCCGAAGCCGTGCGCCAACTCGCCTACCGCCTATACACCCTCTGCGAACGCCTCGGCCAAGCCGAAGACGCCCGCGCCTACAACGAACTCATCACCAGCTGGACC
Organism: Verrucomicrobiota bacterium; assembly: GCA_037134575.1. GTDB lineage: Bacteria > Verrucomicrobiota > Verrucomicrobiia > Verrucomicrobiales > Akkermansiaceae > Luteolibacter. Next base: position 3,700 of record JBAXLW010000054.1, on the reverse strand, counting down.
GGCATCGAATCCGCCGCTGCTTCAATTCCCGACCCTACGCAGGGAGACCTATTTAGCTAACCCTCAATCCTATTAAATTTATGAGCCTGAAACCTTGGAGAGAAATCATCGTCCCGCATCCGGACGTGCTGAACGGCACGTTCCAACAATCCGAGTTTGCCGCCGACCTCACGGCCGTGCGCACCGGCAGGGCAACGCCGGAATATGGTGACGCGCAGTCGTTCTACCAGCGCACCTTCATCACGGAAGGGATGGGGCGTCTGCTCACGCAGGTGGCGCATCGACTCAACGGCAAAGGTGGAGAACCTGTCATCCAACTGCAAACGGCCTTTGGTGGTGGCAAAACGCACACCATGCTCGCGGTGTATCATCTGGCCTCTCGCGAGTGCCCGTTGGGTGATCTCATGGGCATCCCTGCGTTGCTCGACCAGGCCGGCTTGATGGACGTGCCTAAGGCGCAGATCGCCGTGCTGGATGGAACTCTCCATGCACCCGGGCAACCGTGGAAGCAAGGGAAACAGGCGATCCGCACGCTCTGGGGCGAAATGGCATGGCAACTCGGCAAGGCCGAAGGCTATGCCATGGTCAAAGATGCGGATGAAAGTGGAACCTCTCCAGGCAAAGAAGTTCTCATCGAATTGTTGTCCCGGTTCGCGCCTTGCGTGGTGCTGTTGGACGAGCTGGTCGTTTACATCCGTCAATTTGTAGAGAGTCAGGCGCTGAGCGGCGGCACCTACGACAGCAACCTGAGTTTCATCCAATCCCTGACAGAGGCCGCCAAGTTGGTTCCGAACGCAGTCGTTCTGGCATCATTGCCGGAGTCCGATAATCAGGCCGGTGGCCCGCGTGGTGTTTCCGCACTGAAGGCGCTGGAAGCCGTCTTCAACCGAGTTCAAGCACTGTGGAAAACAGTAGCGCCCGAGGAGGCATTTGAGATCGTTCGGCGTCGCTTGTTTGAGCAAATCAAGGACGCCAAGGCACGCGACCAAGTCTGCCGCGCTTTTGCTGACGCCTATGTGGAAGAAGGTGCCAAGGTGCCACAGGAAACGCAGGAGTCCCGCTACTACGACCGGATGATTCAGAGTTATCCGATCCATCCCGAAGTATTCGCGCAGCTTTACGAAGAATGGACTACCATCGAAGGGTTTCAACGCACTCGTGGTGTGCTGAAGCTCATGGCCAAGACGATTTTCCGCCTCTGGCAGGACAACAACAAAGACCTCATGATCCTCCCCGGGAGTTTGCCACTCTACGACGGGAGTGCGCGTAATGAACTGATTTACTACCTTGATGCCGGATGGGACGCAGTGATGGATCGTGACATCGACGGCGAGAGGGCTGAGACCACGATGCTGGAAGCTAAAGAGGCTCGCTTCGGAACAGTGCAGGCTGCTCGCCGCGTGGCACGCACGGTTTTCCTGAGCAGCGCCCCCTCATCCATAAGCATGAGACCAGGAACCCGCGGGATTGACCGGGCAAGGGTGATGCTTGGCTGCCTCCAGCCAGGCCAAACCTCATCGCTCTACACTGACGCTCTGAATCGACTCGCGGATCAGCTCCACTACATGAGTTCCTCCGGTGACAAATCCCAGGATACGACCCGCTATTGGTTCGACACCCGTGCCAATCTGCGTCGCGAAATGGAAGAGCGTAAACAGCGCTTCGAGGACAAGAATGAAGTGCGCGGGCGCATGGCAGAGATTGTAAAGAAACTCGCCGTCGGGGCGACCTGCTTCAATGGCACCCACATCTTCACCCCGCACAGCGATGTGCCTGACGATAGTGCGCTGCGTCTCGTCGTGCTGCCGCCCGAGCAGTTCTATTCCAAGGAGGAACCACGTCTCGCGAACGATGCCGTGCTGGACTACATGCGGAACAATGGCACGAAGCCAAGGTATCGAGGCAACCGCTTGCTTTTCCTTGCGCCCGATCACGGTGCGTTGACTCGACTACGCGATTGCATCCGCGTGGCCCTCGCGTGGAACTCGATCGTCGAGGATGTCGCCGCCATGCGTCTCGTGCTGGACAACCTCCAAGCCGAGCAAGCCAAGAAAGAGCTCAAGGGTGCCGAGGACGTATTGCCGCGAGTGGCTCGCGAATGTTTCAAATGGCTACTCTGCCCGTCACAGGACAGTCCCACAGGCAAGCCGAGCGTGGAGTCCGTCCCTCTCAACACCAGCGGTGCCGCCTTGGGACCCGAGATTGAACGGGTGTGCATCGACAACGAATGGCTCATCGCCACATGGTCGCCTATCCACCTGCGCACCAAGCTCAAGGAGCTTTATTGGAAGTCCGACAAGCCTGCCGTCAAAGCAGCGGACTTCTGGGAGGACACGCAGCGCTATCTTTATCTGCCGCGCCTCACGGATCGGGGCGTGATCGCACAAGCCATCGTCAAAGGTGCTGGAACCCGCGATTTCTTCGCCACAGCCTACGGCGAACACGAAGGGAAGTTCGACGGATTTAAGTTCGGTGATTCAAATGTCCAGTTCGACGACACATTACTGCTGATCGAACCCGAAGCGGCCAAGGCATATGAAGCGGCGAATCAGCCCGCGCCAATACCCAGCCCAACGCCACCGGGACCTGTGCCGCCCGGCTCGACGCATCCAGCTCCCACTCCGTCCGGCCAAACACCTCCAAGCCCAACGCCACCGGGCCCACCTCCTTCGCCCAAGGCTAAATCATTTCACGGCTCCGCCACAGTCGCCCCAGCCGCCGCCAAGATGCGCCTCGTGCAGATCGCCGAAGAAATAATCGCAACACTTGCCGCCGATCCAAATGCCGAGGTTAATGTCCGCATCGAGATTGAGGCCAGCTTCGCCAACGGTGCACAGGATCAAACCAAACGTGCTGTCGCCGAGAATGCAAAGACCTTGGGCTTTAACACCGCAGAATGGGAATAAACCAACTCCCGCGCCACCGAAGAAGCAGCAAAGTTCTCGGTGAAAGCAGCCAAAACCGGTAAGCCCCAACGAGCAAAGCAGGAGGATGAGATGCTTTAATCGAGTATGAGGAATCAATGTTGGGCATATCAACCATTCGAGAGAGATCGAATGCTCATATCCGACTTTGACCAATCCATTAAAAACCTGCCGCCTCATGACTAAGATCGTCCAAGCCATCGAACACGACGGCTGCGCAGGAACGTTTGCGGTAGCTGGAAATGATATGAGCACGCACCTATCACTAGCGGATTTTGTGAGAATCGAGAGAGACACCCCAATCTTCCGTTACATGGGGCTTGATGAATTTCAGAGCCTCATGAATGGCACCCTGCGCCTGACATGTCCGTTCAAGTGGGTGGAGGCGGATGGCGGTGATCGATGGGAGAACGTGCTTTTTCAAACCAAAATCTATCGCGACGAGAAACAAATCGACACGGAGACAGATGGCAGAAAAACCTATGTCCACTGTTGGACACATGTCCCTGAATCCGATGCCATGTGGCGACTCTATGGGGGTGATCGCAGTGTCAAAATACGCACGACAGCAGAAAAGCTTTTAGGGGCGGCAAATAACGCTATTCCTCTTGGAAAAAATCTCTCCATCTTGTTCAAGATCGGCAGGGTTTCTTATCTAAAAGAAGATGAAATCAGAGAATTCTTCAGCACACGGGAGAAAATCGTCGAAGCCATCCGCTGTCATCATGAGACGATGATGATCAAACGCGATTTTTACACTCATGAAAACGAAGTGC
>JBAXLW010000053.1:0-15540 GCA_037134575.1 Verrucomicrobiota bacterium | reverse complement strand
CATCATGAGACGATGATGATCAAACGCGATTTTTACACTCATGAAAACGAAGTGCGATTGGTCGCTTATGATTTTGATGACAGAAACCGGCGACCCGGAATTGAGCGGCACAATCTGAAGTTCTCCCCAGAGGAGCCAGACCACATGGACATCAAGATTGGCGCAGGCACAGCAGGCAAATGGATCGACGAGTTGGTCATCGACCCAAAACTTTCGGATTTCTGGAAACGGGTGGTGCGCGATCTTGTTTTGAAGACAAAATTTGACGAAAATCGCATCAAAGAAAGCAGTCTGTTAGCAAAACCAGAAATCGTCATTCGTCTTGAATAGCCGCTGCAAAGTGGCAGCCACCAAAAAACCAACTATTTTTTAGGGTGACCCTACAAATGCCCCACCCCTCATGTTGGAATTAGACGATTCTCGGCACAAATGTGCTGCCAAGAACCAACCCCAACCCCAACTAAAATGCATCCAACAAAGAAAATATTACTGCTCACAGGTATCTGCTGCAGCTTGACGAATTGTTCCACCTTATTCACGGGAACATCCTCCAATGTGCAGATCAATTCGCAGCCCTCAGGCGCACGCGTCCAGGTCGACGGCATCGATCGAGGCTACACTCCCACCAGCGTGAAGCTCAAAAAAGGCAGCAGCGGCCAAAGCGTCACTCTACTGTCTAAGGGCTATGAAACAAAAACCTTCCAGCCCCAGACTACGATGAACCCGGTGTCGGTTCTCAACCTCTTCAATCTCCTCTTCTGGGGCGTGGACGCGGCTTCCGGCGCGCTTTGGAAGTATGATCCTAATTTCTACGATGTGAAACTGGACCGATCAGGTTCCAGATAAGACATTGTTATGATTTGAAACGGCCGAGTCATGCGTTGGATGTCCACGCGTGGCTTGGCCTACAAATAAGGGGGCGGCTTTACTTGCCGCGCGTATTTCAAAGAAACAACCGAAGCTCACCCCTTCTGCATGGCACGCACTTCCTTGCGGATCATTTTTACCAACTCGGGCGGCGCGATCACTTTCGCCTGGCTGCCGAAGCTCAGCACCCAGCGCATGACTTCCTCCAAGCGCCCCACTTCGAAACGCACCTCCACCTTGTTGCCTTTGTCATCGAGAACCGTCACTTCCTGGGTCGGGTGCCAGCGCCTCTCCTGCGCCAACCGGGCGGCGTAGTTCCGTAACTCCAGTCGCACGATGTAGCGCGAATCGTCTCCCGCGACATTCCAGACTCCGAACGACTTGTTGAGGTAAGCCGTCCCATTGAAATCCGCCGGACGTTCGAACCGGGTTTGCAGAACCTGAAGCTGCGACATGCGTGGCAGCGCGAAAGTCCTCAATGCGTCCCGGTCGAGGTCATGGGCAATGAGATACCACCCGCCCTCCACTTCGCCGAGGTGAAGCGGCCGCACCTTGCGGGGTTCCGCGCCTTTCCCTGCCAGCTTGTGATAGTTGAAGGTCGTCTCCGTCTGATCCAGGATCGCTTTGGCAAGCTGGCCGAAGGGTTTGATCTGGCTTGGATCCTGTTGCACGGACTTGTGGGAAAACGCCTCGTCGAGATCAGACCACGTAAACTGAATCCGACCCAGCATGTTGCGGGTGATATTCGCGAAGGCGGTTCCGAGGGCATCGGCAAGGCGCGTGCCACGAACGCCCTGAAGTGCGGTGCGTGTAAAGAACAGCGTGGCCAGTTCCTCGGTGGAAATCTGGAACACCGGGAAATCCGCAACATCACCGTCGTAACGGTAACCGTGTAGTTCATCGCAATACACCACGGGTAGCCCAAGCGTGTCGCGCATGAAACTGATGTCGCGCTGAATGGTTTTCCGGTCCACTTCGAGAGATTGCGCAAGAGTTGAACAGTTGGGCAGCGCTCCGCTGCGGATGCTCGCATGGATTTCGTAAATCCGGTGCATCGGTCGCCGGGTGCGTGGCTCCCACGATGCGGATTTTTTGGCAGCAGACGGCTTGGTGGACGACGAGGATGTGTTGGCGCGGGTTTTCATCCTGATTAGGCAGGTGTTCATGCTAACCGAAAGGGCAGCCTCGGCAATCCCAAGTATTGAAGCGTATGGTGTGACGGATTAAAATATGGCCTGAGCTATCCCACTCACCCAATCCGCATCCGCTCAATCGCCGTCGTCACTCCTCTGGCGGCTCTGCGTCATACGGCAGCTTGAAGTAGAGGAAGATGTCGCGGGTGCGGTTGTAGATGTCCATCTCGCTCATCCCGGCGCGTTCCATCATCGTGTTGAGGGGGATGAAGTTTTTCGAGATGAACGTGATCAGATCCAGCGGGTCATACTCGACGGCGGCCTTGGGTTCGCCGAGGCGCTTGAAGCCCTGGAGATTGGGCAGCAGGCAGAGGGTCATCATCTGGAGCGTCTCGGTGTGGAGGTCGCAGAAGTAGAACCAATACGGCCAGACGTTGTGGAAGTGCTGGTAGAATTTCCGGATCTCCGGGATGGCGTAGAGTTCGTTGGGGTCGTCGTTCCAGCCGTCCACCAGAAACTGGAAGCTGCCTATCATCGCGGCCAAGTCTGCGCCTTCCGGCAACGCGTCCGCGCCGAAGGTTTTGAGGAAGTGGTTGAGCTTGCGCTGGCGCACCTGCTCCTTGCTGAACATTACTACGATGGCGTCTTTTCCCGGGGGCATGGTCATTCGGCGGATGAGGGGTTGGCCTGACTCACTGTGGTCGTCCAGGAATACCAATCCCGGATGTCCAGGAGGGTGGCGATTTCATCGAACTGGCGGTTCGGGTCGTTTGGTTGCGACGCGTCAGGAGCTTGCTCCCAGACGGTCGATTCGATCCGGCGGGCTAAGGGCAGGACGCCGGCTTTGGCGAACTTGCTGGTGTAGTCGGTTGCACCATTGCTGATGCGGTCGAGGAGCAGCGCGACCACGGCGGCGGCCGTGTCCCTAAGCGTGTTGATTTTGTTCGGCACGATGTCGCGGTTAGGCGATCCGATGGTGGCAGTCACCGCCGCATGGGCTTGCAGCAGCAGTGCGCAGAATTGGGCTTCGCGGAGAGCATCGATCCCCATCAAGCGGCGCTCGACCGCGATGTCCTCAATGACATGTCGGATCTGGATGATGGAGGATTCCGCCAACCCCAGTGCGACCTCGGACAACTTGGCGGGATCGTAGCCCTTGCGCGTGGAAATGCGGCGGATGTCGGTGTCGAGTGCCTTGAGAATCGCACTCCTGCAATCTGGCGGGAAACCGATGTCCCGGCCCTGCTGTGAGCTTCCGGCTTCAACGGCAATCAGCATCCGGCAGCACTCGCGGCAGGCGAGGTGATGCTTGACCATCTCAGCGGGGAGGCGCTTGTCGATTTCCACGAGGTGGTGATCCTTGCTGGTCAACCAGGCCGGGAAGGATCGGGAGGGAAGAAAGCCTTCGACCTGGGTTTCACGGACGGTGACGGATCGTCCGGTGGCCTCGCCGAGAAGGGAGCCAAGATCAGCGGCGGCGGCAAGGGATTCGGTGGCGCGGTCGTTGCCAATGATGTTGGTGACGCGGCGAAAGCTGTCGCGGGCTTGCTCAAGCATTGGCTCCAGGCGGCGGTCGGTGAGGCTGGCGACGGCGAACATCTGCTGCAGGGAATCCCGCGCGGTGCTCCACCGCTGGAGGGCGATCTCCGCCACCGAGCGTCCATACCATGCGTTGGCGAGCGACGGGTCGAGCGCGAGCGCCTGATTGAACTCCGCGATGGCTTCCTCCGGCTGATCTTGTTCGAGGAGCAGCCCGCCTAGACTGTTTGTGGCCACCGCGTCTTCGGGGGCGACCTCGCACGCGCGGCGGATCAGGCGCAGGGCTACATCCCGCTGGCCGTCCTGCCGGGCGTAGTGGTTGCCGAGAATGACGAGCGACTGGGGATCGCGCGGATCGGTCTTGAGGGCATCCAGGAGCGCATCCATGGCATCATCGGATTTGCCGGTCTCGAAAAGCACCATCGCCAGTTCGCGGCGGGCATTTTGCAACGAAGGGTTCAACTCGATAGCACGGCGGTAGAGGGACGCGGCCTTGGAAAACTGTCCCTTGTTCGATTGCACTGCGGCCTTTTCGCAAAGCCGCTGAGCCTCCATGAGCGTGGATTCTGGGAGATCGCCGTAATCAAGGCTGACCATCTTTCCGCTGACCCGGATTGTCGCGCCATCGGCTGCCTTACCAAGGAGGGTGCGCAGGGCATCCGGGAGCGCGTCCTCCGCGACATCGACCAAGCCGGAAACACCGGGGATGGATTGCTTGAGGTCGTCGAGCGAGAAGGAAACGGTCACACGGCGAGTTTAGAACAGGATCGCTGGGTTTGTCGCGTGCCGATTCGGGTGGGTGGCATTTCGAAGTATCGCCATGCCGGGCGGCCACTTTGGTCGCGATGAAAGTTAGCCAGCGTGTTGGCGGTCAGGTGCATCGTCCGCCAGCGCCGAAGGCATGCAGAAAACGAAACCAACGGGGCGAAAGTTTGACCAGAGAATCCGACCTCAAAGCTTGCCTGCGATCGTGCTCACTGTCAGGTTGGCCGTAGCCAGCCGACCGCAACCGTTGCCTTTTCCCCATGCCTTTCTCTCCCGACGTCCAACAACTGATCCAACAAGTTGAGCGGCTTTCCGATCGCCCGGTTCATGTGATGGAGGAGGCTGACTTGAGGAACAGAGCCACCGTGACACCTGCACGCGGTGGAGCACCGAGCCACATCATACGTTTCCGGCCGGGATCGCCGTCGCTTGATTACCTGGTGGCGAGCCAGTTGCAGTTTCTGATCCGCGCGTTCACATGCCCGCCGGCCGGGCGCTGGGACGTCGTGTCCACCGACGCCGAGCGCGACCTTGGCATCAAGGCCATGGGGCTTGCGGATTTCGAGGAACCTTTTGCCCGCATGATGATCGCCACCATTATCACCCAGCTCCGAAGCTACTCAATTGGTTGCCGGGCGGATGACTGGATCTGGAACAACCTGCCCGGCCTGCGTGAGCAGCAGGAGGCTGAGATCCGCTCGCAGCTTGCGGAAAACGAGCGGGCGCTGGCACCGGAGACCCGCCGGAAGTTTCCCAAGCCGCTGGTGGACGCCAATACCTCGATGAACGCGCTGTTTGCCACGCTGTGGGGCGTGAGGCTACATGAGCCGAGGTTTACCATCCCGTTCGTCGCCATGGGCTACAGGGGCAAGGCCGAGGAGCTACGAGCTATCCTCGACGAACTTCCAGATGATCCGGCGAGTGACCGAGTCATGATTGAGCGCTGGGCACCGGTCGTCGGGCTGGCGGGATACTTTCATTTCAAAACCTACTCGACCGACTGATGCCGGACATTCCTCACGACATCCAGTTTCCCCTCGCAGACTTCGACCGCAGCCAGTTGCCCGAGGAGCAGCGCGAGCTTCAGGGCGACGCCTACCTCCAAGCGATCCGCGAGCATATCGCGGAGCAGTTCGTCGGCCAGGGCGGAGCTGCGGAAGTGGCCGTCACCAATGACCGGGTGATTATACGCTGGAAAGAGTCCGGGAAGCCTGAGTCGCTGGCTGAGCAGGGAGCGAACCTGCTAAAAAAGGGCAGCTCGGAGAAAGGTGTCGCGACCTTGCGCCTCGCCCTGCAGCGCGACCCCAACGACGCGGCGGCGCTCTTCAACCTTGGCATGAGCCTCGGTGGCGCTGGGGAGGCCGCTGAGGCGCTGGAGCTGCTGCAACGGCTCGTCACTGCCGAACCGGGCTATCCCGGGGCCTGGGTGGCTCTGGGAGTCGCACAGGGGCGCAATGAGCAGTGGGACGCAGCGATCAAGTCGTTCAGCGTGTCCGTGTCCCGCAACCCGCAGGATGGTTTCGCCCGCAAGAACCTCGGAGCCGCGCTTTCCCAAACCGGGCAACTCGACGAAGCCCGCGACCACCTCAAGGCCGCCGTCGTGCTGCTGCCGTCCGACGCTCAGGCGTGGCTCAACCTCGCCATGAACCTGGAGCAGTCCGGGGAGACGGCAGAGGCGGAGATCGCCTACCAGCGCGTCATCGACCTCGACCCCGGCGGCCACCTCGCTGAGAAAGCCGAGGCCGCCCGCAACCGCATCACACAGGTCAAGTTTCGTAAGGATGGCGGCGGCGAACTCAGGCTGGATGTTCTGACCTACTGCGGCGACGCCCTCCGCATGTTCGGAACCATGCCCAAGGAGGAAGTGCAGCGCATCACCATGGAGATCGCGATGCTCGGTGCCAGCGGCCTGTCGGTCACCGACCCTTCCCTCAAGCACAAGCTCCGCCACCTGCCCGGGGATTACTCAGGGCTGCACCTGCTGTGCCTCGAATACGTCGGTTTCCAGATCATCGACCCGACCGTGGACATGGGCTTCGACATCGCCGCCGAGTATGCGGAGGCGTGCAGGTTGCGGGGAAAGTGTAAGTAGCGCATGGCACCGTAGCGATTTTCACCAGAACCAACGGCTAAGAAGCACCCGGCAACTGACAGTTTATGAACAAGAGCGAAGAGCAACTCATCCACGAAATTCGATCACTCGCCGGGCAGCTCGGTGAATTGCATCATCGCGAACAGGAAGGCCCCTCCGATGCGGAGCACTATGACTTTCAGGTCATGGTGGGTCTCGCGAATGCGACGATTGACATCACCAATTTTGATCCGGAGAAGCTGTTTTACTGGCTTGGATACTGCATTATCGGCTTGGGTCTGGACATGGATCCACGTATCAGCGCACTTATCGATGCGCTGGAGAACGAGGTGAATGCCCAACTCGACATCCTTTTGGAGGATGAAGACGAGAGTGAGGACGAATGACCGTGGCAAGTGTCAGACGCCTTGCAGAGATCATGAGTGAATCCTGTTGGTCGGTCTATATCATCCGTTGCGGCGACGGCTCGCTCTACACGGGGATCGCAAACGACGTGGAGAGGCGTCTCGGTGAACACGTTTCGCAAGGGCCAAAAGCGGCAAAATATCTGCGCGGACGGCTGCCGCTTGAGATCGTCTATCGAAAGGAAATCGGCAGCCGCTCCGAGGCGAGCAAGGAAGAGCTGAGGATCAAGCGCCTGGGAGTTAAGGGGAAGATGGAGCTTGTGAATGGTGGTTGATCCTTAGTTCCGCAGTCGCCGCTCTGCAAATGCACCAAGCGTGATACCCAAGGCATAGGCGATCAGGTCAGGCCAGTTGAAGGTGTTACCCAGCACCAGTCTGCCGGGGATCGTGGCGCGTATGGAGTCAATCCATGGCGCGTGGTAAAGCTGAGAGAACTCCACGCCCCACGATAAGGTCAATGCCAGCAGGGCGACCATGAGCGTGGACGCACGCGGAAGCAGGAATCCGAAGCCTAAGAACACCATCAGCGCCCACAGCGCATCGCCGCCGTTGTTCGCCAGCCACTGGGGTAGAGGAATCATCCCCGAGCGCCACAGCAGACCGCATGCGACCACGGCGAGCGCCAGGGCTGCATAGATCACGCGGCTCCGTGAGGAAGGCGGCGCGTAGTTCCGGGCGGGCCGGATGTGGAGTCGGTGCGGCATGGGCAGACGGACGTTCTAGCGGGGTGTGGGTTTTCGAGCAAGTTCAGAGCGGTTGGAGGATACAAATCCGGCTTTGCTCAGACTGCACCTGCTCTGCCCGAATACATCGGGTTCAAGATCATCGACCCGACCGTTGCCCGCTTCTTCTCAGTCCTTCAAAATATGGCCTTTCTTCCCTCCTCAGAGGCCTCACTTGGTATTCGATTTTAAACCGCCAGAATCATCCGACGTTCACGCCCCGCCCCCGCAGCAGAGTAGTTTATTACCGTGGTAATGAACTTAGGGGTGTAAAAATCAAAACAAGCGTTCGTTAGCGCCTTATCGCCAGGTGACAGCCCCCGAGGAATCGTGGGAGGGCTGCGGGACGCTTGGGACGTAATACACCTACTCCTTACGCGTAAGTGATCAAGATTTAGAACTAATTTAGTTCTAATGTATGATAACGGATAACATATAAGGAGTAGCGTTAATCATGTCCCAAGCGTCCCACTATTTAGTGATCGAGCTTTTGGGGCGGCGCGAGGTAGGTCGGACGGCGTATTTTAATTTGGATGCGCTTGCGTGTTGATTTGCCGTCACCTGGTAACTCATCAATACGCTTGCGTGTTGATTCGCCGTCACCCGCCAACTCATGAATGCGCTGGCGATGTTTTTTGCCAGACGCCCCGGGATATTTGATGCAACTGAATTTCCCATCCGGAAATATGACAAGGTGGATCCCTTGGCTGTCACCTCCTTCTTCCGCACATGCTGGACACTGAGCTACTTTTTTCATGCTTGTGCCTCTGCCATGCTTGATTCGAACGAGTTCGAGCTTGGAAATATCGAGGCTCATGCCACCACCTCCAATCCTTTGAACGCAACACCACGAAAGCCGCGGGCCGAAACCCCGTCTCGCTTTATGCTGTTGGACTTTGGTGTCTGGAACAATTCCAACATCAAAGATGGAAGCTGGCGGTGAATCTGTGTTTCCGGTAGTGGATCCCAAGACATGTCCGGGCAATAGCGTGCATACGCCTGCACAATTTCGTTTACTGTCAGGTCTGATCCAGTTGCCTGCACCAAATTCTTAAGAAGAAAGCTGCGCAAGCTATCGCTTTCCGCGAGCAAAGAATCGACAACGCCCTTTTGATCACCATTGAGAATAATCCCGCCACACAGAGTAATATCGAGCATCAGTAAGTTTAGGCCTTCAATTGCCCAGTTGAGAATACCCGGACCTTCTTCTTGAATTAACTTCTCGCTGAAATTGGGGATTTTATTCTTCGGGGGGTGATTTTCGTAACGAATAAGTAACATCCGCCTCTTCCACGCATCAATATCGCCTTGCAACCGTATTTTCAATCGATTGTTTGATGTCATTAGAACATTAAAGTTCCCTTGCAATGGGAATGCTCCGTTCCCTCCCTTTTGTTCAGCATCGAACCAGTCACCTCCGACGAGTCCTTTAATTACTGAAGCACCTTTGGTCGACAAGAAGTCGGCGTCAACATCAACACCCACCAGCAGAGTCCGGCCAATGAAGCGGTATAGCTCGAAACGATCTCCCAAGTGATTTGTGCGCAACTGGGTTATGTTTTCTCTCCCGATCAAGGCCTGGATCACGTTCGCCAACTGGGTTTTCCCGCACCCTGCGTTACCATCAAGAATCAGAAAACGCTGGATCAGGTTTTCACCAAGCAAGCACTGCCCGACATACTTTTGAAGAAGTAGCACATTTTCTCGCCCAATACCGGGCAAAACAAGTTCTTCCAAGAAACGCGGACATTTCGCATCCGGATCGTAGGCAATTGGCGAACGATTACGGCTCAGGAAAGCTGGTGAAAATTCCTCTCTTAGCGCGAGGATTCTTACAACTCGAAGTGCACAGTTTTGCAGATGAAGTATTTTTGGGCGGTCTGCAAATGCGTTGCGACGTTCGACGATCCCCCGAAGCTGGGCGATGATTGCTGCAAGAGTTCTGTCGCTTCGCATTTTTTCGAGACCGGATAGCTCGGAACTCTCGCGCGAGACCTCCAACATCCTCGCGGATATTTCCTGTTTTATCAAATTCTCCGACCTGACCACATACAGCCCGTTAGAGTGTTCGTAAACGTAGAATTTCCTCTCGTCGGGCTCGTAAAGAACCACATGTTCAGCGGCATAAAGCCCAGCCCAATACGGCTCATTGACAGACTTCACATACGATACACCAGCCTTGTTTTGCGCAAAGAATACGGGTTCCCCGTAACGCCGCACCAATTGATCATCGCTTTCTTCATCGGTCTGAGACTCCTGATCATTTGACTCATGCCAAGGCAGAAGAATATTTTCAGGCCAAACGATATTGGCGAAGGGGAGGTCTAATGGCTTCACTTCAGGGGCACGTGAATACCACACCCCGTTCGGGTGTTGACCGTTGATCATGGTGCACCCGCCGGTAGCTCGCCATTCACCCCATTCTGAACCATCAGCTCGCTTGAGCATTGCCAACCCCGGGTAATCACCTTTGATGCGGACCCAAATGTTTGCGCCTCGATGACCACGGCTCATCAGGGTGGAACGGAATGCAGGGTTAAGCTCAAGAAACGGTTCCACATCTGCGTCATCATCGATGTCGATAGAGCATAGCCCCCCGGATGGAGCGCCGAGTGAAACTGCCAAGCTGCTCGCCGAATTGAGTCGTCGGATGTAGTCTGGATCCTTCATGCGCTCGACGGTATATTTCTGCCATTCTTGATCACGGCTGCCCTTCTGACGTTGCTTACAAGGAAGAAAAACCACGTCATCCCCGAGCAATTGCATAAGATGGCTGTTTAGTTCGTTCGGAGCCGGGCAATTGGCAGCTGCCGGCATCGGGCATTGACTTTGTCCGTTACCTGCAATCGTTGTTTGGGCGATCGAAAAGTCCATCGCCATGTTTTGGATATAGTTAGAGTCCATAAAATTAATCTTTTTTGCTGTTAAATCGCGCCTGACGGCGCACTGAAACCAGAAGCCTTCATAAGGCTCCCACATCGCACAGGTCGCGGGCGGCATGTCGCCCCGAGCCTTCCTCAGGATTCATCAAACTACATGGGTGAGTCGTCGGAACGATTACACAAAAATAGGCCGGCTGCTTACGCTGCCAGCTTGCTATTTCAGGTCATTTCTTTCTCGGTCGATTTCAGTCGTGGTTTGGTATTCCTACCAAGGGAACCCATCTCCCTTCCGTGTGTAGAGCGCCGCAAGATTCTATTTTTTAATCAGTGCGGAAGTATTCATGCGGGTTTCTAGTCTGCCCTCCGGGGCTCAAATTCAGTAATGTCTCGGGTGCTGTGGCTGGTTTCTCTCCAGCAGTGCAAACCGCTCCTACCATTGCGCAGGGAGCCTGTCAAACTAGAAATTTGGAGAACAGAGAGCTACGCGCGCACCCAGTGTCCTTGCCGGGGTAGTTCGATACCCAACTTCACGCAGCGTTTTTTCAGTGCCACGTCGCTAACGCCGATGTCTTTGGCCGCATGGATCAGCGGTTTCTGCCAGACCAGCTTTTTCAGCGCCGCTTTGGACGGCCACTTGAGCTTCACGCCGCTCGGAAGGGTGACCTTGACCCCGGCCCTCCGGATCGCCGCCGGAGTCAGGCTCCAGTAAGCCGAGATGATTACCGCGTCGCCGATGAGATCCCGGTAGTGTCTGTCCATCATCCCGTTCGAGGTGCCGTTGTTGAAGGCGGTCAAACCCTCGTTGTTGTCACGCTCGGCTTGGTGGCTGATCGACGTGTGCCGCAAGATGTCCTGGACCCAGTGCTTCGCCTTCGTGGCCGCCTTCAGTTGCTTCATCTTGTAGTCCCATCCTCCTGGCAGCCCGGTGAAGGGAAACGCTACGAGCCACGCCTTCAGGTTTTCCGGCAGCGGCACCACACGGTTCCCGCTGCGACGCATCTTGCCTCCGCGGATAAGGATCGACTCCTTGCGGATGTCGGCTGGTTTCAAATCGGCCAGCTCGCTCGGTCGTAGCCCGGCGAAAAGGGCGATCGCCACGGACGCGGCGGCTACGCCGTCCTGATACTGTATCGCTGCGGTGAGCAGGCGCTTGATCTCGTCAAGGGTAAGGATGCCGATGCGGGTGGTGTTCTTCTGCAGCCTGTCCAGCCTCTTGCACGGATTTTCTAGGCAGTAATGGTGCCGCACCGCCCAGTTGAAAAACACCGATACGGCCTGCCGCAGCGTTCGGCGACTGTTCGCGTTCCTATAGTTGCCGATGACCTTCTCGATGTCGGTGACTGTGAAAGCGTGGACAGGCTTGTTCGGGTCGGGCTTGAGCAGGAAATTGAGGTTCGTCTCGTAGTAGGTCAGGGTCTTTGGAGCCAGATCGGCCTTTGCCTTGAGAAATTCGGCGCGCCCGTTGAGGATGGAGATTTCCATCGTCTCCGGGCGGAAGCGGGATTCCGCAAAGGCGATCGCGCCGTCGAGGTTCGTGCCCTTCGCGATTGCGCGGTTCCTTAAACCAATGTAGTGGGATACTATATCCGTGAGACTCAGACCGCCGGCCTGCCGAGTCGCCGCCTCGGCGTCGGCGAGTTGCCTCCCGTCCAGTATCGTACGCATGGCTCGTGAAGTCTCGGGTTCCCCGGCCGCATCCATCTCAAGGTCGTTGCGAACCCGTATCGCATCGATCTCATCCTTGAAATTCTGCCTTACCCGGGAGCCGTCCGGATTGGTGCCGGTAACCCTCCAGGATTGCGTGCCCGAGCGGTTCACATGCACCGTAATCCGGAACCTTTCGATCTTTTTGAGTCCTGCCACGCATCCTTTTTGGCAACCGTTTTGGCAACCGCAAGATTTTCTTCTCCGGGGCTTTCAAAATTACCTTATGAAATAAGGAATAGTAATTAAAAAAAAGTTTGATTTGTAATCAGTAGGTCATCAGTTCGACTCTGATAGCCGGCTCCATTTTTTGCTCTTGCCTAGACCGTGTTTTGCTTGGTTCCGCATCGGCCTGTGATACAACAGCGCCATGAGAGAGACCTCCAACCGTATTTCCGAAGAGATCAAAACCGCGATGAAGGCAAGGGACAGCGTCGCGCTCAACGCCTTGCGCGCACTCAAGAGCGCCCTGACCAACGCCACGATCGAAAAGGGGAAGATCGGCACCGCACTCGAAGAATCCGAAGTGCTCGCCGTGGTCCGCAAGCAGATCAAGCAACGAGTCGACTCGTGCGAACAATTTGAAAAAGCCGGGCGCGCCGAACTGGCGTCCACCGAAAAGCAGGAAATCGAAATTCTCTCGCGCTACCTTCCTGCCGCGCTGGGCCGTGACGAGCTTTCCGCCATCGTGGAACAGGCGATCGTCGATACTGGGGCCACCAGCAAAGCCGACATGGGCAAAGTCATGAAACGCGCTCAGGAACTTGCCCAGGACCGCGCCGACGGCAAATCGCTCTCCGCCGCCGTCATGCAACGGCTCGCCTGAAAACCGATGCTCTGATTCTGCCGCAGGACCGTTCAGATCCTCCGGCCGATCCATTACGCGCGGCGGCGGCGCAGCAGCGTCAGCATGCCCAGTCCGCCGACCAGTACCGCCACATCCGGCTCAGGGACCGCGGTGGCTGACAGCGCGAAGGTGTAGTCACCTAGCGAGGCATCGGCCAAACCGCTTTGTTGGCTCAGGCCACTGAAGGTCAGCGTCTCGTTAAATAGACCTCCCGTTCCACTGTTGAACGTGATGTCGAACGAGTTCGAGCCACCTGCTGCCAAGCTGTTGGAAGTATTGGTCCCGAAAGCACCGGCGGTGGTGGAGAATCCATTGGCAATGCTGCTGTAGGATCCACCCAGAGCGTCCTTGTATTCAACATTCAACGCACCGTTGGCCAAACTAAACGTCGCCGTGTAATTGGTGTTGAGTGCCAAGCCGCTACCGAAATTAAAGGTATAGCTGTAAGTGTTCGTCTTCGTCAGTGCTCCGACGCCTGCGGTTTGCGTGAAATCCGCCGTGGCATAGTCATAAACCGCTCCGGTGACCGTGAGCGACTGGCTGTTGAGCCCGAGGTCGCTCAGACTGCTGTTGGTACCGTTCGAAGCAAAGCCGATGGATACATTGCCGGTGTAGGCGCCCGCGGTCATGTTCCCACTGCCGAGACCTACCGAGATCGCCGTGCTCGAGGAAGCACCCGCCAAGTTGCTGATGTTGGTACCGCTCACCGTGGCATCACCCGTGGTCGAACCCTTCGTGGCGTTCAGACCTTCCGTGTAAGCGCCCGCTGCCGAGGTATTGGTGATCGTCAGCGCCGAGCTGCCGAAGCTGCCGCCCGCGCGGATCTTGCCCAGGTTGACGGCCGACAAGATGTTGGCAGCGGCCGCGTTGTAGACCCCACCGCTCAGATCGACGCTGGTGGTGTTGAGGGTGGTGTCGCCGTAGGTGCCGACTCCGGTGGACTTCAAGACCACCGAGGCGCTGCCGCTCTTGCTGCCCGCCGTGGCGGTGGAGAGCGAGTAGTTGACCGTGCCATTGGCACCGCCTGCGACACCGCTGAAGCCCGTGCCGTCACCCGTGACTGTGGCCTTCAACAATTCGGAGAAACCATCGCTGGAGGCCGAGTTGGTGACCGAGGCGCTGCCCGCGAGGGTGCCGCCCACCCGGGCATTGCCGAGGTTCACTGAAGTGCCTGGTGCGGTGGCGGTCGCCAGACGGTAGAGCGAGAGGTCCACCACACCCGTACCATAGCTGACCACTTCGTGCAGCGAGGCTGAGAGCGGATTAGTGACGGTGCCAAAGGTACCCGTACGGGTACCCGTGAAGGTCGCGATGCGGTAAGCCCCTGCCCCGGCCGAGCCTTGGCTGTTGGCGCCGGCGTTGTCCACCAGACTCAGCGTGCTGCCCGTCAGGGTCAGATTGCCAGTGACGGCGGCGCGGTCGGAAAGACCGGACGATGCCGTGGCGCCGGCGGTGCCCAGCTCGACACTGTAGGTGCCGGCGATCGTCAGGCCGGTGCCGAAGCTGAGGGTGCCGATGCTGTTGCCCGGGGCCAAGGTGTTGCCAGCGCTAATCGTCACCGCCGGGGTGATGGTGCCGTTACCACTCAGCTTACCGCCGGTGGTGCTGAAGGTGATGGCCTTGGTTAGCGCGGTGCTCGAGTTGTAGTTCAACTCCGCCGCGCCAATCGAAATACCGGAGGTGGTCGAAATATTGCCGGTGGAAGCGACCGACAACTTGCCGCCACTGACCGTCGTCGCGCCGGTGTAGGTGTTGGCCGCGCTCAATTGCACCACGCCGCCGGACAAAGCCGAGGAGGCGATGTTGAGACCGCCGGCGCCCGTGATCGCGCTGGTCACATTGACCAGGCCGCCGCTGCGGACGGCGTCCAGCGTGGAGGTGGAGTTTAAGGTGATACCGCCGCTGAGCGTCAGGGTTCCGGCTGCGACATTGTTGTTGTAGGCGTATTGAATCGCCACGCTGCCGGCTCCGCCGACTCCGCCGGCGAGGCCGCCATTCGCGTGACCGCTAGCACCGCCACCACCGCCAAGACCAGCCGTGCCTGCTGATCCCGTGCCACTTCCACCGCCATTTCCACCGCCGCCAGCCCCGCCTGTGCCACCGTAGGTATCGCCGCCGCCACCGCCACCGCCACCGAAGGTATTGGACCCCAGATAAGTGGAAAGGCCAAGGACCCCGGTTGTGATCACTGTTCCAGCGCCACCGGCACCGCCAGCCTTATTCCCGGCATTTCCACCAATAGCGGAACTTCCCGCACCACCCCCGCCGGCTTTAGTTCCCCAATACCCGCCGGTAAAATTGCTTGTAACTCCGTTGATAGTTTTACTACTGGTGCCACCTAGGTTCACATCAGAATTTCCCGAGCCGCCTCCCAGTGCCTGAGTCGCTCCCACTGCAGAAGCTCCCGAGCCACCGCCGCCTGCGGTCAGCGCCAATGTGCCGGACAAATTGCCGGTGGTCAGAAGCACATTGCCACCGCCGCCGCCGCTACCATCCGGTGTAGTTCCATTACGGGCTTGGCCGCCGTTGCCGCCGCCGCCCACGAGCAACTGGTTGGCCCCAGTGATGGAGACCCCGTTGGCCAA
>JBAXLW010000052.1:0-16028 GCA_037134575.1 Verrucomicrobiota bacterium | reverse complement strand
TCGTTGCAAGACCGGAAACGCTCGTTGCAAGACCGGAAACGCTCGTTGCAAGACCGGAAACGCTCGTCGCAAGACTGGAAACGCTCGTTGCAAGACCGGAAACGCTCGTTGCGCGGTCTGATCTGACCCAATATCAATCCCTTCAAAATACGACAAGATCCATATGATAGTTAGATATAATCAGTGATTTCACCCACATCTGAAAACTATGTTACGGATAAATTACAAACATGCTTGACAAATACAAAAAAATCAGTCAAACATTAACGCATGCCTCCGAGGGTATTCGGAGCATGTGTATTCGCAATAAAGCAAACCGACAACAACACCACTATATGTCTAATTACATCTATCCTAGAATCATCAATCGTCACGACGATATCATCAATGCATGGAGTCAAATCGCCCCCGAAGAATCCTTCGCAGGGATGACCTTGGCTCAATACACAGCAACGAGTTACGAAGCCTTCAACGTTCGGAATCGCATTGGCGAAACCAAAGCAATGCTCTCGGCCCAGAACCAAGAACTCAAGCTGACGGACGACGCCTTGCGCGAGATCCAACGCACGATCATCAATGCCGTGCGTGGTCACCTAGAGTATGGCGAGAATAGTCCACTATATCGTGCCCTAGGCTACACACCACGCAATCGTCGCGAAAGTGGACTGAGCCGCAAGGTTTCCACAACGACGCCGGCACCGTCCCCTATCGTAGCGGCGTGATTTAGCTTACCAGGGCTGAGGAACCACCCGCGCCGCATCTGCGGACTCAATAAAACCGACCCCACCCGCACCACGTTGCGGGTGGGGTCAACTATTTCCAGGGGTCAGCACCAGGAACTCACGCCATGGTAAAGCGGGAATGCCCGCCACTGGGCGGACGATTCCGGATTGATGGCAATTCCCGAGATTCTAGCTTGTCGTCACCTTTCGAATCCGTTAGTGTCAGGGTCGTTATGCCTATCGCCACTCCTTCCCAATATCGCGCCATGTTAGACGCCGCCCAAAAGGGTGGATATGCCTACCCGGCTATAAACGTCACTTCGATCACCACGATCAACGGCGCGCTCCGCGCATTCGCAGAAGCGAAGTGCGACGGAATCATCCAAATTTCCACGGGTGGTGGCGAATTCGCCTCTGGCACGTTGGTCAAGGACGCCGCCTTTGGCGCGATCGTACTGGCGGAAGCCGCCCACCTTTTGGCCGAAAAGCATAACGTGTTTATCGCGCTGCACACCGACCACTGCCAACCCGGCAAGGTCAATTCCTTCCTCCACCCGCTGCTGGAAGCTTCCAAGAAGCGCATCGCCGAAGGCAAAGGCCCCTTGTTCCAAAGCCACATGCTGGATGCGTCCGAGCTGCCGCTGAACGAAAACATCGAACTTTCCAAGGGCCTACTCAAGGAGTGCGCCGATCTGGGCATCATCCTCGAAGTCGAAGCCGGCGTGGTCGGTGGTGAAGAAGACGGCCACGACACATCGGGCGTCGCCGCTGAAAAACTCTACACCACACCAGCAGACATGCTGGCCGTGTACGAGGCGCTGCAACCGATCGGCCGCTTTCTGTTCGCCGCCACCTTCGGCAACGTGCACGGTGCCTACAAGCCCGGCTCGGTGAAGCTAAAGCCAACGATCCTGCGCGACGGCCAAAAGGTCGTGACTGACAAACACGGCGCGGCGGCAGAGATGGACCTCGTCTTCCACGGCGGCTCCGGTTCCGAGCTTTCCGACATTCGCGAAACCCTCGACTACGGCGTGGTCAAAATGAACATCGACACCGACACGCAGTACGCGTTCACCCGCCCGATCGTGACCCACATCTGCCAAAACATTGAAGGCGTGCTCAAAATCGATGGCGAAGTGGGTGACAAAAAGCAGTACGACCCGCGCAGCTATTTGAAAAAGGCGGAAGTCTCGTTGGCCAACCGTCTCAAGGAGGCCGCCGACGACTTGCGCGCCACGGGCAAGACGATCTTTGGCACGGTCTGATCGTCATTCACCCAAACTCTCCAAAAAAAGCGGATTCCACCAAGGGATCCGCTTTTTTTGGGCTTCAGTGGAGGCGGCGATCGAACTTTTTTTGCTTCCACCCGAAACGACGTTCAGATTAATTCTCACATACCACTCAATATGCCATCTCCCCTAAAAAGCTCCAAAGACCATCCATTGGCCAATATCCTGATCAATGTGATCCTGCCTGTGCTGATTCTCAGCTACTTGAGCAAGGATCCCGCCTTGCAGGAAAGGCTGGGGAATGGGGTGAAGCCGTGGCATATCGGACCACTCAAGGCGATGGTTCTGGCGCTGGCGCTGCCCATCGGCTATGGAATTTGGCACTTTGCCAAAACGCGCCAAGGCAACCCGTTTTCTGCGCTCGGCATGATCTCGGTGGCGCTGTCCGGCGGACTGACGCTTTACCTATGGAACGCTGACGGCAGTGTCAAACCGAATGCAGGGGTGCTCTTTGGCCTGAAGGAGGCCTTGATCCCGCTGATGTTGGGAGTGGCCGTTCTCACTTCCCATCGCGCCCCCACGCCGCTGATCCGCGTGTTTCTCTACAACGATTCGATTTTTGACATT
Source organism: Verrucomicrobiota bacterium (assembly GCA_037134575.1). Lineage (GTDB taxonomy): Bacteria > Verrucomicrobiota > Verrucomicrobiia > Verrucomicrobiales > Akkermansiaceae > Luteolibacter. The sequence goes on along the minus strand of JBAXLW010000052.1, from coordinate 13,450 downwards.
TCTAAAATTGAAGCCCGCGTTGCGGAGATTTCCGGGCATGACCATTACGAGCAACTCATACTGCGAGCGACCCAACTCTTTGCATCCTCCTTCTTCCTCAGTTCATTGATGAATCTGGGTCTCGCGCAGTGGTTTTTCCGTGGCTTTGATGCGACAGCAGTCGATGCGTTGGAGAATTTTAACGCTATCGTGGCCAGGATCACCGGCTGGGGATTTGTAGTGATTGGAGTTCCGATTCTCATCTTCTTGTACATAACCTTGCAGCGCTTAGTCCATGGCTTGCGGGGCCTCACGGGGTATCAGGATGACGAGTTGATGCTGCCCCGCTGACTTGAAAAAGCAGAACCGCCGGGGATGGCAGTTCTGCTGTGTGGTGAGAGCGGTGATCTGTGCGGATCAGTCGACGAGATTGTCCAATCGTTGGGCAAGTTCAACATCGAGATCGGTGACGCCGCCGGCATCGTGCGTGGTGAGACGCAAGGTGACTTTGGTGTGCTTGATGGTGATGTCTGGGTGATGCTGGGCCTCCTCCGATATTTCGGCGAGGTCATTGACGAAATCGATCGCTTCCATGAATTCTTCGAACTCAACGGTGCGGGTGATGGCATTTTTTTCGTAATCCCATTCAGGACACTTTTTCAATGCGGCAGAGAGATCATCATCTTCAAGAAGGTCGGACATAGGGTGGATGGGGAAAAAGTTCGCCCAAAGATTGCTGCTAGCCATCGATGATTGGCAAGCTCGTTTCTCCTCATTTGATCATTTAAAAAAATCAGGCGTTCTCTGGTTGTCACGGCCGCGGAGCTGGAGTAAATTACCCCTATTATGAAGAGGATCTTCACAGCGCTGTTAGCCAGTCTCGTCTTTGTCTCGTGCGCACCGACCACGCCTCAAACGCGGATTGCGAAAAATCCGCAGCAATTTGCCGCACTCAGCAAAAAGGATCAGAGCTACGTCCTTCAGGGACAACTCACGCGTGGCATGACGCGCGATGCGGTGGCTCTCGCGTGGGGCTATCCGTCACAGCGGTTTGAGGGATTCAAAGAATCCAAGAAGATGGAGCGCTGGGACTACATCGGCACCCGCCCAGTTTACGTGACGAACTACTACGGCGGCTACGGCTACGGACCGTATGGCCGCTTTGGTTACTCGGGTTTTGGTTTCGGGCCGGATATTGCCTACGTCCCGGATCGCTACGCATCGGTTTGGTTCGCCGACGACCGCGTCGATGCGTGGGAGCGCGGCCGATGAGGCTTGCATTTTTTCAAACATCCAGAAGAATCAAATACCAATCCAAGCTCCATGAATTTCAAATCTATCCTCACGCTTTCGATCGCGATTTCCGCGACCGCCTTGTTTTCTTCATGCTCGAACCTAGGTAGCGGAAGCGCGAACCTGGCAGCCTACCATGCCTATGATCTCCCGACCCGATTGCCGAAAAATCCGAATGCGGTGCGGGTCAACGTGTCGCTTGCCAAGCAGCGGGTTTACGTGATGGAAGGTTCCGAAGTTCTGCTCGCGATGCCGGTTTCCGTGGGTGCCCCCGGCAGCCAAACCCCAGCGGGCAGCTTCACGATCCAGAACAAAGTCGTGAAAAAGCGCGCCAACACCCACGGCTACGCATACACGGGGAGCAACGTAAAAAAGACGATGCTGAGCAGCAAGCCAACCGGTTGGGCCTTCAAAGGCACGCCGATGCCGTACTGGTGTGAGTTCAAGGCCAACTACGGTTTTCACACCGGCTGGATCAAACACCAGCCCTGCACCCACGGCTGCATCCGTATGCACGAGAATCTGTCTCCGAAGTTTTTCCGTCTCGTGAAGATCGGCACTCCCGTCAGCATTGCTTTCACGCAACCGCAGGACTCGACTTTTGGCAATATCCCCTTGCCGCCTGACTCGGGTCCGCTGCCAGATTATGATGCCTCGATGTACACCACCGACGGTTACTTCAGCCAACACAAGAGCCCGACCTTCGAGTGATCTAACGGGTGATCCGTTAGGGCGCAGATTGCTCTCGCACAGCCAGCAAGTAGGCTAGGACAGCGTTTTGATCCGCTAGGTTGAGTTTGGATTTCTGCGCCATATCCGGAATGATGTCGTGGGTAAGGTCGGCGATTGAATAATCGGCTGGATTTTCAAACCCGTGGCACTTGGCGCACTTTGCCTGATGAACAACGTAGCCGCGTTCTAACTGTGAAACAGGTGCGCGCGAAGCTTGGATGAGCGACGGACTCAGCGGCGGTGTTTGGTAGCTGGGACTGCACGAGAAAATCAGCAGTAACAAGACAGATGCCGCCGCACGGGTGGCGCGGCGGCCCCCACCCGCATTCGTAGTTTGATCAGGTTGCGAATTCACGGTTAGAAATCGATGGCGATGATGGTGCGAATTTGGAAGTTCGGCTCATCGACGCGCGAGGTCAGCTGTTGTATGCCCGCAAGCGCGACTGAGAAGTTGTCATTGCGCCACGCGACGTTAGGCCCGAAATAGACGGTACTGCTGCCGAACTCTTCAACATCGGGGACGGCCATTTCGTGCAAAAACTCCAGTCCTGCAGACCATGCAGGATTAAACGCGTAACTGACGCCGGCACTCTGCATCAGCTCGGCTTGGTCGTTTTCGTAACGGTCCTCCCATTCGATCTCCCCACCGATGTTGTAAACCAGCATCCAGTCGCCGACATTTTTCTGAAGAAGGAGTTTTCCCTCCAGCTTGACAAAGTCGTCGCTGCCCTTGACCTCTCCGTAGAGGGCGGAGCCGAAGGGACTCGTATTTGGATCGGTTAGATTGTAAATGGCCTCGAGCGCCACGTCACGGAACTTGGCCTTGCCCGACTCGTCGGCGGACTCTTCATAGCGCCAGTCGGCAAAATAGAAGGCAAGCTGGAGTCGATCGCTTACCCCGTACTCGAATTCGTGACGAATGTCGAAGCGCTCGAACTCGCCATCGGCATCCATGTCGCTCTTGCGCGTCACCCAGCTCTCCAGCTCCATCGCACCGGCGGCCATGGTAGTGGTCTCATAGCTGTAGGTGAAACGGCGACTGCTAGCATCGGCGAAACAAGTCAGCGCGAAGACGGTGGCGATGCAGGGAACAGCGTTGCACAATGTGGCAGAAATACGATTTACTAACATGTTTAGATGGGTCGGATGTTTAAGACTCGAATCGCTCTCTTCTTGAGAACGAATCTCATCTGCGCGGATCTAATAAGACAGGACCCGAGCGAGTCAATAGGAAAAAAGCAGATTCTAACGAAAAAACTCCCTCATTTACCGCACTGCATCTTAACCACCACCACATAGGCGAGGACCGCCTTTTCATCGGCAGACTCAAGGCCAGCGTGTTTAATCATCTTTGGAACAGCTACCCGCCATCCGCTGACATCCAGATTTTGCGGCAATGGATAGCCATGGCACTCACCACATTTCAGCATGTAAACCTCATGCCCTCGCTGAATTGTGTCCAAGGAAGAACCGCTTTTTTTGGCCATCGCGGCCGTTGGATTGGGAACTTCGGCTATTCCTCCTTCGACTGGCTCGCCGACTGCTGGGAAATTGGTCGCGGGCACCGCACAAGAAACCAGCGCACATGCGCTGAGTGTCGCGCCCAGACAAACCCACACAATTTCATATTGCAACATACTCTTACCACAGTCGTGACTCAACTGAGAAATCAACTTTCACTTGTCTGGCGAACGATTTTGACAAATTCGCCTCGAACAGTAACCTCCGCGCAATTCCAAATGGCGGGAGCTTAAACCCATTCATTTTCTAACATCATCTACTCATGAATACAATCCGCACCTTCACCACCGGCTCAGGAGCCCAAGGAAGTTTCCATTCATTGCCAGCACTCGCCGAGCAAGGATACCCGAATCTGTCCCGCTTGCCGGTTTCGATCCGCATCGTCTTAGAGTCGGTGCTGCGCTGCGTCGATGGCCGCAAGGTCACGGAAAAGGATGTCAAGAACCTCGCCAACTACAATGCGAAGGCTCCCGGCGAGTATGAAATCCCCTTCACGGTCGCTCGCATCGTGCTGCAAGACTTCACTGGAGTGCCATTGTTAGTGGATGTTGCTGCGATGCGCGATGCCGCCGTTGCCCGTGGAGCTTCGCCCGAAAAGATCGAGCCACTGGTTCCCGTTGATCTCGTCGTCGACCACTCGGTACAGGTCGATTTCTCGGGTTCCCAAACCGCGCTGGACCGCAACATGGCCATCGAGTTCATCCGCAACCGCGAGCGCTACGAATTTCTCAAGTGGGGACAGCAGGCGTTTGAAACTTTCTCCGTCGTGCCTCCCGGCATCGGCATCGTCCACCAAGTCAACCTCGAGTTCCTCGCCAAGGGCGTGCTCTCGAAAGACGGCGTCTATTATCCCGACACACTCGTCGGTACCGATTCCCACACCACGATGATCAACGGCCTCGGCGTCGTCGGTTGGGGCGTGGGCGGGATCGAGGCGGAAGCCGGCATGCTGGGCCAGCCTGTGACCTTCCTCGTTCCCGAAGTGGTCGGCGTTTACCTGCACGGATCACTCACCGAAGGCGTCACCGCCACCGATCTCACCCTGCGCGTCACCGAGGTGCTGCGGAAACACGGCGTGGTCGGCAAGTTCGTCGAATTTTTCGGCCCCGGCGCCAAGGCGCTCAGCCTGCCCGACCGCGCGACGATCGCGAACATGGCTCCCGAGTACGGCGCAACCATGGGCTTCTTCCCCGTCGACGACGAAACCATCAAGTACCTCCGCGGCACCGGCCGTCCCGAGGAACTTTGCCAGACCGTCGAAAACTACTACAAGGCCCAGGGCCTCTTCGGCATTCCCGACAAGGGCGATTGCGAATATACCGACCTGCTCGAACTCGATCTCGCGACGATTGTTCCCTCGGTCGCTGGGCCGAAACGCCCGCAGGATCGCGTCGCGGTCACCGACTTGCGCGATCAATTCAACAGCCTCTTCACCGCACCCGTATCCGCCGGTGGTTTTGGCCTCGCCGCTGACCAGCGCGATCGCCGCGTGAAATTGACGATGAAGGAGAAAGCCGGGGTCTCCATCGACTCACTGCTTTCAACAGACGCTCGCCATGAATCGTTTGAAGGTGGACCGCGGAACGAAGTCGAAATGATTTCAAACCGCCCAAGCCCCGACGCCATCAACGAAGATACCTTTGTAGGCGGCCCGCGCGAAATGGAACTGGCACACGGCTCGGTCCTCATCGCGGCCATCACTTCTTGCACCAACACCAGCAACCCGAGCGTGATGCTCGCCGCCGGTCTGGTAGCGAAAAAGGCCAACGCCCTCGGACTGACGATCGCTCCCTTCGTCAAGACTTCCCTCGGACCCGGTTCGCGCGTAGTCACCGATTACCTCGACGCGACCGGCCTCACCCAGGAGCTCGACCAACTCGGTTTCCAAACGGTCGGCTACGGCTGCACCACCTGCATCGGCAACTCCGGCCCGCTCCACCCCGCCATCGAAGGCGCGATCAAAGAAGGCGACCTCGTCTGCACCTCGGTGCTTTCCGGTAACCGCAACTTCGAAGCCCGCGTCCATGGTTCGATCAAGGCCAACTTCCTGATGAGTCCGCCACTCGTTGTCGCCTACGCCCTTGCTGGCCGAGTCGATCTCGACCTCACCACCGAGCCGCTCGGTACCGACAAGAATGGCAATCCGGTTTTCCTCAAAGACCTGTGGCCGACCCAAGCCGAGATCGCCGAGCAACTCGACGCCGCCCTCAAGCCCGAGGTTTACGCCAAACTCTACGGCAACGTCGACAGCGCCAATCCGAAGTGGGCCGAAATCCCCGGCAGCACCGGCGCGACCTACGACTGGAACCTCAAGTCGACCTACGTCCAGTCGCCGCCGTTCTTCGAAACCAAACAAGGCGAGAGCGAAAACATTCTCGCCGCCCGCCCGCTTGGCATCTTCGGCGACTCGGTCACCACCGACCACATCTCGCCCGCCGGTTCGATCAAGGCCAGCTCGCCTGCCGGCAAGTACCTGCTCGATAACGGCGTCGATGCTGCGTCGTTCAACTCCTACGGTGCGCGCCGTGGCAATGACCGCGTGATGACCCGCGGCACCTTTGCCAACGTCCGCATCAAAAACCTGATGTGCCCCGGCGTCGAAGGTGGCTACACCCAGTACTTCGGCGGCTCCGAAGTCACCTCCCCCGACCGCGAAATCACCGGCGCAGCCGGTGCCCAGCCTGCCTTCATCTACGACGCATCGATGGCCTATCAGGCGCAAGCCACCAAGCTCATCGTCATCGGCGGCGAAGACTACGGCATGGGATCCTCCCGCGACTGGGCTGCCAAAGGCACCCGCTTGTTAGGTATCAGCGCCGTCATCACCAAGTCGTTCGAGCGCATCCACCGCTCCAACCTCATCGGGATGGGCGTGCTGCCGCTCAACTTCATCAACAAGGAAGACTACGACCAAGTAAAGGATCTCGTGGATGCCACCTTCGACATCACCGGTATTGCCGGCGAGCTTAAGCCAATGCAAACCGCCAACCTCACCGCCCACAAGGCCGATGGCAGCACCCTGCAAATCCCGCTCAAGGTCCGCCTCGATACTCCAGCCGAAGTCGATTACTTCAACGCCGGCGGCATCCTGCCCTACGTGCTCAATCAAATCCTCGCGTAAGCGAGTGACTGTGGCCGCGGGACATCGTCCCGTGGCCCATGCATGAAAATAAAAAAAGTGCCGCCGGCCGGACTCGAACCGGCACGACCGTGAGATCAACAGATTTTAAGTCTGTGGCGTCTACCATTCCGCCACGGCGGCAACTTTCATAGGCGCGTCTAACGCCCTGCACAACGAGTAATAACCAAACTCACTCTTCCGTCTAGCTCCGCCTTTGCCGAAAGCGATTTTTTTGATCACTCGAGCCCCCTAAGCTTTTTCTGCTCCGCGATCCACGCGCGATCCTTGTCGGACAAACTGATTTCTTGGGTGCGCGCGCGGCTGCCATCCGGCTCAATCAGCATCAGAATGCCCTTGGAATAGGAAGTCAGCTTGGCGAAAAATCGATGGTCTTTGCGATCCCGCCACTCACGGTAGCCTTTTTTCTCCAGACCCGCGCGCCATCCCTGATAGGCCGCCGTCGAGACAGCCTCACCGTGTTTGATCTGGCCCCATAAATACGGCGCGTCACCCCGCTTATAGCCACAATAGCGACCGATCACTTCACCGCTGGGACTGAGCAAAATCAACGAGGGGTGACCTAGTATTTTATAACGCTTTTTCAGCTCTGCGACGTAATTTTTGACACTGATCCGCCGATCCTCTGTGCTGCTGACGTCCATTTCCTGATCATTGATTTCAACATGTGAATCCACACGCAAGCGAACCAGTTTTTCGGTGGCCCAGTTGCCAAAGTCATGGGTGGAGAATAACTCTTGGCTCAGCACCTTGCACATCGGGCTGGTGGCTGAATCGGTAAACCAGATGAGAAGAGGCTTGCCCTCGCGAGCTGACCGCTGCTTGGCGATGGTTTCGCTCTCTTCCCATGGCGTGCGCTGCTTGGTTTCGGATAGCACGCTTGCCAGCTCCGGCACCGTGGCATCGGGATCGTCTGGATTTGTATAAACGATGTCTTCCTGCGGCGTTGCGTTCGAGGGCAGCGGCTGAGAAACATTCCCTCCGGCCACAACTGCTGTGCCTGCATCCGCGTTTTTCGCACGCAGCTGCGGAGGAACTCCAGTCGGCCCAAATGGCTCCGCTGTCGCCTCCTCATGATTCGACTTATCCCGTAATCCCAGCATCGTGCAGGAACTCAAAGGGATCATCAAACCCAGGACCCAAGGCAGCAAACGCATCATCGGAAACCTCTTAACTTACTTTTTCAACCTCACTGGCGTACCGCAATAGGTGCAGCGAAACCATTTGAACAAAATAATGTGGATGCACAGCGGCAAAATATAACCGAGACCCGCACGGTGATGGGCCTTGCTGTTTTTCAAGCAGGTCCGGTGAATAAAAAGCTTCTGGCTACAGATCCGACAATTCGAGCCCAATCCCCAGATGAGATAGGCGATCCCGAAAATCGGCAAACTCGCTGGGAAAACCAAGATCGACTTTGGTACCCAGAAAAAATACTTAGGGGCTTGAGTCGATAGTAACAGCAGCAGTGCTGATACAAATGCGGAAGGAACCAATAGATACAAACTCAAGGTCACCCAGGCGCTGATTCCTATCCTCAGTGGATGACTATGAAGCACCCCACGAATGTAGCGTCGAGACTTAGGATTGCGGCCGAGGTTGGTTTCCTTCAGCGGCGCACAAATCAAGGCAATGCGGTCGGCATGAATGGTGGAGTGGGATGGGTCCGACAACGTCGGCATACTCTTGATCCGGGAATTATCGATTTCCGGACGAGGCGACGTGATGTCTCCGATTTTCACATGATTCAAAGGCCCGGTCTGCCCTGAAATATTTTTCGGTAAAACAAGATCCGCGCCCTTGATACTGGCATCACCCATGGCCTGATCCAGTGGCACTCCCTGTGGGATATCGTCGATCGACACTTTTTTATCCACCAGCAGTCGCACTGGGATAGGAATGGCAAATAAGGCCTCACTTGGAACTGCGTCGACCAAAACAGGTTCCTCCATCGTGAATCCTATTCGCTCACGAGCGACAGCGATCCACTCATTGATATCCTGATCGGTCGGAAATGAATCCGTGATGCGGAGAACTTTGTTAGCCTTCTCTAACTCTTGGATCAATTTCGCAGCATTGACTCGGGCCAGCGAATCCAGATCAAGAAATCCCGCCGCCTCGAGAAGTTCGAGCGACAAAGAATTGATCTGGGTTATGCTGCTAAGACGCGTCATAAATTATTCATTCGCAGCGCACCTTACTGAATCGACTAAGCTTAGCAAGCAGTCATGCCAGCGCGGCCAACATTTCGCCGAGCTGGACTAATTTTGCCTTCCAGTCCGCCAGTCGCGCCTTTTCCTGCACCACCACCTCCGGCGGCGCGCGATCGACAAAACTGGCGTTCCCCAGCTTGCCTTCGCACTTTTTGACTTCGATCTCGATGTTGCTGATCTCCTTGGTCAGGCGGAGGCGCTCAGCCTCCACGTCGATCAGCCCTTCCAGCGGCATGTAAACTTCGCCGATCGAAGTGACGGCCGCCGGGGTGCCCTTGGGCGCCTCGTAAGCAGAATCCAGAGTAATCTCCCCTGCTCCAGCGAGCAGCGCCAGCGTTTTCACCTCCGCGGCCAACCACTCGGGCGCAGCCTTGATCACAAAACGAATGTCCTTGCGCGAGCCCATCTTGTACTCCGCCTTCAGGTTCCGCATCCGGCCTGCCGATTCGTAAATCTCTGCGGCCAGCGCTTGAGCGGCGGCGACCTTTTCCTGCGGGATCGCGGCCAACAACGGCGCGGCGGGCAACACCTTCTGCATCAGGAACTCGCCCTCCGCCACATAGCCCATCCGCGCGGAAAGTTCTTCCGTCACGTGCGGCATGTACGGGCTCAGCAACTGCAAGTAGCGGCCCATGATCACGTCGAAAACCCCCAGCGTGCGCTCTTTCACTGCCGGCGGCGCGGTGTCGCGCAAGTCCAGCTTCAATGCTTCCAAGAACTTGTCGCAGAAATCGTTCCAGAGGAATTCATACAAGCGGTGCGCGATTTCGCCAAAGCGGTAGTCCGCGTAAAGTCGCTCCAGATCTGCCGCCAACTCATCGAGTTTGGCCATCGCATTGAGATGGAACGGATTCAGCCCGTCCATGCTGTCCAGCGACTGATACGGCTCGCCGCCCATCTGGCGCAGGCGGCAGGCGTTGTAGAGTTTGTTGGCGAAGTTCCGCCCTTCCTCGATCGAAACTTCGTCGAAGCGCAAATCGCTGCCCGTTGGCGCGATCCGCATCAACCCAAAGCGCAACCCGTCCGCGCCGTACTTCTCCATCAGATCGATCGGGTCGGGGGAATTCCCCAACGACTTCGACATCTTGCGGCCCTTCAAGTCGCGGATGATCGAGGTAAAATAAACATTCTTGAACGGCAGCTCACCGGTGAATTCGTAGCCCGCCATGATCATCCGGGCGACCCAGAAGAAAATGATATCCGGCCCCGTCACCAGATCGTCCGTCGGGTAAAACTTCTTCAACGTCGCGGTTTCCTCGCCGACGTTGGCCATCGTCGCGAACGGCCACAGCCACGAGGAAAACCACGTGTCCATCACATCCTCGTCGCGCACCCAGTTCTCCGTATCCGCCGGAGCTTCCACCCCGACGTGCAGATCACCTGCCGAAAAGTCCGCCATCCCCAGCGCCTCGGCGTTCTTCAATCCGTCGAGCTTATCCTTGCGATACCACACCGGAATCTGATGCCCCCACCACAACTGGCGGCTGATGCACCAATCCTGCAAATTCTCCATCCAGTGCGCATAGGTCTTCGCCCACCGCTCCGGCCGGAACTTAATGTCGCCATTCGCCACCGCATCGGCAGCTTCCTGGACGCAGGGATATTTCAAGAACCACTGCATCGAAATCCGCGGCTCGATCGGCACGTCGCCGCGCTCGGAGAAACCGACGTTGTTCTCGTACTCCTCGATCTTCAGCAACAAGCCCATTTCCTCCAGCATCGCCGCCGCTTTGCGACGCGCGACGAAGCGGTCCAAGCCATGCAGTTCCGGACATTCCGGGCAATTGACGTGTCCGTCCGCCGTCAGCACCTCGATGATTTCTAAATCGTGGCGCAAGCCGATCTCAAAGTCCGCCTTGTCGTGCGCCGGCGTGATCTTCAGCGCGCCCGTGCCGAACTCGATGTCCACGTGCTCATCCGCGATCACCGGGATCTCCGCATGCGGGAATGGCCGGTTCACCTTGCGGCCCACAAACTTCGCAAAGCGCGGGTCCTTCGGATTCACCGCCACCGCCACGTCGCCCATCAACGTTTCCGGACGGGTCGTCGAAATCTCCAAAAACTCGCCCGGCGCGTCGGCCAGTTCGTACTTCATGAAATACAGCTTCGACCGCTGCGGCTTCATGATCACCTCCTCGTCGGACAGCGCCGTCAGCGAGACCGGGCACCAATTCACCATCCGCTTGCCGCGATAGATCAGCCCCTTCTTGAACAGCTCCACAAAAACATGGCTCACCCACTCGGTGTAGGGCGCGTCCATCGTGAACCGCTCGCGGCCCCAATCGCACGAACAACCCAACCGCTTCAACTGATTGATGATGATGTCGCCGTGTTTATTCTTAAAGTCCCAGACGCGCTTAAGGAATTCCTCGCGCCCCAAATCGCGGCGACCCACGCCCTCCGTTTCGCGCACCTCGCGCTCCACCCGCGCCTGCGTCGCGATCCCCGCGTGATCCGTACCCGGCAGCCACAGCACTTCCTTGCCATTCTGGCGGGCCCGCCGCGCCAAGATGTCCTGCAGCGCATTGTTCAAAACGTGGCCCAAGTGCAAAATCCCCGTCACATTCGGCGGCGGAATCACAATCGAGTAACCATCCTTCGCAGACGAAGGATCGGCTTCAAAACATTTTCCGTCGATCCAAGCGGCATACCATTTGGCTTCGACGGCTTGGGGTTCATAGGCTTTCGCTAACTCGGACATGGGGGCGGATGGATGCCAGACCCCGCCCCCTTTGTCCAGCATAGGGAACATCAATTCCCATCAATTCCCATCCCAAAAAACCTACTCCACCAACATCGACTCCAGCTCATCCATGCTCCACCCCGCAGCATCCCCCGCACCGTTTTCATCAATCGCCGACGCCAGCTCGCGCTTCTTCGCCTGAAGACGCACGACCTTTTCCTCAACGGTACCGCGCGTCAGCAAGCGATAAACCGTAACCGGCCGGGTCTGGCCGATACGGTGGGCACGGTCGGTCGCCTGAGCCTCCGCCGCGGGGTTCCACCACGGGTCGAAGTGCACCACCGTATCAGCGGTCGTGAGATTGAGACCATAGCCACCCGCCTTGAGGCTGATTAAAAACACCGGCGGGCCATCCGGCCGCTGGAATTGGTCGACCAACTGCTGGCGGTTCCGACTCTGCCCGTCCAGCCGCAAGCTCTGCCAGCCACGCTCGGCGATACACTTCTCGATCTCCTTCAACTGAGTCTGGAACTGACTGAAAATAAGCATCCGGTGGTTACCGCTGACCGCTTCTTCAATCAATTCCAACAATCGTTGGAGCTTGGCCGAGCGCCGCGCGACCAACAACTGATTGAACCGCTCGTTACCCAGCAGCGCCAGGTCACAACAGGTTTGGCGCAGCCGCAACAGCGCGGTGAGCATCTGCATCCGCGCCGCCCCCTTGTTGCCGGAGTCAGCGATCGCATCGACCCGCTTGCGACCTTCGACCAGCAGCTCCTTGTAGACCGATTGCTGGTCAGCGCTGAGGTCGCAGAATTCATCGATAAAGAGCTTCGACGGCAACTCCGGAGCGACCTGCTCCTTAGTCCGCCGCAGCAGGAAGGGCGAAATCTTGATCCGCAGCCGCTCAATGACCGCAGCCGCCGATTCCCCAGTGGCCAGCTGCGTTTCATAACGATCCTTGAAATCCTCGCGCCCGCCCAACCAGCCGGGCTGGATGAAGCGGAAGATCGACCACAGGTCCTTCACGCCGTTTTCGATCGGCGTACCGGTCAGCGCGATGCGGTAAGTGGCCCGCAATTTCGAGACCGCCTTGGCGTGGTCGGTGTCCGGATTACGCATCAAACTGGCCTCATCGACCACCACCGCGCGGTAGTCGGACTTGAGGTGATACGCCAAATCCCGCGCCAGCGTGCCGTAGCTGGTGAGGATGACGTCGCCGGGTTGGACCTTCGCCCGCTCGGCATCGCGGCTCGCGCCGTGCAAGATCCTGACCCGCCGCGCCGGCGCAAAGCGGCCAAACTCGGCCCGCCAGTTCCCCAGTAGCGAGGCCGTCGCCACCACCATCACCACCCCGGAATCGTCGCCCGCATTCTCAAACAGTCGTTCAATCAAAGCGATCGTTTGAATCGTCTTGCCGAGTCCCATGTCATCCGCCAGCAAGGCCCCGCCGAAGCGCTGAACCCGGTCCAGCATCCAGCCCGCGCCGAGCGCCTGATAAGGCCGCAGTTCAGCCTTCAGGGTCGTTGGTGGATCAAATGTAAATATAGCCGCTTCGTGACTGCCTTTCTGCGACTTACTGATTTTATTCTGGATTTCCCGGACCAGCTCTCCCGAGCGCGCCGAGGCGACGAAGTGACCGTTCTCCTGCCGCAGATCGAGGTCGGCAAACAGCGGATCGATCACCCCGGCGATGTCGCCCGAAATCACCAAACGCCGCCCACCCGCCGTCTTGCCAGCACCATTTCCGGAGCGCAACAGGCGCCGCACCTCGGCCGCCGGGATGTCAATTCCATCACTTGTTTGAAATGACAAATCAAAGCTCAGCCAATCCTCGCCCGAGCCGATGATGTCGATTTTCGGCGAGACAATGGCGACCTGCTTCTGGAC
>JBAXLW010000051.1:0-16238 GCA_037134575.1 Verrucomicrobiota bacterium | reverse complement strand
GCACACCGACAGCGACCTTGACGTGGAGAAAATCTACCATAAGCTGTCACCAAACCCCGTACTGAAGAATAACGCCATGTCCGTCGCCGAAAAACTGATTGCTGAAGGCATGGAAAAGGGTCTTGAGAAAGGTCTGGAGAAGGGACTTCAAAAAGGCCTCGAAAAGGGACTTCAAAAAGGCCGCGTGGAGGGCCGCGTGGAAGGCCGCGTGGAGGGGTTATGGATTGGCAAGATCCAGACCTTGGAGGATTTTCTTGGGATGGACCCAAGTTCAAGCGAGGTGCTCGATCCGCTCAGCGTCGCTGAGTTGGCCGCGATGCATCAAGGCTTGCACTGTGAGTACGAGCGGCGCTTCAAGCAGCGCTGAGGCCATCTCGCAACGCTGGGAAAGCGTGGCTTTGATCCCACTTGCCCGGGGTGTCGGACAGCGCCGTCTCACGAGTGAGACGAGTCATCGCAGGGCTCGAGTGCGGAGTAAGTTAGCTAATCAGAGGAGTGAGCTGGCTTGCCAGCGGAGTGAGTTGGCCCAATCGCCCTAGATTTCAGCGCTTGGCCTTGGGGGTCTTGAAGAAGGCTTCGACCTCTTTGAGGGAACGGGCATTGAAGACGTCTTGGCGGCGCAGCCAGCCTTTGCGGGCGAGGCGGACGCCGAGACCGATGTGGTGGAGGCCTTCGGGGCTGTGGGCGTCGGGGTTGATGGAGCAGAGTACGCCTTTGTCGCGGGCGCGTTTCCACCAGCGCCAGTCCATGTCGAGTCGCTGCGGGTTGCAGTTGAGCTCGATGATGGTGCGGGTCTCGGCGGCGCAGTCGATGATTTTGGCGTGGTTGACGGCGTAGGAGTCGCGCTTGAGGAGGAGACGGCCGGTGAGGTGGCCGAGCATGGTGACGTGTTCGTTTTCCATGGCGCGGCAGAGGCGGCGCGTCATGTCGTCCTCGCTGAGGGTGAATGAGGCGTGGACGGAGGCGACGCAGTAGTCGAGTTTGGCGAGGGTGGCATCGTCGAAGTCGAGGCTGCCGTCTCTGAGGATGTCGACTTCGGAGCCAGCAAAAATGCGGAAGTGTTCGTAGCCAGCGTTGAGGTGGGCGATTTGTTCGAGCTGTTCGAAGAGGCGCGCTTCGTCGAGGCCGTTGGCTTGGAACGAGGCCTTTGAGTGGTCGGCGATGCCTAGGTATTGGAGGCCGAGGTCGATGGCCTCGTCGGCCATTTCGGAGAGGGTGGCGCGGCCATCGGAGGCGGCGGTGTGGTTGTGAAAGGTGCCGCGGAGTTGGCCCAGTTCGACGAGGCGCGGCAGGCTGTGGTGGGCGGCGGCTTCGATTTCGCCGGTGTTTTCGCGCAGCTCGGGTGGGATGAAGTCGAGGCCGAGGGCGCGGTAGATGTCGGCTTCCTCGTGGACTTCGGGCAGCGGTGCGGGATTGGCGGCGTCGGTGGCGGTGAAGCCGTATTCGTTGAGCGAGAGGCCCTGTTTGAGGGCGAGCGAACGGATGACGACGTTGTGTTCCTTGGAGCCACTGAAGTATTGGAGGGCGAAGGGGAACTGGGCGTTCGAGACGGCGCGGAGATCGCACTGGAGGCCGTTTTTCAAGCGGACGGCGGACTTGGTTTCGCCGCAGACGATGATGGAGGCGACTTGGGGGAGGGTGGTGAAATCCTCGCAGACGAGGGCGGGCTCCTTGGTGGCGACTAGGAAATCGAGGTCGTGCACGGTTTCCTTGGCGCGGCGGAATGAGCCGCAGATGGCGACACGCGTGATTTCCGGGTGGGTGCGCAGGGTATCGAGGATTTCGTTGGCCAGCGGGGTGATGGTGCCGAGCAGGAATGTGTCGGCGAAGGCTGCGCGGTGGGCGATGGCTTCGAGGATTTTGGTCTGGGTCTTGGCACCGAAGCCGGGCAGCCCGGCGACTTTTCCCGTGTCACAGGCCGCTTGCAGATCGGCCACGGAGGACACGCCGAGGGTGTCGTAGAGTGCTTTGATCTTTTTCGGGCCGAGGCCCTGGACGTCGAACAGCTCGAAAAGGCCGGCAGGAAACTCGGCGCGGAGCTTTTCGTGGAAGACGAGTTTGCCGGTGCTGGCGAGTTCGTGGAGTTTTTCGCGCAGCGCCTCGCCGATGCCTTCGATGCCCACGAGCTGGTTGTCGCGGGCGAGCTCGACGATGTCGCCGTCGTAATTTCGCACCGCCTGCGCGCCATGGCGGTAGGCGCGGACCTTGAAGGGGTTTTCGCCTTTCAGCTCCAGCAGGGTGGCGATTTCTTCAAGGACTTCGGCTAGATTCTCGCGGGTCATCGAGTAAACATGAAAGGCACGACGGGGAATGAAAAGGTAATTTCAAAAGGCGGGGGCAACCTCGAACTATCAATGAATCAATAAGCCCGTCGATCTTGCGTACTCCTCAAGACTACTCTTGATCTGACTTTCGTTTGTTAGCAGCTGACTCTCTTTATATCAAAATCCTAAAATTCAGCTTGTCATGGGGTTTGTTGAAAGTTGAAATTCTTGGTTGAGCGATTATTTGGGCTCCATAGCATTACATTGACATTCCATGAAAATAAACGTGTTCAGCTCCAATCTGCCTAGATTGATCAATGCCATCGCCTTCCGTTTCCTGATTTTGGCGATCGGCCTGCTAATGGTCGGGGTTCAGCCACTGATTGCGGCAGAGCCGAACCACGATGCGGCCACCGTTCGCAGCGTGGCGCTCGTTGATTCGGCTTTGCTGGCTAGCATTCCCCGGGAGGAGTTCGTCGGCTCGCGAGTCATTCCGATCGACGGCAACCGCGATGTGATCGAGCAGATCACGGCGGCACTCGATGGGCAGACCGATATCGATGTCGTCCGGGTTCTCTCACACGGCGAGCATGGTGCGCTGTGCTTTGGTGCCCAAAAGATCGACGCAGCTATGCTTGATGCGCGGTCCAGAGAGATTTCCGACTGGAAAAACTCCCTGTCCGCCAATGCTCAGATTCTCATCTACGGATGCAGCGTGGCTGGCACGAATCAAGGAAAGTTGCTTGTCGATCGGCTGGCGTCATTGACCCATGCCAATGTCGCCGCAAGCACCAACACGACTGGGACCGGCGGTGACACGGTTCTTGAATACGGGGTGGGAGAAATCCGATCGGGACTATTGGCCGATCTCGCGGATTACGAACGGGCAGGTGTCTCGCTCCAACTTGAAACCTCGGACTCCACACTCACGAGCTGGACGAGCAACCAAAATGGAACGGTCACGGCGACGATGGAGTTCAATCTTCGCGGACGCTACTACTACGCTGGTGGTGTTTATTCAACCGCCGGAGATGTCTACATGTATCTCAACAACAAAGAAGTTGCGAGGAAATACATTAACGCCACTCGCGATCCCGCGAAAAAGTATCGCGTCACTTTCACAGCTACCTTTGCCGTGCCGGTGGGCAACAACAAGATTTCGGTGAGTCCGCGAGATGGCTTCACAACATCATGGGGAGATTACCCTGTAAGTTTGGTGATCGAGGCTCCGTATTTCTATGGCGCTCCGGCGGCAGCGAGGGCACACACGGTGGCTGTCGGCAACTTTTTCCAATACTACTACTATGCCGGCGGCACGGATCCGCAGACATCTACCGCCACCGGATTGCCGGCGGGGTTGACGATCAATTCAATCGGCGTCATCTCCGGTTACCCGCGTAGCGGCACTGCCGGCGTGCATGTGGCAAACATTACCGTGTCCAATGGTTTTGGAAGCAGCAGACTACCGGTGACCTTCACGATCACCAATCAGGCCCCGGATTTTGCCAGCACATCAGCAGCGACGATTTCAGGCGGCGTCGAGAACACGCCGCTCACCATCTCCTACGCAACGCTTGCCGCCGCAGTGGGAGCCACGGATCCGAACAATACGAGTACCGCTATTTATAGTGGCTGGGCAATCGATCCGATCTCATTCCGTATCGAATCAATTCTCGGTGGCACGCTCACGAAAAATGGCACGCCGATCACCGCCGGAACAACATCGATCGCCGCAGGCGAAAGCCTCGTCTGGACGCCACCTGCCTCGGTCAATGGCGTGCGCGACGCTTTCACGATCAAGGCTTACGACGGCGCGCTTTATTCCGCAGCGACCAAGACGGTGAAGGTGTCCATCGGAGCGATCAACGATGCGCCGACGCTCACGAGTTTTTCGGGTCCCGTCACCGCAGGCACCGAAGACTCCTCGATTCCGATCACCTTTGCAGATCTGGTGGCAAAAGGCGACGAGGCCGATATCGACAGCGCGGTCACCGGCTTCGTGGTGAAGGAAGTCACGACCGGCAGCTTGAAAATCGGCGCCACTGAGGGCACTGCCACGCCGTGGGATGCATCCACCAACAAAGTCATCACCGCGAGTTTCATTGGTTATTGGACTCCTGATCCCAATGTCAACGGGCCGCAATCCGCATTGAAACTGGTGGCGCGCGATGATGGTCCGCTGGAGTCCGCCACTCCCGTGCAGATGGTGGTGGCGGTTTCATCAGTCACCGATGCGCCGACGCTCAGCACAATCGATATTATTTCCGGTCAGACCGAGGGTGAACCTATGGAAATCACCTACACCTCGATCGCCGCCGCAGCTGATGAGGCGGATGTCGACGGAGATGTGATCTCGTTTCGAGTCGAGGCGATCAGCTCCGGGTCACTGCAAAAATGGAGTGGTTCGGCTTGGGGGGCGGTCGTGCCCGGGACTACTTTGATCGCTGTCGGCGACAAGGTGCTGTGGACGCCGGCGGTCGGCACCACCGGCCTGCAGAATGCACTTACGATCAAAGCCTGGGATGGCCAGTTCGCCTCGGCGACAGGGATCCAACTGAAGATAGATGCTGCTCGTTGGACGATCGTGCCATGGACTGCGGTCGCGACGAGTGGTTTTGATCCCAAGTATCGCTACACCCACGCCTACTCGTTTGGGGCATCCGGTTCATTTGCCATCGGCGGCATCTCTTTCACCGGCATCGCTGGCGGAAACCCATCGGTCGATGGCCGCCTCTCCACGACAAACTTCGGCAGTTTCACGGCCAACGATGACAACAATCTCAGCGATGCCAGCCGCAGCCTCGCCAATGATTTTGTTTATGGCAGCAGCGCCATCCAGACGGTGACGCTGCGCGGCCTGATCCCCGGCACGCGCTATGTCTTATCGCTATTTACGGTCGGAGCGGATTCCACGAGCCGCGACTTCACCTTGCAAGGCGCGATGGGGCAGGTCGCCGTGAATCAAAACGCGTATGGAAACAACAACGGGATTCGCATCGACTATAAATACCTGGCGGACTCCAGCGGATCAGCCACGATCACCATCACTCCCGCCAGCGGCAGCTTCAACCTCTACGGCCTGGCCAATCGCGAGGCCGCGCCTTCCGCCACGCTCTACCCGCCGAGCAGCCTCACTTACGATGGATCACCGAAAAGTTTCCAAAGTGGCATCGCGGCTCGCAATGAGCCTTTCGTTTCGGCCGGCGTTCTGCATTCCGTCGTCCTGAAGTCGGATGGCACGGTATCGGCATTCGGCACCAATAACGCTGTCCAAACCAATGTGCCAGCAGGTCTCAATAATGTCGTCGCGGTGTCGGCCGGCGGGTATCACACGCTGGCCCTCAAGTCCGACGGCACCGTCGTCGCCTGGGGAAGTAACTATCAAGGTCAGTCGAACATCCCCTCCGACTTGAGCGGTGTCGTGGCGATTTCGGCAGGAAAAGTTCACAACCTCGCGCTCAAGTCGAATGGCACAGTCGTCGCCTGGGGATCAAATTCGGGGGGGCAGACCACTGTGCCAGCCGGTCTCACCGGCATCGTGGCTATCTCGGCAGGCGCCAGCCACAGCATGGCGCTCAAGTCCGATGGCACAGTCGTCGCTTGGGGAGTGGGCTGGTACAACTACGCCACGCCACCTGCCGACCTCACCGATGTGGTGGCCATCTCCGCGGGTGAATGGCACAGCCTCGCCCTCAAGTCGGATGGCACCGTGGTCGCATGGGGCAACAACGGTTCGTCCCAGACGAAGGTTCCGGCTGGCCTCAAGGGCGTGGTGGCCATTTCAGCGGGAACCACTCACTCGGTCGCGGTGAAGTCCGACGGCACGGTTGTCGCCTGGGGTGATCGCGACAACTACGGCATCACGAGTATTCCTGCCGGTCTCGCGGAGGTCGTTGCGATCGACGCGGGCTCCGAGCACACCATCACCCTCAAGGCTGATGGCACGGTGGTGAGCTTTGGTTGGTTCCGCTACGGGCAAAATAGCCCGCCGGCCTCTGAGCAATTTCCCTCCGTTGGCCTTGCCGGTCGCAGCTACACCTTCAACGCCGCATACACCTACAGCTACCAAGGCCGCGGAGTAACGACCTACGTCGCCTCCACCACTGCACCGACAAGCGCCGGCGACTACACGGTCACCGCTGTCGGCAATGGCGCGACGATCACGCAGAACTTTACGATCAACAAGGTGACGCCATCGGTCGGCTACATCAATCGCGTGAACTCCATCACCTACGGCACCGCGCTCAACAGTAACCATGTTGATTCAATTGTATTACAACTCAGTAGCTCGGACATTCCAGGCTCCAAAGTTTATTCCCCAGCCATCGGAGCGATCCTGCCAGTCGGCACCCACCCGCTCAGTGTGTCTTTCCTCCCGACCGATTCGGTCAACTTCAATCCGGCGGTCGCCACCGGCACGATCATTGTCACCAAAGCCGCAGTCTCTGCGGAAAACATCGCGCTTCCCTCTCTCACGGATCTCACATTCAACGGACTTTCAAAGATCCATGCTGCCACGGCTGCGGGTGTCTCGGGTTTCACCTACACCTACACGGGCCGCCCGGGGACGAGCTACGGCCCGAGCACTGTGGCCCCAACCTATGCGGGCAGCTACACTGTCACCGCCACCATCAATGATGCGAATTACTCGGGCACAAAGAGCCTCGATTTCGCCATCGCCAAGGCGACGCCGACGATCACCAGCATCCCGACCGCCTCGGCAATCTCCTACGGCCAGTCGCTGACTTCCTCCAGCTTGACCAGCGGCACGGCGAGCGTGCCGGGCGTTTTTGCGTTCAACACCCCGAGCACGACTCCAAGTGCCGGCAGCTCGAATCACTCGGTCACTTTCACGCCCACCGATACAGCAAACTACAATCCGGTTTCCTCCACGGTAAGTATCACGACCAACACGGTGGCGCTCAACTCGAGCAACATCGCTTTTACCGTTCCTGTTAGCCTTGTTTATAGCGGTACTGCAAAAACATTCACCGCCAGCGCATCAAGCATCTCCACCGGCTTCACCTATAGCTATAGCAGCGTCAGTGGCACAAGCTATGGCCCGACATCGACACCACCGATCAACGCTGGCAACTACGCGGTCACGGCGACGGTGACCAATGCGAACTATACCGGCAGCGCCACGCAGACCTTCACAATCACCAAGGCCACGCCCGCGATCACTTGGGCTGCGCCCGCCAGCATCGCCTACGGCACGGGACTCAGCGCGACCCAACACAATGCCTCGACGAGCGTGGCGGGCAACTTCGCCTACACGCCCGCCACCGGAACGGTGCTGAGCGCCGGCGCCCGCACACTGCAAGCGGTGTTCACGCCCACCGACACGGCCAACTACAACACACCCACTGCCAGCGTTTCACTTCAAGTCACCACCACATCACTGCAGATCCCGCTCCTTGCACCACCCAATCTTACCTACGACGGATCAGCGAAGTCATACATCGTCTCCCAAAACGCCTATCTCTCGGCTGGCTCCAACCACGCGCTCGTACTGAAGGCCGATGGCACGGTCGTGGCTTGGGGCCGTAACAACCATGGACAGTCCACCGTGCCCGCCGGGCTCAGCGGCGTGGTGCAGGTATCGGCGGGCTACAACCACTCGGTGGCGGTCAAGTCGAATGGCACAATTGTCGGCTGGGGAAACAACAGCTATCAGCAGTACACGGGCTACCCGGTGAATCTTGATAAATGGCCCGGCGAGGCTATCATCTATCCGCGCGATCTCATCACCAATGCCAAGGCTGCTGCCGCCGGCGGCAGGATGACGGTTGTCCTACGAGCCAACGGCACGGTGACCGTCCTAGGCAGCAGCATATACACTAACACGTTGAACGTGCCGGCAGGACTGACGAATGTCACGGCCGTCGCCGCGGGGGAACACCATGCAGTGGCGCTCAAGGCCGATGGTGCGGTCGTGGCCTGGGGTAGCTACCCCTCCCAAGACTACGGCCAGGCTACCGTACCCGCCGGTCTCGGCGGTGTCATGGCGATCACTGCCGGCTTTACGCACACCCTGGCCCTGAAGTCCGACGGCACGGTCGTGGCATGGGGCAACAACGGGCAAGGACAATGCACGGTACCCACAGACCTCAGCGGCGTCGTGGCGATCACGGCCGGTTTCAATACGTCGTACGCGATCAAGGCCGATGGCACCGTCGTCGGCTGGGGATATCCATACTACAAGGCAGTGCCGACTGCCGTCACAGGAGTGGCAGCGCTCGCTGCAGGAGAGCAGCACGCCTTCGCGATCAAAACCGATGGCATGGTGGTGGCATGGGGCCAGATGTCAAACAACGACGGCAGTGACCTGAATTCCTCACCCGCCCTCATGCCAAGCCCGCTGAGCGGCGTGGGGAATTTTAACTTCTCCTACAGCTATGGCGGACGCGCGGGCACGACTTATGCCGCGAGTTCCTCCGCTCCGACGAACGCAGGAAACTACACGCTCACGGTGACATCCACCGATCCGAATTATTCCGCCAGCAAGTCGATCGATTTCACCATCGCCAAGTCGACTCCTACACTGACTTCGCTGCCCGTCGCTGCGATCATCACGGAAGGGCAGGCCCTCTCGGCGGCAACAAGGAGCGGTGGCAGTTCCAGTGTGAACGGAACCTTCGCTTTCAGCTCCCCCTCGTATGTTCCCGAGGCAGGCGCCAGCACACAAAGCCTCACCTTCACGCCCACCGATTTGGTGAACTACAACACCGTCACCACCAGCATCACGGTGTATGTACAAGGCGCGAATGCAGCGACCCCCACGATCACCTTACTGCCATCCGCATCCGCGATCACCTTCGGTCAACAACTCGGCTCTTCGACCCTCAGCGGTGGCGGTGCCAGCGTGCCAGGCACCTTCGTGTTCTCCTCTCAATTCGCCAGCCCAAACCCCGGACCCGCCAGCCAGAGCGTGACCTTCATTCCCACCGACATCGCCAATTATAAGGCGGTGACCTTCTCGGTGCCGGTGACCGTTTACGATGGCATCGTCAGCCCGCTGAATATCGCACTCGTTCCACCAGCAAGCCTCGCCTACGACGGACTGCCGAAACCATTTCGCGTGTCACGAAGCTCCCTGGTCTCGGCAGGCAGGTGGGGCCATGTCCTAGTCGTCAAATCCGATGGCGCGGTCTCGGCCACCGGCGACAATTCCGCAGGCCAAACCAATGTGCCTGCCGGGCTCACGGGAGTCGTCGCTGTGGCAACCGGATCGAGTTCATCGATGGCGCTGAAATCCGATGGAACCGTTGTCGAATGGGGGAACTTGGGAACCGGCAGCGCCCCGGTTGGTCTGACTGGCGTGGTGGCCATCGCCCGCGGGACCGACCATGCGCTGGCATTGAAGTCCAACGGCACTGTCGTTGCCTGGGGCGACAATTCTGCAGGCCAGTGCAATGTGCCCGCCGGTCTCTTGAATGTGGTGGGAATCACGGGAAGCAATGACACATCGTATGCCCTGAAGTCGGATGGCACCGTGGTCGCGTGGGGAGCGCAACCGACGATTCCCGATGGCTTGAGCGGGGTGATCGCGATCCATGCAAGCTCGGATGGGGGGATGGTCGCGCTCAAGTCTGACGGCACGTTGGTCGCCCTAGGTTTTGAAGCCCCTCCTTCTGGACTCAGTGATGTCGTGGCCGTGGCAGCGGGCCGGAATCACCGAGTGGCGCTTAAATCCGACGGCACGGTGGTGGCCTGGGGTAGCGGCACTACCTTCACTCCGACCGGCTCGAATTCGAACCTCGTGCCTTGGAACGTTTCAGACGTCGCGGCGATCGCCGCAGGCGACGACAGAACCTATGCCATCAAGACGGATGGCTCGGTGGTGTGGTGGGGGAATGGCAGTGGCACCGGAGCCCACCGAGTCAATGGCGAGGTCTATCGCACGCCGGAAGGCTACGGAGTTTCAGTGCCTGAGCTCAAATCAATCCTCACCGCCTCATCTGCCGGCTTCGCGTTCTCCGCGACTTACACCGGCCGCGAGGGCACGACCTACACTTCTAGCTCAACGCCTCCGACGAATCCGGGCAATTACTCAGTCAAGGTCACCGGCACGGATCCCGATTTCGCCGCCACGAAGATGATCGACTTCTCCATCACGAAAGGCAGGCCGATCATTTTGAGCACCCCCTTCCCATCTGGAATCTCCTACGGTGAAACGCTTGCTTCCTCCCCCCTCCTCGAAGGAACCGCCAGCGTGCCCGGGACTTTTGCATTCGAAAATCCAAGCACCATTCCGAATGCGGGTGATAGCATGCACAACTTGGTTTTCACACCTGCCGACACCGTTCACTACGAACCAGTCACCGTCGCGATGGAAGTCCGGGTGAGCAAAGCCACCCCTTCACTTGTCGCACTGCCCACGGCGACGACAGCCACCCACGGCCAAGCACTCGCCGAATTAACCCTCGCCAATGGCCTCGCCAGCGTGTCGGGAACCTTCACCTTCAACTCGGTCGCTACCGTTTCCGCAGGCACCACCAAACAAACGGTCACCTTCACCCCGAACGACGCGACGAACTACAATGCCGTCACGACTGAGTTGGATGTCACTGTCGCACCAGCCACGCCAAGCATCCTCACCAACCCGACAGCCACGCCCATTGCAGCAGGCCAAACGCTCAGCTCGTCCACACTCAGCGGTGGCGAGGCCTCGGTAGGGGGTTCTTTCACTTGGGAAAACCCCAACACCGCTCCCGACACCGGCACGACCTCACAAAGCTTTGTTTTCACTCCGAACGATACGGTAAATTATACCACTAGCACCGGTACAGTGAGCGTCAGTGTCGATAAGGCCACGCCCACCGTGATAACTCCGCCGATAGCTTCGGACATCACCTTTGGCCAGTCGCTCGCCGCCTCGATACTGGACGGCGGCGTAGCGTCGGTGGCGGGTAAATTCGCCTGGGCCAATCCCGCCACCGAACCAAACGCCGGCACTGTATCGTACGCATTCACCTTCACGCCGGACGACACAACGAACTACCAATCCACTACCGGCTTGGTAAGTGTAACGGTCAACCAGGCAGTCGCCACCGTGACGCTCGGCAACTTGACTGCCACCTATGACGCAACTGCGAAGGCCGCCTCAGTCGCGACCACTCCGGAAGGCCTGGCCGTGATCCTTAGCTACAATGGAGAGGTCACGGCACCGACCAACGCCGGCACCTATGAAGTGGTCGCCACGATTAACGATACGAATTACACCGGCACCAAGAGCGAACTTCTGACCATCGCGCCAGGCCGCTTGTTCGGAATCGGTGGTGATCCGCTCGGCCGGACGAAATCGTCCGTGATCACGCTGCCCGGTGATCCGATAATCCAGGGAATCGCCTGTGACGGAGAGCGGATCTATGTGAACTCCTCCTCGTCGGAAATACGCGTTTACGACTTGGATGGCGCATTGCTTGAGAGCCATGCCGTTGAGAACCTTCCCCCCTTGGGAAACAATCAGATGGCATTCGCCGGAGGCTATCTCTTTGCTCGGAACGACGACACGCTCTACCGGATATCGACGACGGATTGGTCGAATACTCCGGTCGCGATCAATGATTCCCACCCGCTGCTTTCCTGTGCTTGGTGGATGCATGGCAGTCTTTTCGATACGCCGGACGGTAGGATCGGCACAATGGGCCCAACCGATAATGGTCAATTCACGGTCAGGTTCTATCAGGTATCGAGTGACGGCCTCACGCTGACTTGGGAGAAGGATCAAGTCATCAACGACACCTGGTCCACCGATGAGCACGGGATGGCCTGCGACGGCACGTTTTTTTACCGGATGTCGAAGCTGGAGGGATGTAAGGTCTACGATCTGGCAACGGGCAATGTCGTCTACGACGGAGCGGGCTGGGATCTGCACACGGACGCCTCGGGAACAATCATCGTGAATCCGACCTGGCTCACACGCAACCATCGCACGGGCCAGCTCATTGCAGGCGACTACCAAGCCGATCGATTGCTCATCTTCACCCCCGACGATGGCATCGATTTCACTGCGCCGCAAAGCATGATTTACGATGGAGACCGCAAGGCCTTCTCCGCCTCTTCGACCGTGCCATGCACATTCGCCAATACTTACATGGGAACAGGCATCACTTCCTATGGCCCCAGCACCGAGGCCCCGAGGGACGCTGGAAACTACGTTGTCACGGCCCGCTCGACACTGGGATCAAGCAGCGCATCCTTCGCCATTGCACCCAAGAGCCTCACGATCACGGCCGATGCGAAAACAAAGCGCTATGGATCGGTGGATCCGGCCTTGACCTATCAAAGTTCCGGATTGGTCGGAGAAGATGCAATTACCGGAAATCTGGTTCGCAGCAGCGGTGAAAATGTCGGCACCTACGCGATTCTTCGGGGGACGATGACGGCTGGAGCCAATTATGAAATCAGCTATACGGGAGCGGATCTGGTCATTAGCCCAGTCCCAATCGCTCCGACGAATTTCCTTGCGGCGCAAACGACCAATCGTACGGCCGATCTTAGTTGGACCCCCAACACCTCGGGCAACGCGGCCTGCACCGGATTCAAAATTTCGCACAAGCCAAGCGCATCCGACACATGGACGGAAAATACCGTCGCCTCAAATGTTTCGACATACAGCGTGAGCAACCTTTTGCCCGGCACGGTTTACGACTTCCGTATCGCCTCGCTCAACGGGGGCGACAGCTCAAGCGTGGTGACGACCACCATAACCACCTGGACTAGCCGCGAGGAATGGAGATTCACCAACTTTGGTGCCATCAGTGGTTCTGGCAACGCCGCCGACAACGCCAGCCCAAGCGGCGACGGAATGCCAAACCTCATGAAATACGCACTCGGTCTGAGCGTAACATCAAGGAACGTCGGAGATTCTCTGAATACTCAAATGAACGCGGATCGTCGCTTCACCCTTACATTTACGCGCGCGCGCACCGAATTGACCTATACAGTGGAAGGCTCCAACGACCTGAAGTCGTGGAGTGTGCTGGTGGTCAATCCGGGATCTATTGGAGGGAGTGTTACCGTTACCGACGAATCTTCCGCAAGCGCACCACGCAGGTTCCTGCGACTCAAGGTATCCGACTGAGCATCCTAAGGTTTGCAGTACCCTTTTTGGGTATAGACCTTCAACGGATTCTCGCCTTTCAGATCAAGCAGCGAGGGATTTCTTCGAGGACTTTGGCCAGATTCTCGCGGGTCGATGGTAGCCATCCTGTGGTCGCTTGGATGCGTGGCGATGACCTTATAGGCCAGGGATATTGAGTCCGCCGGTGAGTTTCTTCATTTCTGTGGCCGACTTTTCCTTGCCCTTGGCGATGGCCTCCTGGACGCCCTTGAGCACGAGATCTTCGAGGAACTCGGCATCGCTTGGATCGATGACCGAAGGATCGATTTTGATAGAAAGCACGTCGCCTGCACAGGTGGCGATGACGTTCACCTTGCCGCCGCCGACCGAGGCTTCGACGGTCTGAATGGAGAGCTCTTCTTGTTTAGCGGCTAGCCCGGCTTGCATTTGC
Source organism: Verrucomicrobiota bacterium (assembly GCA_037134575.1). Classification (GTDB taxonomy): domain Bacteria; phylum Verrucomicrobiota; class Verrucomicrobiia; order Verrucomicrobiales; family Akkermansiaceae; genus Luteolibacter. Next base: position 2,455 of record JBAXLW010000051.1, on the reverse strand, counting down.
TGGGCTTGTTTCATCAGTTTGGCGATATTCATAGGAAGGGGTGAGTTGGAAGCCGACAGTTCATCATCGACGAACGGTTCGATCCAGATTTTTAATCGCGATTCTCGGTGATTTGACAGCAACAAAAAACGGGCGACTCCGAAGAATCACCCGTTTTGAAGATGGTTTCGCCGTTAGTTGGCGCGACCGGTGTAGGAGTTATCCTCGGTTTTGACGTTGATTTTTTCGCCGACGTTGATGAACAGCGGGACTTGAACGATGAGTCCGGTTTGCATGACGGCTGGCTTGTAAACGTTGTTGGCGGAGTCGCCTTTGACGCCTTCCGAAGATTCCGCCACGGTCATGACCATCGAGAGCGGAAGATCGACCGCGACGACGATGCCATCGGCTACCAGCAGGTTGTAGAGTTGGCCTTCGATGAGGTAGTTTTTGACGCCTTCGATGAGGTCTTCATAAACGACGGCATCTTCGTAGGTGCTAGGGTCGAGGAAGTGGTAGCCGCTGCTGTCCTTGTAGGAGTATTCGTGCGGGGTGCGCTCGAGAACGACGCCTTCGACGCTGTCGTTGGAGGTCATGCGGAGGTTGAAAACCTTTTTGGTCGCCACGCTGCGGATCGACATTTGGACGTAGGACGCCATCCGTGGTGGAGTTTTAAGCTCGTGATCAATCACGAGGCAGACTTCGTTGTTGTGGCGGACGGCGTGTCCTTTGCGGAGGTTGATGATGGGTGTGCTTGCCATGATTTGTGTGGGGTGGATAGGGCGGACGCTGCGGTGAAGCAAGCCCGGAGTTGGTGGTTGGGAGAGGGTAGGGGCGTTTAGCGGATGATGAAACGCAGTTTTAGGCGAGTTGTTGTTCGATCCAGATGGCGGTTTTCGAGTCGTCTGCTTCGGCAGCCCAGAGGTGCCGCAGGAAGTCGGCGGGGTGGATGTCGCCGTGTTTTTTGAGGAAATGGCGGTCGCCGCCGCAGCCGAACATCATGTCGGGATCGAGTTCGCCACGCAGTTTGGCGCGGCCTTTGGCAATGATCCGTGGCAGATACGTCATACCGTTGAGCTCTTCGCCAAAGCCCGGCAGTTCGTCGCGGGCCAGGACTTTCTTGCTGGGAACGCCTTTTTGAGCGACGAGGAAGTAGTCGCGGCGGACTGAGGCGATGAGCAAGGCGGTGGAGATAGAGGGTTCGCCCTCGCCGCAGAAGTCTTCGACAAAATCGAAGAACTCGCGCGGCTGGCAGCCGATGCTGGCAAGAAACGCCGAGTCTTCGGGCGTGTAGTAATTTTCGAAATCGTGGTCGCCGGATTGATAAGCGGTAACGCAACGGTCGAATAGGGCGAGAAAGGTGTCATTCCAAGTCATTTGGGTAATTCAATATGGCAGAAGATCAGCCTTCTGCAGGTTTTTGTTTTTCCAACGGAGAAATGGCATCGATTGCGGCGAGCACTGCCGCGTCTGGCATCGCTGACTGGAGCGCGTCCAGCGAATCGTCGAGCTGGGCGACGGTGCGGGCACCAATGATCGATGAGGTAATGGCGGGCGAGCGCAGGGTCCACTGGATCGCCAGGTGGTTGAGCGGCACGCCTTGGGTGGCGGCGAGCTCGCCGAGCGCGCGGATTTTTTCCTGCTGTGCGGCGACTTGTTCGACCTTGAGGAAGCCCTCTGGTCGCGCGGCGCGGGAACCTTCGGGGATGCCTTTCAGGTATTTTGGCGTCAGCATGCCTTGCGCCAGCGGGCTGAAGGCGACGCAGCCGATCCCTTCTTCCTGGAGGTAATCGAGAATGCCTTCGGCTTCCGGCCAGCGGTTGAGGATGGAGTAGGGTGGCTGATAGATCAGGCAGCGGACGCCCATGTCCTTGAGAATGGCGACGGCTTGTTTGAGCCGTTCAAGCGGGTATTTCGAAAGTCCGACGTAGAGCGCCTTGCCGCTTTCCACCGCCGTGGCCAGTGCCGACAGGGTTTCCACCAAGCGGGTGTGGGGATCTGGGCAGTGCGAGTAAAAGATATCGACCTGATCCAAGCGCAGGCGTTTCAGTGACTGGTCCAGCGAGGCGAGCAGGTGCTTGCGCGATCCCGCCTTGCCGTAGGGGCCGTCCCACATGTCGTGGCCCGCCTTGGTGGTGATGATCAGTTCGTCGCGATGGTTGGTGAAATCCTCCGCCAGAATGCGGCCGACGATGGCTTCGGCCGATCCCGGAGGCGGGCCGTAGTTGTTGGCGAGGTCGAAATGGGTCACCCCGCGGTCAAACGCGCGGTACATGATGCGGCGAGCTTCCTCGAAGTCATCGACATCGCCGAAGTTGTGCCAGAAACCCAGTGATATAGCTGGCAGCAATACGCCAGAATCGCCGCAGCGCCGATAAGGCATGCGACCATCATAACGCGTGGGATCAAACATGCTCCGAAACTGTCTAACGACTGGCATTTTGCCAAGCTCAACAGCGTGTTCGGCCGGGGAAAT
>JBAXLW010000050.1:0-16393 GCA_037134575.1 Verrucomicrobiota bacterium | reverse complement strand
CGCGCTCGATGCCGTCTTCGGATTTTTCCACGGTGCATCATAGACCGTTTGCGCGGTCTTTGGCAAGAATCAACGCCACCCGAGGAGGCCGTCCACCCCGGGTTTACCGAGGCTTGTGCACCGCACGGGTTACCGCTACATCTCTGGTCATGGATTTTGAAACATTGAGCCTGTGGGCGGATGAGGAGTTGAAGTCACTGACAGGCGTTTTGCCGGCCGACATTCAGGACGCGATGGAGCAAGTCGCGATCGCGTTTGAGGAGAAACCCGGGCAAGGCGCTTATGACGATCAGCTCGACGGCGATGAATTGGGACTTTTCGAAGGGCCGACAGCAGCCGAGGAAGTCGGACCGGAGGAGCTACCACGCATCCGACTGTTCCTGACCAATCTCTGGGAATGGGTCGGCGCTGATGAACAGGACTACCGCGACGAAGTCGGAACTACCTTCCTCCACGAACTGGGACACTACCTCGGCTGGGACGAAGAGGAAGTCAACGAGCGCGGCCTGGAATAACCGACGCGCGGGTGTTTCTCAAAGAACGGCCGGTACATTCGCCAGCTAAAACCGCACATCTCGAGGACGGACGCGCCCGGCTTTTAGCCCAGCGCGGTTTCAGCCACTTTGCGAATTGCAGCCGGATAGAGGCGGTGCTCGATCGCTTGGATGCGCGCGTGCAGGGATTCCGCCGTGTCGCTGGGCAAGATCGGCAGGGCTTCCTGCAGCAGGATCGGCCCGGTGTCCATGCCTTCATCCACGAGGTGGACCGTGCAGCCCGCCTCGGCGACACCAGCCGCCAGCGCCTGCTTCCACGACTCCAGCCCGGGAAATGCGGGCAGCAGCGATGGATGGATATTGAGAATCCGCGAGGGGAAAACCTCCAGCAGCGGGTGCCTTACCAGGCGCAGGAATCCAGCCAGACAGACTAGCTCGACGCCTGCAGCCTTGAGCTGTTGTGCGGTTTCCGCCTGGGCCTCTTCGGGGAACTTGGTGCGAAATCCACGGCAATTGATCACGCCGGTCTGGATCCCGCGTAGCCGCGCGCGCTCGAGAATGAAGGCCCCGGGATTGTCGGACAAGACGATCGCAATCCGCGCATTGAGCGTTCCGGTATCGATCGCATCGAGAATCGCCTGCATGTTCGATCCCGAACCCGAACCCAGTATACCCAGCACCATGCCCATGGTTTAAGCGACCCACCCGACCTGCCAAGCGCCAAGTTGCGCGAAGGTGACAAAAAAGCGGGCGGCCGGTCAAAAAACCGCCGCCCGCTGGATGGAGTCGTCGATCGCTAGAGTGGCGGCAGAACACCCTCGCCCTGGTCGCCGCCACCGGCAGGCAAGCCAGAGGCTGGGGATGTCGTGACAGGAATCACTTGGCCGGTCTCAGCCCCGCGCAGTGGGCGACCTGTCGAGTCGATGATCTGGGCGGTGACGAAGATGATCAGGTTGCTCTTGATGCGGTTCTCGCTCTTGCTTTGAAACAGGCGACCGACGTAAGGGATGTCTCCCAGAATCGGCACCTTGTCTTCGACGTTTTGGACGTCCTCACGCATCAGGCCACCGCAAGCCACGGTGTAGCCGTCGTAGATGGTCATCGAGGTGCTCACCCGGCGGGTCGAGAAGATGGGTTGGTCGATGCGGTTTTCGGTGACTGCAATAGTTTGTGGGTTATTGGAACTCGTAGGTAATAACTGCTTATAATTTGGATTAGGAACATTAATGGGACTACCGTAGTTGATGAATCCGTCGAACTCGGTGATCTGAGGCACGAACCGAAGATCAACGAGGAAATCATTTTCGCCGATGGTCGGCTCGATTTCAAGGGTGACGCCCAGATTGCGGGTTGCCCACGCCGAAGGCGATGCCGGAGTGGCCAGCGGAGTGCTGCCTCCTAAAGGTTCTCCAGTAGCAGTCCTGGAGGTTGATGCTGCCCCCTGCGTGACTTGAGGCGGCTCAAACTCGGTCGGATAGATAAACTCGCGGATCACCTCGATGAGCGCTTTTTGGCCGGACTTGGCGACGACTGAAGGAGCGGTCATTAAGTCGACCCCTTTTTTCTGGGCGAGGCCGCGCATGATCATCTTCATCTCGATGTCTCGGAATACCCCCGTGAGTCCCAAGATGCCAGGAGCGGCGTTGATGAGTTGAGACGTACGGTTCGGATTATTCAGGAGCGAATCGATGCTATTGCGGTTGATGGCGGTGTCGCCACTGCGATTTCCGGCCGTTACAATGTCCGTCGGCAAGTTCGTATCCACGCCGGTGAAGTCGCCCGTGCGGCTTGGAAGCTGGTTGCCCGTGGTTCCGCCGGATCCTGTGGTACTGCTGTTGGCGAGGCTATTGCCGATACCAAAGGCGCTGATCATCCAGTCGAAACCGAGTTCGTCGGTGTTTTCTTGTTTGATCTCCACAAACTTGGTGGTGATCTTCACTTGCTTCGGCTGGGTGTTGCTGACCGTTTGAACGAGTTGCTCGACCTTGTCGAGTTCGGTCGAGGTGTTGGTCACCAGCAGGACACCGGCATTGCTCAGAGTGGCAGAGCTGCCGGGATTGAAGGTGATGCCAGCGTTCTTGAGAAGCTCAAGAATCGGTGGGCGACCACCCAGCTTGAGCGCCTTTCCGGCGGTGGGATTTTCGGCGGCGAAGGGGTCTGCTGCGGCCGCCTCGCCCCCCTCACCCGCACTGCCCAGCGCCGTGGCAAAGTCAGGCGGCACGCGGAAGGTGCGGCTGAAAAAGTCTTGGTTGCTCTCGCTGGATGGGACCAAGGTGACGGCGAAGTCGTCGACTTTGTAGCGGAGCTTGGTCTGATCGCAGATGTATTTGAGGGCAACGGCGAGAGGCACGTTGCGAACGCGCAGCTCGCGAACGCGCAGCGAACCGGGATCTTCGGCGGCGGTCGGCAGGGCATCGGCGGCACCGGGCTCTGCGGGGGCTGCCAGATTCGCCCGTGGCCGGCGGATCACGAAGTTGACGCCTTTCTTGGCTGGATCGAGTTCCGCCGTATCGAGCTCAGCGGCGCGCAGACGAATGAAGTCGATGGCTTCTTCGACCGTGGTGTCTTCGAAGTCGATGCGTGGGATGACGATTTTCTTGAGCTTTTCAGTGATGTAAGCAACGCCAGAGGTGACTTCGCCTTGGCCAAACTGGGTGGTGCTGACCGCGGGCGTCACGGCTGGCACACTGACCTCCCATGCGGCGTCGACTTGACTCAAAAGCTCGGCACGGGTCTGGTCGTAGGCGGCGCGGTAGTAATCGGACTTGGCATTGGCGACCTGCTCCATCCCGCGACGGGCGGCCGTATTGTAGGGATCGACGCGAAGAACTTTTTCGTACGACAGCTTGGCGTCGTCGTACTTGCCGAGATTGAAGCTACCTTCCGCCGTGTAGAGATCGCGGCGAACTTTGTCCACATTCTGGGTGTGTTCGTAGGTCAGCGCAGGATTGGTACGGATGGGGTCATCCAAGAAACCGATTTCGCGCTTGGCCTCGAGGTTGTTCGGGTCGACGGCCAACTGGCCTTCAAGCAGCGTGCGCGCTTCCGTATATTTGCCGACCTTGCGATACTCCATGGCCAGTGCGATCCTTGCATCGGCCAAATGCGCGATGATGCTTTCGCGGCGGTCTGACAGCATCGGTGCGGCGGGTAGACGAGCCAGCGCTTGGATATATTTATCGACGGCTTGCTGGAAGTCTGCCTTGGCATAGGCCTCGCGACCTTCGTTCAGGAGCGTATCCGCTTCGCTCACGGCCTCTTGACGACGGACCATTTCGCGCTGGGCGAGGGAGCTGAGGCCGGAGCCACCTTCACCCGCATTTGCAGACGTAACAAGAGCGGGCATGGAAGATGCCATAGCCACCAACGCAAGTGCGGTGCGGCTGAATCGATAAAAAAGCGTTTTTTGCATACTTGGCTGGGACTTTCTGAAGATTTTTTGGGAGATTGGGAAGCGATTTTTTTGGCGGGTCATTCCGCCATCGGCGCCTGGCGACCTCTATTGATCCGCAGGGTCTTTTTATCGCCTGCGGCATCATAGAATTCAATAATGACCGACTCGGGCGTGATGGCTTTGACGAGGTAGTCTTGGTTCGGGTTGCCCGGCGGCAGGGCAAAGGCGGTATTCTCCTCCACTCTGAACTCCTTGCCGTTGAGTCCGAGTGCCTCTAGCGAGAAAATCGCCGTGCGGTCATATTGACGGTAGTCGTTCTTGCGTTGGTCAGACAGCGGAGCTGGCAACTCGTAAACGGTGCCTTTTTTATTGGGCCGCTGATCCTCGATGCGTACGATCGTTCGCTCCATCTCGATGTTGATTTTCTTGTTGAGCTCCATGCGGACTTCCGAACCGAGAAGCTTGAATCGATTCGCCATGGTCCCCTTGCTGAAGAACACCGTGCCGGGGGCGATCATCTCCGCCGCGCCGGCCTTGTTGGTGCCACCTTTGCTATCCTCATAGACAATGGGGAAACTGCCATCCGACCCGTGGCCGGGACGCAGCACCCAAGTGAGGCTGTCCTCTTTCACAAACATCAGCTTGGTGATCAGCGATGGCAGCGACCTAGCACTGTTAGGGTCGGTCTTGGCATTGAATTCCTCCACGTTGGAGAAACCATCATGGTCGGGATCGCGGTTGAGGGCATCGGCATGGCCTGGGTCCAAGCGATTTTGGATCCACCAGATATTGTGAATCGGCGGATGGACGGGCGCTCCCTTGAGCAAGTCGATGGGTTCATCCGGCGCGCTGCTTTTGATGAACAGCGGGATGCCCGTGAACAGGTCCACTGGACGGTCCATATCCAGTGCTTGCAGCCACGAGTGATCCATCTTGAGCGAGGCCAACGCCTGAGGGATCAGGTCCGCATCCCGAACCGCCGTTTGGTTATTGCCACGCCCTCTGAGGTCGATGCTGAAGTCAGTTTCAACACTCCCATGCTTGGACCACCCCAGGTAGGCGAGCCCCAAGGCGGCGGCAACAGCAGCCCCAAGAACGACTTTTTCGTAATTTGTAGAAAACCAGGACATGGTCAGTAAAGTGAGAGAAGATCAGGTTTATGGGATTTTCTGCGCGGGCAGAAACTGGAGAACATCCAAGCGGACGAAGACGCAAACCTGCTCGTTCCCGAGAATTTGAGCAAGGATCCGACCGGAATCCGCTGCGGGCACATCCGCTCCTACCAATGGATCACCCGGCAATGCCGGGGAAGCCATCATCGGGTCCGCAGCGGCAGGCCGGTCAAACTTGGCATCACTGGTCCGCGGAGGATCTTTCTTGTCGTTGGTGATCCGTAAGGAGCGGATCACGACGAACTGACCTTGCGGCTTGGCAATGGTGGAGAGAAACTCGCGAGCGGACCGCTCGGGCCCGACGAAGGTGATCTCCAGCGGAAAGGAGCGCGCCACGGCATTGGCCGCCGACTTGTAGACCTGGCCGTCTTCCTCGACCAAATTGGGCCGATGAAGATTTTTAAGCGCTGTCGGCTTCGCCTGCGAGAGGGCCAGCATCAGTTTTTTGATTGAGGAAAGTTGGTAATTCAGCAAGCCCGTGATTTTGCCATCTGCCAACGAGGTCTTATATCTCTCAAAGCCCAGAAAAAACGGCTCTGGCACGATCGTGCCTGACTCTTCAAAAGCCTTGCGCACGTCCGTATTGGCAGCCAGCAGGGTGGTGGTAAATTCCTGCGGCGTCACATTTTTAAGGTCCGTGGTGCGGAAGGGGTCGAAGGCGGCAACCAGCGACGTCACCGCTTGCTTGTATTCGTCGAGCGCCTTGCGCTTGCCATCGCGGTTCGCCGACTTTGGGTAAAGCGCCAGGTTTTCATAGCTGGAAGCCTCGCTCGCCGCGATGTCGAATTCTGCCTTTGCCTCATCGTAGCGCTGGGCGGCTTGGAAACCGAAATAAAACAGCAAGGCGGAACCCAGCAGGGCCGCTCCGCCCAGCATCACTATAAAACGATTTTTCTTAATCCAACTCATAATACTGAAGGCAATCGGGTTGCTTGCTAAGCCTTACTTGGCTGCGGCCTCGCGGGCCAATGGAAGGGTGATTTCAAAGGGAAGACCGAGAATTCCCGGCTCGCCAACGACGGTGATGTCAAGGATCCGCTCATCTCTCAATTCAACTTCGGCCCCCTTGGCATCTTTGATACTGAAGCGGAAGTGCGTCGATTGATCCCGGAGTTTTTTCAGGAGCTCGGACACGACGTTTTGGCCTTTTTCAGTCTTGCGCCAAAACCCTTTGATCCGCACGGCATTGGCGGTGATCTCCGCGCCAGCCGACTTTCTCCCTGGGGCCGCCGACTCAGACTTCGAATCAACCAGCGAGCTGCTGCCATAGGTCGCCGCTGCAAATTCGGCTTTGATCAACGATTTGCCGTTTTGTTCGTTCGCACCCGCCTTGCTGCCTGCAGCTCTCGCATCGGCAGCGGTGGCCACGTAGCCGCTGAGCGGTTCGATATCGGTCAACCAAACGGCATCGCTAGCAAAGGCGCCGCGCACTTCGGCCAGCACATCCATCCAGTAGACATGCGCCGCTTCGGCGTTGGTATAGCCGGTGGCGATCTGCCGAAGGCTTTCCTCTTTCTTGAGAAGTTGATCAATGTCCGACTTGAGTGGCGCCAGCGATGAGCGCTGATCCTGCATGGTGACGGTCTCGTCTTCGGCATTGGCGGCCGCTAAGTTTTCGAATGCCGCCCATGCCGCAAGACCCACTAGGAAAATGACGGCGGCAGCGATCAAGAAAGGCTTTCGGCGGTCGGCAGCCCGCGTCTGTTCCACCACCAGCGGCACAAGATCAATGTTAATGAGCGATTTGCCCACGCTGCGCAGCCCGAGACCAATGATCTCCCCCATCAAATGTCCTTGGCGCTGAATGATCTCTGGATCCATTCCCTTCGCCAGTGCGACGTTTTTGACCGGATTGAAGTATTCCACCGGCAGGTTGAGCTTCTCATGGAAAAACTCGAGCGCGTAGGGTAGGTTCGCCCCGCCGCCCGCCAAAACCACCCGGCGCGGGGCACTGCCGCCGTGCTGACTGCGGTAGTAATTGGTGGTTCGCGCGATTTCCGCAGGCAAGCGGTTCAGTGCGTTCCGGATCACCATCGCCAGAGCCGCGACGGATTCGTCGAGCTGCGCGGTATGGCCACCCGCCAATGCGACCATGCCGTTGAATACTTTTTGATGTTCGGCTTCCGCGAATGATACCCCGTATTCCTTGGCGATCGCCGTCGTAATTGAGGCACCACCAATCGCGATGCCACGCGTAAAAAAGCGGCGGCCCTCGATGTAGATCAGGTTGCTGGTCCTCGCCCCGATGTCGATGAGCAAAATCGGATCCTCCGGATTGCCGTAGGCGGCGCGAAAGGCATTGTAGAGCGCCATCGGGGCGACATCGACCTCCAAGGTTCCCAGCCCCGCATCATTCACCGATGCGTTGATCTCATCGAGCGAATCCGCCTTGATCGCGACAATCACGGCTTCCTTTTCGGTCGCTCCTTCAATCAATTCATAATCCCAGACCACCTCCGAAAGCGGAAACGGCACGTGCTGCTGGGCCTCGAAGGTGACCAACTGCTCGATGTTGTCGTCCTGAATCGGTGGCAGTTTGACAAAACGGGTGAAAACCGATTGCCCGGAAATCGCATAGCGTGCCTTGCAATTGCCAACGTTCAGTCGCTCGACGAGATCGGCGATGGCAACGCGCGTCTGCGAGGCCCTTGAGGCATCCAGCGCCGGATCCGCAGGGATCGATTCCGAGTCGTAAGCTTTGAGTATGAGTTCGTCATTTTTCGAAACCTCAAAAACAGCCATGCTAATGCGCTGCGATCCAATGTTGAGGGCGATGGTGGTCTGATGATCAGCCATGATTTACTAGAAATGAAAGAGAAAGTGGTTGGACAAAAAACGAACAAGTCTCATGGGGTTCAGCGGCGCTCTGCACTCACTTCCGCATAGCGGTCCCACCACATGTGGCTGAAAGGAGTTTCCATCTTGTTGAGAAGTGGCACGGAATCGGTGCGGGAGATTTTCCCCGAGGCTGCATTCCACCAACCGACGCTTCCCTTGTGGGTCTCTTGAGCGACCTTTTGCCCGTTGATCAGCACTTCATAGCCGACGTATTCAACGGCTCTCTTGCCACCGACATTGGATCCCATCAGGCGCTTGATCGAACTCGGCGAGAGGTAGATCGAACAGAAAATGTCTTCATCTAACGAAATGTTCACATGTTCGACATCCCGCGTCAGCAGCAGCATCGTGCCTGGCTTATCTGGATTTTTGACCGCGACGTACCATTTGATGGTCATCTTGTCGCAAGTCTTGGAGGCCGGCTCGGGACTGAGGGAGATTTTCAACTTGGCCTCGATCTCGAGCCAGTTCTTCGGCTTGAAGACTTTGTCCTTCGTGCCGCCAAATACGGGCGAGGCCATCTCTTCAAACTCAGGCTTGTTGCTCACGACCTTAGCCGCCTGCCCAAGTGCGGAGCCTATCGAGAACGCGGTGATCACGGCGGACGCGGTGATGAAGACGGATTTGCGAAGTAATGGGTACATCGGGTGCGGTTTTGACCAGAAACTAAGTCCTAGGAGTTAGGCTTGGCCAGAAAAAATCATTTCTGTCGGATGAAATTACGAGCCCCGCAATCACAGGCAGCCGTAAATCTGACCACAAGCGATTGACTCGCCCTGATTTAATCCGCATCACTTCGTCATGGCGACTGCAAAAAAATTGCGAATGAGCGGAAATCCCCAAATCGTCGGCAGCTTCGGCAGTTCGCTGGATTTACGCACTTCGCCCGCCGCCGTTGTTCTCGAAGCCTGCGACATCGCCGAGATCCGTCTGGATCTTTTAGAGCCCGAGGACCTGACCACCCAGCCCCTGCCCTGGAGCCATTTGACCGGAATCCCGCTCTTGTTCACCGCCCGCCGGTCCGAAGAAGGTGGCGCACGGGCGCTGGACGCTGCCGCACGCAGCCAGCTCCTGAAAGTCGCCCTGCCCCACGCCGCTTGGATCGACGTCGAAGTCGCCAGTATCGACGAAATGGGCGGATTTTTAGCCGAGCTCCCCGAACTACAAATCCCCTGGATCGCCTCCTATCACGATTTCAACGAGCTTCCCGCAACCGCCGTACTCGCACAGGCCGCGCAAAAGGCCAAGGACGCTGGAGCCACGATTTTCAAAGCCGCCGCCCAGCTCCGCAGCCCCGCCGATCTGGCACGCCTCGCCGAATTCCAGCTCGCCGATCACGGAATCCCGGTCGCCACCATGGGCATGGGACCACTCGCCCCGGTCTCGCGCCTGCTCTGCGCCCAATGCGGTAGCCTCATGAACTATGGCTACCTGGGCACCACCGCGACCGCTCCCGGCCAATGGGACAGCGCCCTGCTCCGACAAGCGGTTTCCCGCCTCGTCCCAGTCAACTCGGGATTCTAAACTCTAGCCGGGTCCGGCCATCATTCCCCCCAAAATCCCCCGCAAACATGCGACCCAAAAATCTTTTTCGCCTCATCCGAAAATTAGTTCAATTTTTCTTGAACAACCGGTTTTACAAACCAGTCTCCGGCTCTAAGGTATTCTCTACCTAGAGGCACTTTTGAAACACCTGGTCGGTTCGCGCTTCAAAAACGCCGCAACCAAGGGCGGTAGCGTGCCAAAGACCACACTGAAGGCTTCAAAAGCCGGTGAATTGAATATCGCCCATCCCGTCGATCTTTCTCCTTCAGGAACGTACCGCGCGCAAGCCGCCCAACGCGCCAAAGACGCCGACTGAAGATCAGCGCTCCATCCCCCTCATTTCCCACAGCACTTCAGTTAGCCACTGCACGCGCCCAAGCCAATCGCTGACACATCCACTGACGCCCTCGAAACCCCAAAAAACCCTCTTTCCCTGTCACCCAAAGCGCCCTTAGCGCCTCCACGGTAAACTCTTCGATTCAGAGAACCACGAAATCGAAGACGCCGACTGAAGATCAGCGCTCCATATTTCCTAAATCCCCCTCAGCGTCTTTCTCCGCGATCTCCCCGCCTCCGCGTTTCGCTTCATCTTCCCAATTTCAGCTTTACCCCCTTTCTTCCTCCGCGTCTCTCAGCGACCTTTGCGGCTCCGCGGTAAACTCCTCGATTCAGGAAAACACGAAACACTCGAAAGCCCACGAAACCAAAGACGCCGACTGAAGTCGGAACTCCATATTTCCCAAATCCCCCTCAGCGTCTTACTCCGCGCCCTCCCCGCCTCCGCGTTTCGCTTCATCTTTCAAATTTCAGCTTTCCGCTTTTCCAATTTCAGCTTTACCCCCTGTCTTCCTCCGCGTCCCTTTGCGACCTTAGCGTCTCCGCGGTAAACTCTGCGATCCAGAGAACCACGAAATCAAAGACGCCGACTAAAGATCAGCGCTCCATCCCGCCCATTCCCACCGAATCTCCGCCCTCCGAAAATCTCCTCTTCATTTCAGCTTTCAGCTTTCCCAATTTCAGCTCTACCAAAAAGCCATGAATCCCGTCGAAATTCCCGCCCGCTGCCTCGGGGTCGTCATTCCCGTTTACAACGAGGAGCGCACCCTCCACCTCATCGTCGAAAAAGTCCTCGCCCGGCCTGAAGTCGCCGAACTGGTCATGGTCAATGATTGCTCCTCAGACGGCACTTGGCAGACGATGCAAGCCCTCGCAAAAACCGACGACCGCATCCGCATTTTCACCCACGAGGTCAACCAAGGCAAAGGAGCCGCCCTGCGCACCGGATTCCAACACGTCGATTCCGACATCGTCATCATTCAAGACGCCGACCTTGAATACGACCCCGATGAGTACCCCAGGCTCCTCATGCCGATCCTTACCGGCCGCGCGGACGTCGTCTTCGGCTCCCGCTTCCTCGGCTCCGGCATGCACCGGGTGCTCTACTTCTGGCATTCCGTGGGGAACCAATTCCTCACCCTCATGTCCAACATGTTCACCAACATGAACCTCACCGACATGGAAACCTGCTACAAAGTTTTTCGCCGCGAGGTATTGCAAAAAATCGTCATCCAGGAAAACCGCTTTGGCTTCGAACCCGAAATCACCGCCAAAGTCGCCAAGCTCAAGGTCCCCATCTACGAAGTCTCCATCTCTTACTACGGTCGCACCTACGAGGAAGGCAAAAAGATCGGCTGGCGCGACGGCATCCGCGCGATCTACTGCATCCTTAAATATCGCTTCTAATAAGGAGAAGGGACACTCTTGTTCCTAATCCACCTGGTCTTCACCAGTCTCACATCCATGACAACTCCCCGCAAACTCCCAGCGATTTTAGCGTCCCTGTCTCTTTTGGCAATGGTCACGGCGATGTTCTTCCCTGCCTTGTTCGGGGGCAAGATCGTCGCGCCGCTGGACATCACCAAAACCCTCCTCGCGCCGTGGAAGGAAGATAGCAATGGAGCCAAGCCCCACAATCACATGACGATTGATGCCGTCACCCAGTATCTGCCCTACCACATTTTTGCGGCACAATCGATCAAGGCAGACGGCTACATCGGTTGGAATCCTTACGAAATGGGCGGCGTAAGCTTGGCTGGCAACACGATGGCCCTCCCCGGTAATTGGACGATGCAGTTGCACCGCTTTTTCCCTTTTGTCCAAGCCTGGAACCTCGGCATTGAAGCAGAATTTCTAATTGCGGGCATCGGCATGCTGGTGTTCCTCCGCAGCCGCAGCCTGCCGTGGCTGGCCTGCCTTCTCGGGGCCATCGCCTACATGGGCAACAGCCAGTTCGTGATCTGGATTTACCACCGCTGGGCACTGAGCTCTTTTTGCTGGATGCCATGGGTGCTCTGGTCCGCGGCTCACGGGCTGTCCTGGAAAAATCTGAATACCCGCCAGTTACTGCTGCCGTTTTTCCTCACTCTCGCCCTGATCGGCGGTACCCTCCAGCACATGGTTTTTGTCGTGCTTGCTTGTGGCTGCGTGGTCGCTGGCGGGATTCCCCGGTGGAAGTCGGCACACAAGGAATGGCCCACCATCACGGGTTGGGGCCTCGCGTTCGTGCTTGCCGCCGCCATGGCGGCCTTCACGGTGATACCTCAGATCATCGCCTATTTCACCAACATTGAAATTGGCCACACTCGCGGCGGCCTAGGTTATCCCGAAGGAATCTCCCAGCCCTTCTTCAACCTGCTCGCCATCCCCGCCCAAATTTGGCCCTGGCTGATGGGTGAGCCTCAATCCTGTGATGCCTGGCGCTTGCTCAAGTTCTCACTGATGGACCTCGCCTACCTAGGAACCATACCCATGGTTCTGGCGATCGGCGGATTATTTGTAAAATCGATGCCGCGTCAGGCCAAGTGGCTTATTTTAGCAGGCTTGTTGATTCCGCTTACGCCGCTGGTCGGCCCGCTCTACCACCGGGTGCAACTGCTCTTTTTGCTGGGCGGATCATGGATGGCTGCCGAGATGTTGGCCCATTTCACCAAAAACCCTCCTACACGCCTGATCCGACTCTCTTCATTCACCACCGCTGGCCTCGGAGGTGCCCTGCTCATCGGGACTTTGTTACCGATTACCGCGAGGACTTCGATCGAAAAACAAGTAATCGCTACAGCTCTCCACGCAGCGACATCCAAACTGAGTAGCAGCCAAAAATGGATCGAAAAACGCGCCCTGCGATGGACAGATTCCTTTTCCCTCGCTGATCCTGAAACTGTCTGGGTTTACGGCCTGCTTGCCACGGGCGTCGGCGGATTGATTTTAGTCGGCCGATCCAATGATCGCCATGCCAGATGGGGCCAGTTGGCGATCATTGGCGCCACCTCGCTCGAACTCTGCACTTTTTTCCAGACATGGACCACATTTTCGAACCCAAGCGATCTCTTACCCAAACATCCCGCCATTGAGCGAGTCCGTGAACTCGCAAGGCCACAGCGGATTCTACAAGGGCTATATGATAACAGCTCCATCATCGATGATTTGGCTGTCCCTAATATTTGCGCCGCATATTCTATTCCCTCGGTCGAGGCCTACGAGAGCATTCAATATCGGTCCGCCTCACATGCTTTACAGGATGCTGATCCAGCACTCCGCCTGACTCTATCTGGGGTTGGCATTGCGATTTCACCCTCTGCGGCAAACCCTGCCCGCGGCACAGTCGACTGGCCGATTGCCGATTCACTCCACGGCTTCACCATCCGCAAAAATCCACAGATCGTCGCCCCACTCACCGCGGGTCGCGATCCAGTTCCCGGTCAGCCTCCAGCCATCCTAGCCGCCCTCAAGACTGCGACCGCCATCACCCCCACCCTGCAAACCATGAACCGTTGGACCTTTGAAGTGCCCAATGGCAGCACTTGGATTCGCATCGCCCAAAACTGGCACTCTGGCTGGCGCTGGAGAAGCATCGGCCAGGCCGATTGGCAAGCCTTCGGCCAAGGGACCGACGACGCCTGCTGGATCAATCAACTTCCCAGTAATGCCAAGCAGATCGAGGTCCGTTTTTTCCCTCGCCCTCTCTGGCTGTCCGTCGTCTCAATCGGCACACTCATCGCTTGTCTGGGCTTCTTGCTGACTTTCCGGAATTTCCGCAAACCCAGCGTTGGATAGAAATAGAACCGCGAAACACTCGAAACCCCACGAAACCAAAGTCGCCGACTAAAGATCAGCGCTCCATCCCGCCCATTCTCACCAAATCTCCGGCCTCCGAAATTCTCCTCTTCCTTTCAGCTTTCCGCTTTCCCAATTTCAGCTTTACCCCCTTTTTCGCCCATGCGCTACCTCATCCTACTCTTGCTGACCTTGGCAGCCTGCTTTGGGGCGCAGTCGCTGGCACTGCGGATGTCTGGCGGGCGCACCCTCAAAAGCGAATCCAACTTCTTCTCATCGCTCGGCCGCATCCAAGCGGGGGCTCATGCCCAGCAAAAAATCATGGTCCTCGGCTCCTCCATCACCGGCAGGCTGCCAGACTCCGCCCAAGGCTTCGCCGACATTTCCAATATGGGCTGCGATGGCGGCTGTGGGATCGACACCCTCCGCGCCATCGACCAAGGAATCCTGCCCAGCGCCCCTTGGATTTTCATCGAGACCAACACGCTCAATCTCTCCCTGTCCCCAAAGCCCACCGAAATTTCGCGGACGATGATGAGTCCGTGGTTCAAGTTCGGCATCAACCACCCATCCATCAGTGCCTACGCTCGGCCCTCCGCCTTTTTCTATAGCAAACTGCTCGCCCGCAAAATCGGCAACTACCCACCTGCAGAAGCCGCCCGCGGGTTCGGTACTGGCACTGCACCGGTTCTTCTCAGTTCTGCCGCCAGTCATCCGCTCGATGCTATCCAGGCCAGCCGCGTTGCCGAAGTCACTGACATCATCCACCGCCTGCAGCGCCGTGGATCGCGCTTTGTATTCGTCTGGCTACCCCCGGCCCGCGCCAATGATCCGGCACCCGAATGGATCCTCGCTCTCGCCGAATCAAGTCATTCCTTCTGGTGGGATCTCGGCCGCCGCGTCTCGCCGCAAGACGTCAACCTGACCGACAGCGTCCACATGGATGCCCCCAGCGCCACTCGTGCCACCGGCGATCTCCTCCGCGCCGTTGCGCAACTGGAAAGAGAAAAGCTGCAGTAAAAAGCAGAAAAGCCGACTGAAGTCGGTACTCCCATCCGCTCTCCCATTTCAGCTGTCTGCTTTCCAAATTTCCACTTTACCCGTCCACTCATGCTTTTCAACTCGTTTGAATTCCTGATCTTCTTGGCGGTCACCTTCGCGCTTTACTACGCGCCTTGGTCGCGCGGTCGCCATGGCAAGGCATGGCAGGTGACCACCGCTCTAGTCGCCAGCGTCATTTTCTATGGCTGGGAAGACCCCAAGCTGATCGGCCTGCTCGCCATTTCCTGTGTGGGCAACAGCGTTGCCACCGCGCGCATCATCCTCCACAAGGTCAATGGCGATGAAGACCAAGTCCGCAACTGGACGCGGCGCGCGGTGATCATGAACCTAGCGCTTCTGGGTTTCTTCAAGTACCTGCCCTTTCTTGCTGGGATGATCCCCTTCCTCCCTGCCGGGTGGGCGCAGGCCATCAAGAACATCCCACTGCCCATCGGCATCTCCTTCTACACCTTTCATGGCATCAGCATGATTGTGGATGTTGCCCGCGGCCAAGTCACGCGCGAGAGCGACACCCTTTTGTCCAAAGGCGGCCGATTCACCAAGGGCGTCCGCGACATTGGGTTCTACCTGCTCTTTTTCCCCCAGCTAGTTGCCGGCCCCATCGTCAAGGCCAAGGATTTCTGGCCACAAATCCAGGCCAAGCGCATCCACGACATCCCTTGGCAACTCGTTATCCGTTCACTCATCACTGGCTACTTCCTCAAAATCTTTGTCGCTGACAACCTGTCCGAGCAAACGGCCGGACTCACCCTCGGGGCCACATCGCTGTTGGCCAGCAGCCCGCTCAACCTGCTTCCCCTACTCTACGGCTACACCCTGCAAATCTTCGCCGATTTTGCTGGCTACTCGCTCATCGCCATCGGCCTTGCCGCGATGTTTGGCTACCGCTTCCCCACCAATTTCAACTTTCCCTATCTCTCCACCAGCATCACCGAGTTCTGGCGCCGCTGGCACATGTCCCTCTCCGGATGGCTGCGCGATTACCTCTACATCCCCTTGGGCGGCAACCGCAAAGGACCCGCCCGCACCTACCTCAATCTCTTTCTCGTCATGTTCCTCGGCGGCCTCTGGCACGGTGCCGAATGGAAATTCGCGCTGTGGGGGAGCTTGCATGGGCTGTTTCTGGGGCTTGAAAGATTCGGCGCAGGTTCGAAATTTTGGATTTTGAATTTTAAATTTTGGATAAAAGAGCCAAAGGGAAGCGCAGAGTCGAATTTCTCTTCCTCTTCAACATTCAACATTCAACATCCAACATTCAAAATTGCCGTCACCTCTGTGAAATGGATATTCACATTTCACATCGTGACCGCCCTCTGGCTGACCTTCCTCATGCCCGACATGGCCAGCGTCCTTGCCTTCTTCAAAGCCCTGTTTAACGGCAGAACCGGGTTTGCTGGCCCGCCAATCTTCTCGCTCCTCTTCTACGGCAGCGCCGTCGTCCTCTACCATGCCTGGGGCTGGCTCCAAGAACACCGCCAACCGTTCGCCCAAAAACTCTCCCGCTCCCCCATCGAACCACTCCTCCACGGTATCATGCTTTTCCTCATTCTCACCAACCCCGGAGCGCCACGAGGGTTTATTTATTTTCAATTCTGAATATCGGAAAGCGGGAGTCGCAAAGCCGAAATGAAATAGGGAGTGGAGCGCCGACTTCAGTCGGCCTCTTAACCCTCCGCCCCTCCTCTTCCATTTAAGCTTTCCTTTTCCATTTTTTCCATCCCAGCCGACTAAAGTCGGAACTCCATATTTCCCAAATCCCCCTCAGCGTCTTACTC
>JBAXLW010000049.1:0-16499 GCA_037134575.1 Verrucomicrobiota bacterium | reverse complement strand
GTGCGGTGGACGGGAGGACTTGTGCGGTGGACGGCATGACTTGTGCGGTGGACGGGAGGACTTGTGCGGTGGACGGGAGGACTTGTGCGGTCGATGGCATGACTTGTGCGGTGGACGGGAGGACTTGTGCGGTGGACGGCATGACTTGTGCGGTGGACGGCATGACTTATGCGGTCGATGGCATGACTGGTGCGGTGGACGGCATGACTGGTGCGGTCGATGGCAGGACTGGTGCGGTCGATGGCGAAAGTCGGGATATTGTTGTCCTGTCTTGATTGGCGGGGCGCGGCAAGCCGTTGATTGAGCGTTGCCTTGCTCTGAATCTGAGCCTAGGATTTCAAGACTTCATGGTGCGTCTCCTCTCTACTTGCCGACTTTTGCGGGTCTTCTGTCTCGCGATGTTGCCGCTTTGTGCGCAGGGCGAGTCGGCACCGTTGATGGCAATCCAGCCAACTCCGGCGGAGGCTCCGGTCACGCGCAATGCCACGGATGGGGCGATCAGTACGCGCAAGGATGCCCGCGCCATCACGCTCAGGATCCCTGCGCCGCGCGGGCAGATCGTGGATCGGGAAGGGGAGCCGCTGGCGAATAATCGGATCGCCTATCAGGTCGGTCTGCAGTTCCGGCAGTTTGAAAATGCGGACCGCAGCTTTGTGATCAACTGGGCGCGCAGCCGGCTGGATGGGCTGAAGCTGCTGGTCAAAAACGCCGTGCCGAAATCCGACGACGAGATTTACGACCACTACCGCAACCGGCGCTGGTTGCCACTGTTGGTCACGGGCCAGCTGGGTGAGAAGGAGGTGCACGGCATCGAGGCGCGCTTGATGGCGGGGCTGATCTTGCAACCGATTTACCGGCGCAGCTACCCGAATGGCGAACTGGCGGCGCACATCCTGGGTTATTCGGGCAGCGTCGGCAAGTTGCCGACCGGGCCGATTAATTTCAACGAGCCGCTGTGGGAGGAATCCGAAGGCCGCGCGGGCTTGGAAAAAATCTACAACACCCTGCTGACGGGCGAGCCGGGGATGAAGCGGTTGTTGTTTGATGAAAGCGGCAGCAAGCTGCTGGAGGAACAAGTCAAGCGCCCGCGGCCGGGCGGCACGGTCGTCACCACGCTCAATCTGAAATGGCAGAAGCTGGCGGAAGCGACGCTGCATGACGGTTGCCGCCGCGGGGCTTTTGTCGTCATCGATGTCGCTACCGGCGAGGTGCTGGTCATGGCGTCGCGCCCGTCGTTTGATTTGAATCGCTTCATTCCGGGGATCAACGATCTCGACTTCAAGGCGCTGGAGGCCGACGCCGCCCAGCCATTGTTCGGCAGGGCGTTTCAGTCCGCCTATCCGCCGGCGTCCTGCTTCAAGCCGATCGTCGCGCTGGCCGCTCTGGACAAAGGGACGGTGGGTGAGTTCACCACCATCGACTGCCCGGCGGCGATCACCATCGGCAATGTCACCTTTAACAACTGGACAAGAATTCCCGAAGGTTCGATCGATGTGAAGCGGGCGCTGGCCCGATCCTGCAACACCTGGTTCTATCAGGTGGGCATCGACGTTGGCTCGGAGCGATTCCTGGGTCTGGCGCGGAGTCTCGGCTTCGGGAGCCACACCGGGCTGCCGCTGATGGGGGAAAGTGCGGGCTTGGTGCCGAATGACGAGTGGATGCTGAAAAACGAAAAGCGCCGCATTCTCCCTGGCGACACTGCGAATCTTTCCATCGGTCAGGGGAGCCTGCTGGCCTCGCCGCTGCAGGTCGCGCAGGCCATGGCGGGCATCGCCAATGGTGGGGCCTTGCCCAGGCTGCAGCTCATCCGGCAAATCCAGGACGCCCGCGCGCGTGTGGTCGAAGCGGCCATTCCCCAGCGTAAGAACTTGCTGGGGGTCGATCCGCACGCCGTTGAAATCGTCCACGATGGGATGCGCGATGTGGTCAATGCCGGCGGCGGTACCGGCCATGGTGCAGGCCTGAGCTATACCGAGCTGTGCGGTAAAACCGGGACGGCGCAGTGGGGACCGAAGGCGAAGAACCAGCGTCTCGCGTGGTTCGCGGGTTTCCTGCCGCATGACAATCCGCGCTACGCCTTCGCCGTGCTTTACGAAGGTCGCCCGGGCGAAACCGTATCCGGCGGGCGGATGGCGGCGCCGATGGTTCGCAAGTTTTTCGAAGGCATCAAGGACGACATCAAAGACGAAATCACCCCGCCCAAGAAAGCGCTGGTCGTGGGCGACGAGACAGCGCCCAAGGCCGAACCCGTCCAGCTGGATTCCGAAGGCAACGAGCCATCCGTGGCCATTCCGGTGGAACCTTTGAAGGCCTTACCGGTGGAGTCGCTCGATGCGGAGCCTAGCGCGCCGAAAGACACCTCCGACTTCAGCGTGATGGAAGTCCCGCCCGCCAAGCCCCGCGCCATGCGCGCCATCCCGGTCGGTGAGGACGAGGTGATCCAGGACAACGTGGAAGAACCGTGAGGCAAACCGGTGCGGATTCGCAACTGATCCCTTGCCGTTCGCGCAGACGTGGTTTTAACTCCGCGCATGCACGAAGAAATCAAGCTCACTCGCGAAGTCGCCGCTATCCAGATCCCCAGCGGTGACACGCTCACCCTACCCGTTGGCACGGGCGTTTTCATCACCCAGCGGCTGGGCGGCACCTTCACCGTCGCCACTTCCCAAGGGCTGGCGCGGATCTCCTCGCAAGACGCGGACGCACTGGGCGTCAATCCCGAGGAAGAGCTCAAGAAGCAGGCCGAGGTCGTTCGTCTCAAGGACGCACCGCTGGAAGAGCAAGTTTGGAGCCAGCTCAAAGGCGTGTATGATCCAGAAATCCCGGTCGACATCGTCAATCTCGGTCTCGTTTACGATTGTTCCATCGAGGAGTCTGAGGGCAAAAAGACCGTCGCCGTCAAGATGACCCTGACCGCTCCCGGCTGTGGGATGGGACCAGTGATCGCCGCCGATGCCCAAGCTAAAATCATGACGATCGACGGCATCGATGACGCCCGCGTCGAACTCGTCTGGGACCCCGCCTGGAATCAGGAAATGATCACCGAAGAAGGCAAGATGAAGCTCGGCATGATCTGAGCCTGAATCATCTGACTCCGCCGCACTGCGGACCTCGTGATTTTTGAACGTCCCAACGGGTAATCGCATCAAAACTCGAAGTGCGTTGGCTTGAAGTAAGAGAGGGGCGGATGGAGTACCGACTTCAGTCGGCATGGCATTGTGAGGGTTCAGAAAGATGAAACCGCAAAGCACCAAGGCCGCCAAGGGCCGCAAAGAACTGACCGCGGAGGCCGGGAGGAAGAAGGAGTTCACGGAGTTATTGAGATGATCTCCCCCATGTCCTCCTGATCTTCGTGGTCAATCTTTCAATTTCTGGAGAGAAGATGCAGATCCAACCCCTGAGATTCGAAGTTCTGGAAATCCTTGTCCAAAGTGACAAGGCGCATGGCACCGCAGATGGCAAAGGCCGCGAGGTAGGCGTCCATCCAGACCTTGGGAGAGGCGGTCCGGCTTTGCGAAAGTTGCCGCCAAATCGTTTCAAGCTCCGCAGGCTCTGCCTCGAACCCCATGCAGTCATCCGCCATCAAGTGGTCAAGCGCGGCCCATGCCGCACGGTTGTTCATAGGGATGAAATCGGGCGCAATTTTTTGAGTCAAGAGCCGCAAAAAGGAAATCCGAGTGGAACGGCAGAACAGCGCGCAATCGGATTCCTCAAGGGCATCGAACCAGTTCGCCGCGAGAGAATGGTGGGCGTGTTGCCCGACTGCGAGAGCGAGAAACACGTTGCTGTCGCACAGATACCTCATGCCCCAGCGGTTCCTTGCTCCGCTTCCCGTTCAAGCTCCAGCAAGCGTTCGCCGCTGACCTCGAATGGCTTGGCACTCGCAGGAGCTGGGATGATCGGCAACTTCACCCGCTGGCGGCGATCGGGGCCAGTGATGCCGCGCGGCAACGCCGAGGCCGCACCACTCCGCCGATCGGTCTCCGCAGGTTGTGCTATTGACGTTTTCATATTCAAAACCTCCCCGATTTTCAGCGTTTTGTCAATTCAGCATCGTTTCAATGAAGCCGCATGGGTCAGGACAAAGCGCGGAGAATTGATCACAGAGTCGGGGAGAAAGAAGGAGCTCACGGAGTTTTTGAGATGATCCCCTCCGTATCCTCCTGATCTCCTTGGTAAATCTTCCCGCAGTGGTTGTCTTTGGCCTCAGGTGAATCGAGCCGCGGATGCAAGGTTTGGGTTTTCGCAGATTTAGTAGCTCACTTCGACGTCTGGTCGATGTAGGCGATGATCGATGGGATTGCCACGTCGAGGACTTGTGCGACTTCCTCGTAGGCGCGGCGACCCATGCCGATCGGGTCGGGCACATCGGCGCCGATGCCCTCGTTGGGGATGTCGGCGAATTCGCAGACCAGATAGAACTTGTCCGAGTGTTGGGGGAAGCGCGACTCGAGCGCGTGCAAGTGGCTGCGCGTCATCGCAAAAACGTGAGTCGCGGCGGAGAGAATGGCATCCGACACGGGCCGACTGGCAAATCGATGGAGCGATGCTTCCCGCTTTTTGAGCAAGGCGGCAGTCTCTTGGCTGCACGGCGTGCCCTTGGAGGCGGCGACTCCGGCCGAACTGACCTCATAGCCCTCACGGCCAGCGATTGATTGGCGGAAAAGCGCCTCGGCCATCGGGCTGCGGCAGGTGTTTCCAGTGCAAACAAAGAGCACATGCTTCGGTTCAGACATCGCCGCAGACTCTAACGACTGCCGGGCCGTTCGTCAAACCGCAATGGCGGGAAGGCGAGCATCCGCGGATCGACGTCGCCACGGCAAGGGGAGATGAAATCGGAGCCGTCGCCACTTTTGCCATTGCCAATGGGCGGGGGCTTTGCTCCTTTCATTCCAGTCATGGCCAATCCAACTAACGTGCTTTCCAGCGGAATCGAAATCACCGGTTCCATCCGCTTCTCCAACGATATGATCATCGATGGCAAAATCGAAGGTGAGATCACGTCGGATAAAGGCCGCGTCACCATTGGCGAAAACGCGGTGATCAAGGGCGACATGTCGGCCGGTGAAGTCAAGGTTTACGGCCAAGTGGAAGGCAAAATCACGGCGCAGCGCTGCGAGTTGAAGGATAAATCGCGGGTCAATGGCGACATTCGCTCCAAGGTGTTTTCGATGGAAGAGGGAGCCAAGCTTTCGGGCCGCACCGACATCGGGGGCTGATCGTTAGCGTCCTTCCCAGAGCTCTTCTTGGTGCTCTGCGGATTTCGGTTCGAGGTGTGAGATCACCCGCCCGTTGGGATGGAGCAGGGCTGCGACGCTCGCTTCGATTTCCGTGGCGGCTTCATGCGCTTGTCCGATGGTGAGGTCGTCGCCAAACACGAGGTGGAACTCGACCCAGTGTGTCCTGCCGGAATGGCGGTGGCGGAAATTGTGGTATGAAAGGTCGCGTTGGCCGACTTCTCGGTCGAGAAGGTCGCAAATTCGGCGTTCGACCACCGGATCGGTTTCATCGAGTAAGCCGCCGAGGCTTTCGCGGATCAACCGAAAGCCGACACGGAAAATGTTCAAGGCAGCCAGGACGGCGGCGATGGGGTCCCACCATAGCCAGTGGGTCCAGTGAATGAGCGCAAGAGCGACAAGAACCGCGATGCTGGACCAGACGTCGGTCAGCACATGCATGCCGTTGGCCCGCAGGAGGGGGGAACCGCTGACCTTGCCGATGCGAATGAGCGAAAGCCCGAGGAGCAGATTGATGACTGCCGCCGCGGCGGTGATGATTGCGCCGAATCCGATGTTGGATATGGAGACCCCGAAGATGGTCTGGCGGACTGCTTCGTAGAGGATCAGCATGGCGGCGGCAGAGATCATCGCGCCTTCGAACCCACTGGATAGGAAGGCTACTTTGTCGTGGCCGAAGTGGTGGGTCTCATCCGCTGGCTTGTGGGCGAGGCGCAGGGCCCATGCGGCAAACGCGACGGCTAGGAGGTGGACTACCGACTCCGCGGCATCCGAATAAATGGCGGATGAGCCCGTCATGACTGCTGCGGTGACTTTGGCAGCCAGCAGCACGATCGCTGCGGCCAGCGAAAGATTCATCATCCGTTTTTGATCATGGAAACTTCCCACGCGGCCAGTCTGCACGCCGCGGGCAATCTGGCAATCCCCGCGAATTCACCTAATCTTTTTGTTTCCGTGCTTGTTTTTTATAAAAAATAAGTCACAGCGTCACCTCCGGATGCGACAGTAGGACTGAAGCTTTGGGAATTCGACTTACTATTTGCACATGGATACGCCTCCTTTTTCTGAACTCGGCTTGCCCGATACTTTGCTCGCAGCCATTGAGACCTTGGGCTACGAGCGCCCATCACCGATCCAGGCGATGAGCATCCCGCCCGCCCTGCTGGGCAAAGACCTCGTCGGTCTCTCCGCCACCGGTTCCGGTAAAACGGCGGCATTCACTCTACCAGCCCTCGCGAAGCTCGATGTCAAGCTGGCTTATCCACAGGTGCTTATTCTCTGCCCGACCCGCGAACTCGCGGTCCAAGTCTGTGAAGAAGTCCACCGTTTGGGGGCTAAAATGGCCGGTTTGCACGCGACGCCGGTGTACGGCGGCGCGCCGATCGATCGTCAGCTGCGGGCCTTGCGCTCTGGTGCTCAACTGGTGGTGGGTACGCCTGGCCGCTTGCTGGACCATTTACGCCGCGGCAGCTTTGACGCCTCGCGCATCAAGATGGCGATCCTCGACGAGGCCGACCGGATGCTGGACATGGGCTTCAAGGATGAGATGGACGAGCTATTGGCAGCCCTGCCTGCCGACCGCCAAACACTGTTTTTCTCGGCAACGATGAATCCCGGGGTTTCCCGCCTGATTCAGAAGTTTGGCAACAGCCCAGAGATTGTCGAAATCCAGCAAAAGGCGCGTACCGTGTCGACGGTGGATCAATCTTACTTCGAAGTCCGCCAGCGCTCCAAGGTTGAGGTGTTGTCGCGTATCCTCGACATGAATCCGCCGCGTCTGGGCATTATTTTTTGCAATACCAAGCGTTCGGTCGACGAATGCACAGAGGATCTGGTCAACCGCGGTTACGCGGCGGATCGTCTCCACGGCGATATCACCCAGCAAATGCGCGAGCGCGTATTGAAGCGATTCCGCGAGGGCTCGGTTGAGATTCTGGTCGCCACGGATGTGGCTGCCCGCGGCCTCGACATCGACGAAATCGACATCGTCTTCAACTACGACCTGCCGACGGATCCGGAAGACTACGTTCACCGCATCGGTCGCACCGGCCGTGCTGGTCGCTCGGGCCGCGCCGTGAGCTTTGTGTACGGCCGCGAAATCTACCGGATGCAGTCGATCGAACGCTACACCCGCAGTGTGGTCCGCCGCGAGCGCATCCCGACCGTTGAACAAGTGGAAGGCCGTCGCGCCGATTTGATTTTCGACGATCTCAAGGAGCGTTTGGAAACCGGCAAGTTCGATGCCTACCAGGATAACATCGACCGCCTGCTGGAACAAGGTCACACGCCGACCGACATCGCCGGAGCGCTTGTCACGATGATTCGTGAAGCGAGCGGCCGCGAAGGTTCCGCAATCGACGAAGATCGCGAGCCAGAGCGTCCAGCCCGCCGCGATACGCGCGACGCCCGTCCGCAGCGCGACGATCGTGGGCCGCAATACGACGACCGCGGCCCACGGCCCGAGCGTTTCGAGCGTGGACCACGCATGGAGATTCAACCGACGGAAGCGGGCATGACGCGTCTTTTCCTCTCGCTGGGCAAGACCCACGGCGTGATGGCTAAGGAGATCGTGGGCATGCTCTACCGCGAAGTGGGTTTGCCGGACGGTTGCCTGGGCCGTATTTCATTGTTCCCGAAGCATTCGCTCGTCGATGTGCCTGAGCAATTCGTCGGTCAGGTCATCGATCGCACCCGCAGCTCCCGCCTGCGTGGCCGTCCGTTCCGCATGGATGTAGACCGCGGACCTCGCGATAACGGCTGATCCACCCTGAGTGGATCTTTCACCCACCGACCGTCTTGCCGGATCATTCCGTGAGGCGGTCGGTTTTTTTCATTCGACCACATGACTGCATCTGATCTTTCGGGGAATCCACGGCGCTTCATCGTCTTCACCGTCTTTTACAATGCCCGCGCCTACTACCCGGTGCTGGCGATTCTATTTCTCGATCTGGGGCTGAGCTTGGACCAGTTTGTGATGCTCAATCTGATCTGGGCAGCGACGATTTTGTTATTTGAGGTCCCCTCGGGTGCTCTGGCCGACACGGTGGGGCGGCGAAATTTGCTGGTGACTGCGGCCGGATTGATGGTGTGCGAGATGCTTTGCCTCTTGCTGGCCCCACGCGGAGGGGGAGGCTGGCTACTGGGCGTGTGTGTCTTGAACCGCATCTTATCCGGGCTATCCGAAGCGTGCGCCAGTGGCGCGGATGAGGCGCTGGCCTACGATTCACTGCCGGAAGAGGAACGGGTGGGCGCCTGGGATCAGTTGCTGGCCGCGTCCCTGCGTTGGCGTGCGGTGGGTTTCGTCGTTGCCATGATTCTTGGAGGGATGATGTATGACCCGACGATGTGGAATCGATTTGTGCCTGACGGGCTTCGGCTCACGCACGCCGTCGCTCACCGGTTGCCGGTGGTGTTGGTGTTAGGCCAAGCATTGGTTTGCTTGTGGGTCGCTCTGCGAATGGTCGAGCCACCCCGAGGGGAGGTAGAGGACACGGGCAATGCCTGCCGCCGTGCCTTCCGGCTTACGCTGGAAACCGCGCGCTGGGTTTTTACCCAGCCCCAAACGCGCGTCATTGTGGTGATCGGGTTGGTGATCGATTCGATTGTCCGGAATTTTGCGACGATCACCAGTAGCTACTACCGGCTGATCCAATTGCCTGAATGGAGTTTCGGCCTCATCGGCGCGACGATCGGTATGATCGGCTGGTTTGTGCCCGGCATTGCCGGAAGGCTCAACCAACGTTATGGCACGCTGGCGAATTTGGGAATCGCCGCCGGGATTGCCATGATCGGTCTTGCCTTGCTAGTGCCCGCTTGGGCCGTTTGGGGGATGCTTCCTGCGATGGGTTTGATGACCACTCTGGGTTACTTGGGATTTACCGTCAGTCGGGCGCTGCACATTTTCGCCGATTCGTCGCATCGTGCCACCGTATTATCGGTCAAAGGAATGGCTTTCAACCTGGGCTTCGGGTTGTTCAGTTTAGGGTTCTCGCGCTTGCTGGCGAGTTTCCCGGCTTCGTCAGGGGATGCGGCGCTGTACAGCGCCCTGCGGTGGCAGGTGCCTGCCTATGCGCTGGGTGTGGTGATGCTTTTCGCGTGGGCCATTCGCCTCAAGAAGCGCGCGGCCTGAAACCGTCACACCGTAGCCTCGCTGGGATCTTCTGCCTCGTCGTCTTGGGTGAACGGCAGTTCCTCCAGACTACGGCAGTAGGCTTTTTCGTCGAACGCGCGGCTATTTCGCAGGACTTGGTCCATTTCTTCGCCCAAACAGAGGGCGATTTGGGATTTGGCCTCATCCGCCTCAAGCCCGAGCTTGAGCAAGCGGGCAAAGGCCTTGGTGACGTAGGGCGTCTGCGGGGATTTGAGCTGCTGTTCGACAGCGGCGATGAGGTCGGGTAAAAGGTCGTCGTTCATGGGGATGGTTCTAGAAATCCGTGGTTCGTGAAAAAGATGCGGAGACTTCCTGCCGAACTCAATGACCAATCCTCACTTGAGAGCGGATCTGGAAGCGTCTTGCGTTTTGTCGTGCATTGGATAGTTTTCAGTCATGCACACCTCGACGCTCACGATTCGTTTGCCGCAAGAACAGCGCGATGCTTTGAAGGAAACTGCAAAGCGGCTTCAAAAGTCTGAATCCGATTTCATTCGCGAACTGTTGGCGCGTGAATTCGAGCAGGTTTCTTTTGCTGAACGAGCGAGTGAGTTTATGGGCTGCATTGAATCAAGTCCGTCGGCATCTAACGAGAAGAACTCGTTTCGTGAAGCGATCAAACGCAACAACTGGCGGGTGAAATGAAGCCGCTGGTTTATGTCGTAGATACCGGTCCCCTGGTTGCATTATTCAATCGCAAGGATCCAGCACACGGTATGGTCCGGTCTGGATGGGGACCTTTGTTCGGGAAATTCGTGACCACCGGTGCGGTCATCACGGAATCTTTTCATATGTTGCAACCGCTTGCGGGTGGTGCTGAGGCATTGACTGGATTTCTGCGAAAGGGCTTGGTCGCGATCGATGAAACGTTTGCCCAAAATCGACTCGACGCAGCGGTCGCGTTGATGGCCCGGTATCGCGATACTCCGATGGACTTTGCCGATGCTACGCTTGTTCTTCTTGCCGAACGACTCGGCACCCCGAATGTCCTCACTTTGGATGAGCGAGGATTCCGGACCTTCCGTTTCTCTGTAAAACGTCACTTTCGGTTGGTCCTGCAAGACCCGTCGCGCGATTCCTCCTAAGCTCGGAGACTCAAGTCTTCTACCAGATCCACCCACGGTTTGTATTCGGGCGGGATCGGGGCTTCGAAATGAAGTCGCTCGCCAGTGACGGGGTGGTCAAAGGTGATTTGCCAGGCGTGGAGCATGAGCCGGCCGGTTTGTTCGGAGGTTTTACTAGGCTTGCCGTAGATCGGGTCGCCGACGAGGGGCGCGCCCTTGTGATGGAGATGGACCCGGATCTGGTGGGTGCGGCCGGTGTGGAGGTGGCAGAGGACCAAGGTAGTGAGGCTGGCGGCGTCGGTGGCCAGGACTTCGTAGTCGGTGATGGCCGTTTTGCCGCCGGGTGGATTGACCACTGCCATCTTTTGGCGGTTCACCGGGTGGCGGCCGATGTGGGTGAAGATCGTGTCTTTATCGGGCTTGGGGATGCCTTGGCTAACCGCCAGATAGATTTTCTCCATCGTCCGTCCGGCGAATTGGCCGACGAGCGATTGGTGGGCGACATCAGACTTGGCGACGATGATGCAGCCGGAGGTGTCCTTGTCCAAGCGGTGGACGATGCCGGGGCGCTCGACACCGCCGATGCCCGAAAGTTTGCCGCGGCAGTGATGGAGCATCGCGTTGACCAGCGTGCCATCGGGGTTGCCCGGCGCGGGGTGGACGACCATGCCAGGGGCTTTGTTGATCACCACGAGATCGTCGTCTTCAAATAGAATCTCTAACGGGATGTCCTGCGGTTCGGCATCGAGCGGGACGGCTTCTGGTAGGACGATGGTGATGAGGTCGCCGAGCTTGACGGCATCGCGAGGCTTGGCGGGGTGGCCGTTGATTTGGATGTATTGTTCGCGGATCAGCGTCTGGATGCGCGAGCGGGAAAGATCCGCGAGGCGGGCGGCGAGAAAAGCGTCAATGCGCTCGCCCGAACTGGTGTCGACTTGGATTTCCACGTGGGTATTCTCTGTGGGGTGGAAATAGGCTGCAAGTTCTAGTTTGCATCCTAGGTCCGGAAGAATGCGACTTCTTCGGCGCTCAGATGGCGGAACGTCCCTGACGGCAGTGTCTCGTCGAGCCGCAGCGGCCCGATGCTTTCGCGGTGCAGGCTCAGCACTTGGTTGCCGACGGCGTGAAACATCCGCTTCACCTGGTGGTAGCGGCCCTCGTGGATCGTGAGCAGCGCTTCCTGTGGGCCGAGGATTTCCAGCACCGCGGGCCGTGTTGTTAGATCTTCGTAGGCGAAGTAAATCCCTTCGGCGAAGATGGCCGCCGTTTCAGATGAAATCACCTCGCGTGTCGTCACCCGATAGACTTTGGAAATCTCTTCGACGGGCTCGGTCACTTGGCGCGACCAGCGGCCGTCGTTTGTTAGAAGCAGCAGCCCCGTGCTGGCTCGATCCAGCCGTCCCGCCAAGTGTAACTCGTCGCGAGACGGGTGGTCGATCAACTCCATCACCGTCGGGTGCTGGGGATCGATCGTGGCGCTCAGGTAGCCCGCTGGTTTATGCAGCATCAGATAGACAGCAGGGGTGTCCTGCAGGATCGCGCCGTCGAACTCGACGCGGGTGAAGCGATTGATTCGACGCAGGCCGCTGAGTTCAATCGTCCCGTCGACCATCACCCGACCGTCTGCTAACAGACGCGCAACTTCCTTGCACGGATGAGTCCCGAGACGGGTGAGAAAACGGTCGAGGCGCATGGAGAACCAGCCTCAGCCGGCAGGTTGCAATCTCTCTAGCTGGAGCCGGTTACCCGCTCTAGTCTTCCTTACCGCAGCATTGCTTGAACTTCTTGCCAGAGCCACAGGGGCAGGGAGCATTGCGGCCGGTCGTCTCTATCAAGAAGCTCGGTTTGCGCCTAGGCAGGTTTAGTTTGAGCTTGCTGCCTTCCGTGGAGGGCTCCTCGTTGACGAGGAGGTGGGCGGAGCTGCCGGAGCTGGCAACGTTGTCGCGCGTCAGTGCGTCCTCGCCACCGTGAAGTTGTTGCGGCGCGCTGTGAAGCTGTTGAAGGAAGGCCTCCAGGTTCGCCGCCGAGCGGAAGAGGTTTTGCAGCGCCTCTTGCTTGATGGAATCCATCAAGGTTACAAAGAGGTTGTACGCTTCGTTCTTGTACTCGACGAGTGGGTCCTTCTGGCCCTGGGCGCGCAGACCGACGCCTTCGCGGAGGGCGTCCATGTTGTAGAGGTGTGCCTGCCATTGCTTGTCGATGGCGACGAGCACCATGCGGCGCTCTTCTTGGTCGAGCACTTCCATCGGTAGATCGCCGACGCGGAGGCCGTAGACCTGCTTGACCTTGTCGACGAGCATCGCGGAAATCGCATCTTCGTTTTGGTTGCCGAGGAAATCGTCGGGCGTCACGCTTACAGGAAGCGTGGTGTTGACCCAGTGCATGAGTTCGTTGTAGTCCGGCTCTCTCTGATCGCGGTCGGCGAGATACTGGTGAACTTTACCGGGAATGGTTTCGTCGATTATTTCATCGACGAGATCGCGCGGAACTTCGGTGGTGAGCACTTCGTTGCGATAGCCATAGACGACCTCGCGCTGCATGTTCATCACATCGTCGAAATCGAGCACCCGCTTGCGGCCGGTGTAGTCGCGTTGTTCGACGCGCTTTTGCGCGGTCTCGACCGAGCGGTTGAGCCACGAGTGCTCCAGCGCTTCGCCTTCCTTCATGCCGAAGCGCTCCATCATCGCCGTCATGCGATCCGCCGCGGCGAAGTTGCGCATCAGGTCGTCTTCGAAGGAGATGAAAAACTGCGAACGTCCAGGGTCGCCTTGGCGCGAGCAACGGCCGCGCAGCTGGCGGTCGATCCGGCGCGATTGGTGGCGCTCGGTGCCGATCACAAACAGGCCGCCCACTTCAGGCACGCCTGGTGCGAGTTTGATGTCGGTGCCGCGTCCCGCCATGTTGGTGGAAACCGTGACGGCGCCGATGTGGCCGGCGCGGGAGATGATTTCTGCCTCCTGCTCATGGAACTTGGCGTTGAGCACCGAGTGCGGGATCTTGGAACGCTTGAGCAAGCGGGCCAGCGTTTCCGACGCTTCGACGGAAGCGGTGCCGACCAGCACGGGCTGGCCTTTGGCGTGGGCCTCTTCGATGCGGGCGATGACCGCGTTGAACTTCTCGCGGCGCGTTTTGAATACCTGATCGTTGTCGTCGATCCGGATGTTTGCCGTGTTCGTCGGTATCGGCAACACGTCGAGGCGATAGATGTCGTGGAACTCGGCGGCTTCCGTCTCGGCGGTGCCGGTCATTCCTGCCAGCTTTTCGTAGAGGCGGAAGTAGTTCTGGATCGTGATCGTCGCAAAGGTCTGTGTCTCCTTTTCGATGGAGACGTCTTCCTTCGCCTCCACCGCTTGGTGGAGTCCGTCGGACCAGCGGCGGCCTGGCATTTCGCGGCCGGTGTTTTCGTCGACGATGATCACCTTGTCGTCCTTGACCACGTACTGCACGTCCTTTTCAAAGACGCAATAGGCTTTAAGGAGTTGGGAAATGTTGTGAATCTTCTCCGCCTGCAGGTCCATGCGCACTTGCTGTGCGTCCTTGGCGGCGATTTTTTGTTCCTCGGTCAGGCTGAGGTTGGTGTCGATGTCGGCGTAGAGCGTGCCGAGGTCTGGCAGCGTGAACGACTCGGGATCGCCGGGCGAGAGGAACTCGCGGCCCATCTCCATCAGGTCGGAGTCGTGGCCCTTTTCGTCGATGATGAAGTAGAGCTCTTCCTTGAGTTCGAAGAGCTCCTTCTTCTGCGCATCTTGGTGGAATGAAAGTTCGGCCTTCTCTAGCAGACGGCGCATCTCCGGTTCTTCCATGAAGCGCATCAACTGTCGGTTGCGCGGTTGGCCGAGTTTGACTTTGAAAAGATTGCGACCTGCGACGACCGTGTCGCCCGCTTCTAGCAGTTGCTTCGCCTCGGCGGCGAGGTTGTTGCAAAGCTCCGTCTGGCGCTTCACCAAGCGATCGACCAGCGGCTTGTACTTGTCGAACTGGTGCGACGACTGGGTCGACGGGCCGGAGATGATCAACGGCGTGCGCGCTTCGTCGATGAGGATCGAGTCCACTTCGTCGATGATCGCCAGGTAGTGACCGCGCTGGACTTGTTCCTCCTTGGTCGAGGCCATGCCGTTGTCGCGCAAGTAGTCGAAGCCGAACTCGGCGTTGGTGCCGTAGGTGATGTCGCACGCGTATTCCGCGCGGCGCTCCCACGGCGGCATTTGATTCTGGATCGTGCCGACTGTTAGACCGAGGAAGCGGAACAAGGTTCCCATCCATTCGGAGTCCCGTTTGGCGAGGTAATCATTGACCGTCACCACGTGCACGCCAAGGCCGGTAAGAGCATTGAGGTAAACGGGCAGCGTCGCCACCAGCGTTTTGCCTTCACCCGTTTGCATCTCTGCGATCATCCCGCGGTGCAGCGCCACGCCGCCGATGAGCTGCACGTCGAAGTGCACCATCTCCCATGCCAAGGGCCGCTCGTTGACGAGAATTTCGCTGCCACAGAGGCGGCGGGCACCGTTTTTGACGACGGCGTAGGCTTCGGGCAAAATCTTCTCCAGATACTTGGCGCGGGATTTACCGAAGTAACTTTCGATCTCGTGGAAGGCGGATTTCGCCGCGTCGATTGATTCGGGAGTCGGCAGAATCGTCGTTGGTAGTCCTGGGAATTCCTGGCGGAGCGCGGCTAAGCGGACTTCTAACGCCTCGGCCGTGGCGCGCAGTTCGGTCTCGTCCATCCGTTCGATCACCGGCTTCGCCGGAGCGTCCAGCGCGTGGTAACGGGCGAGGTGCGCCTGCCACTTTGAGGTGGATTCCAACAACTTATCCACGGGCTCGCGCTGCAGCGCTGCCTCGATTTCATTGATGCGAGCTACCGTCGGGCGAATGCGGCGCACTTCACGCTGGTTCTTGCTGCCGACGATTTTTTGGAGAATCCACTTGATCATAGTAAAAGGGGTAGGGGTCGAGAGACCCGCGAGAGCTGGAGTCGATACACCAGCAATTCAGCGGGTGCAAGCATGACGAAGCGTTAGAATGCGTGGGGGATTGGGCTTTCGGTTAAATCGTCATCGCGTGGAAGCCACCGTCCACGATCATCTCCATGCCCGTGATGAAGGACCCCGCCTTGGCGGAGGCGAGCAGTAGCGTCGCGCCGATGAGTTCGTCCGCATTGCCAAAGCGCGAGGCCGGTGTCTGGCGGAGAATGTCGAGCGCGCGCGACTCATCCAGCCCCCTGCGTCCCTGCTCCGCCGGAAAAGATCCGGGCACCAGCGTATTGACGCGGATGTCCTTGTCCGCCCATTCCCGTGCGAGGTTGCGCGTCAGGTTGTGCACCGCCGCCTTGGATGCCGAGTAGGTGAACGCCCGCGACAGCGGATTGAGCCCGGAAACCGAACCCAGATTGATGATCGAGGCGGGCTGCGATTCATCGATGAAATACTGGCCAAATACCTGACAAGCGCGGAAAACTGCCGACAGGTTGGTATCGATGATGCGCTGGTACTCCTCCTCTGCGATTTCTAGAAAAGGGGTGGAAGAATTGGTGCCCGCGCCGTTGACGAGAATATCCACCTTGCCTGAACGCTTTAACACCGTGTCCAGCAGGGCATGCAGCGAGTCGCGCGAAGTCACGTCCACCGGCACAAAGTAACCCGTGCCGCCGTATCCCGCGATTTCGGCCAGGCGCTTCTCCGCTTTTTCGGCGATTCGCCCGCCCAGCACCACTTCTGCCCCCGCCCGGGCCAGCCCGACGGCCAAGGTGCCGCACAGATCACCTGTTCCGCCGATGATGACGGCCGTTTTCCCAGAAAGGTCGAAGAGGTCTTTGAGAAATGCCGTGGTTTGCATTCTGTGAGCTTCTTAGAAATCGGTGCCATTGCCAAGCACGGATTGAGCGATTTGACGCTTGAGTGCGTGCGGGGTTCACTTGTTCGCTTTGTTAGGGCATCAGTTGGCGTTCGTAACGCGCTATTTCGACTTGGTGGCGTCTTTGGTCGCTTCGAGTGAGCGCGAGGTGGGACTGAATTTTCAAAAATCCGGCTTGAGAGGTCGACTTCTGGT
>JBAXLW010000048.1:0-17032 GCA_037134575.1 Verrucomicrobiota bacterium | reverse complement strand
TTTTGTGCTGGAGGCCCATGATCTCGCCTTCTTCGGTCCAGGCCGTGATGTCCAGACAATCGGGCAGCGTCTCGCGCTTCACGATCAGAGAGTGGTAGCGGGTCGCCTCGAAGGGGTCGGGCATGCCAGCAAAGACGCTTTGGCCGGAGTGGTGGATGGGCGAGGTTTTGCCGTGCATCAGGCGATCGGCGCGGACGACCTCGCCGCCGTAGACCTGGCCGATCGACTGGTGGCCGAGGCAGACGCCGAGGATCGGGGTGGTCGCGCCCATTTCCGCGATCAGCGCGCAGGAGATCCCGGCTTCGGTCGGCGTGCAGGGGCCGGGCGAGATACAAATGCGCTCGGGCTTGAGCGCCTTGACGTCCTCCACGGTCAGCACGTCGTTGCGGAAAATCTTCATCTCCGCACCCAGCTCGCCGAAGTATTGGACGAGGTTATAGGTGAAGGAATCGTAGTTATCGATGATGAGGAGCATGGGGCGATTGGAGATTTCAAGTTGAAGATTTTTTTAACCGCAGAAGAAACCAAGTTAATAGATGAAAATAGGTCCTATAAGTCCTGTAAGTCCCATCACCTCTGCATCCATTTTTTCTCAGCTATCAGACCCCATCGTCTTAGCGAGGGCGATGGCGCGGAGCATGCCTTTGGCCTTGTTGACGGTTTCCTCGTATTCGTAGGTCGGGTTGGAATCGGCGACGACACCGGCACCCGCTTGGACGTAGGCTTTGCCGCCTTTCAGCAGGCAGGTGCGCAGCGTGATGCAGGAATCGTGCGAACCGTCAAAGCCGAAGTAACCGACCGCGCCGGCATAGGCGCAGCGTTTGTTTTTTTCTAGCGAGTTGATGATTTGCATCGCCCGGATCTTGGGCGCGCCGCTCACCGTTCCGGCGGGAAAAGTCGCGCGCAGCACATCGTAGGCGCTGTGCGCGGGATCGAGCTCGCCGCAAACGTTCGAGACGATGTGCATGACGTGGCTGTAGCGCTCGACGATCATGAAGTCATCGACGCGGACTTTGCCGTGTTTGGCGATGCGGCCGACGTCGTTTCTGGCGAGATCGACGAGCATCAAGTGCTCGGCGCATTCCTTGGGGTCGGCGAGGAGGTCGGCTGCGAGCGCATCGTCCTCCTCAGGAGTTTTGCCCCTCCAGCGGGTGCCGGCGATGGGGCGGATGTCGATGCGGCCCTCGATCGAGCGGACATGAACTTCGGGGGAACTGCCGACGAGCGCGAAGTCGCCGAGTTCCAAAATGAACATGTAGGGCGACGGATTCACCAAGCGCAGCGCCCGATAGAGATCCACCGCCGGGCGGTCGAAGTCGGTTTCAAAACGTTGGCTCGGGACAAACTGGAAGATGTCCCCCGCTTTGATGAACTCCTGGCCCGCGCGAACGATCGCTTCGTATTCCGCTTGGCTGGTGTTGCTCTTCGCGTCGACCGGCTCGACTTGCACCAAGCCATTGAGCGCAGGCACGTGCAGCGGGCGATTGAGGATATCGACCATCGCGGCGATGCGACCGCGCGCAGCGGCGTAGGCCTCGGCCGGCGTGGCGAATTCGTCGATGAACGCATTGGCAATCACTTGGAGGCGACGCAGGCGGTGGTCGAACACTAACAGCGTGTCCGCCAGCATGAACATCGCGTCCGGGATGCCGAGCACATCCGGCGGCGGAGGGCCGAGCGTGGGCTCGAATTGGCGGACGGCGTCGTAGGAAAGGTAGCCGACCATGCCGCCGGAAAACTGCGGCAGCGCGCCGTGGGTGACCGGCTGATAGGGAGCCATTTCGCGCTCGAGCGCGGCGAGAACGTCGTCCTCGGCGGTGAACGTGCGCGTCTTCGAGCCGTCGCGGATGGTGATTTCCTTATCCCTCGCTTCAAAGACGAGGCGGGGGCCGCTGCCGACGATCGACCAGCGACCGCCTTTTTCAGTGCTCTCCGCGCTTTCGAGCAGAAACGAATGACGATTATCCCGCAACTTGAGGTAGGCAGACAACGGGGTCTCGAAGTCGGCGGCAAGCTGGGTGTAAACGGGCACGACATTGCCCCGCTTCGCCAGCTCAGCGAAGGCTTCCAAAGATGGCTCGACCGGAATGGAACTCACAACGCCGAGAAGCTTGGCCGCTAAATCCCGCAGGGCAAGCCCTGAGCCACGGGCGATGGAGAAACTTGGAGTAAAGCGAAACGCCGAGGCGCGGAGATCGCGGAGTGAATCGCGGAGTTTGGCCAGAGATTGGTCAGTAGTCGGGCTCATCCTTTGCGTCATCCTCTGCGGATTCCGCGCCTCGGCGTTTCGCTTCCATCCGCTAAAATGAGTTGGTTACCCCCGATTCTAAGGCTATACCCTGTGCCGATGAGCGAAGCTGCCAGCAAAGCCAAGAAGTCACGGGTCAACGTGCGACGCCCGGATGTGATGGAACGGGTGTCTGCCGAGGTGGCGATCCATTTTCACTCGACGGTCGTCGAAAAGCTGCGCGACCGCGGCGGCAAAATCACCGTCGGCCATACCACCGTGATGCTGGCGGAGCAGTTCGGTTTCTGTTATGGCGTGGAGCGTGCGATCGATCTGGCGTACGCATCGCGGAAGGTTTTCCCCGACAACCGGATTTTCCTCATTGGCGAAATCATCCACAACCCGGATGTGAATCGCCACCTGCGCGAGATGGGAATCGTCTCGCTGCCATGGCAGGACTTGGATTCGAGTTACGACGATCTCACCGAAGACGACGTCGTGATCGTGCCCGCCTTTGGGGCCCCCACCCTGTTCATGGACAAGGTGGAAGAGCGCGGATGTTATGTCGTCGACACCACTTGCGGCGACGTAATGAAAGTCTGGCGGCGCGTGCGAGGCTACGCCAAGGACGGCATCACCTCGATCATTCACGGCAAGTCGAATCACGAGGAAACCCGCGCCACGGCCTCACGCGCACTGGGCGAAAAGGGCGACGGCATCTACCTGATTGTTCTGACCCTCGCGGATGTGGACTACGTCTGCGATTACATCCGCCACGGTGGCGACAGGGCAGCCTTTATGGAGCGTTTCCAGGGTGAGCATTCCGATCATTTTGATCCGGACATCCACTTGCGCCAAGTTGGAGTCGCCAACCAGACGACGATGCTCAAAAGCGAAACGGAGGAAATCCAGCGCCGCATCCGCCAAGCCATCATCGACCGCGATGGCAACGAAGGCGCGTTCCAGATGTTCGACACCATTTGCGGCGCGACCCAAGAACGGCAGGATGCGCTGTTTGACATGTTGCGCAAGCCGATGGACCTGCTGCTGGTGGTCGGCGGCTATAACAGCTCGAACACCCTCCATCTGGTGGAGATCGCGGAGCCCGAGGTTCCCACGTTTTTCATCCGCGGTGCGGACTGCATCAAGTCGCTGGAGGAAATCATCCACTACGATCTCCACCACCTGCAGGAAAAAACATCCGACTACTCGCAACTGTTTGCCGGCGACCGCGATGTCGTTATCGGGATCACAGCGGGCGCTTCCTGCCCGAACAATCTCATCGAAGAGACGCTGGTCAAAATGTTCGAGCTCCGCGGCATCAGCCGCGAAGCGCTGGCACTGGCCTGATCAGAGATACTTCATGAAGGCGGTGTAGACCTCCGACGGGATGTCCAACAGGCTGTAATCCTTGGCGGAAACAAAGAGCAGGCTCTGCTTGCCCTTACCTAACAACTCGTTGTCGGAGCCGAAGATTTGGTGCTCCAGAGTGCAGAACTTGCGGTTGAAGTCGGACACGCGGATTTTCACCGTGATCGTGTCGAACTCGCGAGCCTCGCGCACGAACTTATGTTCGAAGGAGCGGGTGAGAATGTAGAAGTGGGTGGTCTTCAAGTCGAAGTCCGGCATGGCCTTGTTGAAAAACAACTCGCGCGCCTTGCCGACGAACATCGCATACATCCCGAAGTAAACATTCCCCACGGAATTCGTGTCGGAATAGCTGGCGATGGAGGAATAGACAAACCACTTGTCCTCGAAATGCCCGCCCAAGGCGTGGCCATCCTGCGGGGCCACCACGTCGGATCCCGTAATCACGGTCGCGGTTTTGGTGATCGCTCGAATCGCCGGAATCTCGGAAGCAGCCTCGATCACCTCCCCGGCCTTTTCCGTCACGACCCGCAGCAGGTCGGCATTGAATACCAACCAGATCACATAAAGCAGCGGCAAGACCGCTCCCAAAATCAGCAGCGAGGTTTGGCTATTCAGGTAGCCGAAGGCGAAGATCACCAGCGACAGGCTCGCCATCGAGAACATCCGGATTTGTGGCAACGGATTTTGCGAGTTGGGGACAAAGCAGCGGGCAATCGCCAGTGCCGCATAGCCGACAAAAAACGAGGCGTAGAACACCATGAAGTATTCGAGCTCTAGCTTTGCCCAGATGCCGATCAAGGTGACCAGACCCACGATGAAAAACGTCGGAATCGGCGAACCCAGAATTTGTTTCGGGATCAGCGAGATCAACATGTTGTCGCTTTTCTCGACGTTCTTTTCGAGGAACCACTTCAGCGCAACGTAGCCACTATCCAGCGTGGTCAACGCGCAGATGGCCAGAAAGGAAAAGTAAGCAAGCGGCATGACGCTGCCCGGCTTGAAGGCTTTGGTGAAGTACTGCGTGACGAGGTCATGCGCATACATGAAACCGTCGAGCCCCGGCCGCGCGGCAAGCGGTTGCCCCTCTTTGGTCATCACCCACAGCGCAAGACAGCCGTGGAACAACAGCATCAGGAAAAAGATCGAACCGCCGAAGAAGTAGCTGGTACGGATCGACGCTTTTTCCCGGTGGATCTGAATAGCCCGCTGCCAGTGTTGCAGGTCCAGCCAAGGCCCGACTAACAGGCCGATGATGAGCGGGATCGCATACCCCATCAAACTCGGCCCCGTCCATTGCTTAGGGAAGGGCGCAGAAAATGACAAAGCCGCTGGCACCAAGGGATTCAACCCAGTCAAAATCGCGCCGACACAAGCGACCAGCAGGCCGCCTAACATCGCATGGCTCAACTTGATTTTCTGAATACCGAACTCCTCGCCGAACAAACAGCCAGCCATCAGAATCACAAAAACCAACAGGCACAAGTAAAGGCTGAACAGCGGGCCGGTCGTCAGGTGAAGTGGCACAAACAGGTATTGCACCAGGGCGAACACCGTCAGTGACAAGGCGACGATCTGATAGAGATAGAGAATTAGCCGGAATGGCTTGGAGAACTTATCGAAGAAAATCGCCAGTGACTCCTGTCCCCCACTGTGACTCTTCGCCACCCGCTGGGTGAGAAAACCAAACAGCATCAGCCCCAGTGCATTGGGGATGGCGAACATCAGCAGGCCTTGTAGGCCAAACATGAAGGTCATCTGGACACTGAAAAATAATCCAAGCCCCCACATCCAAGATAAGGCGACCGAATTCCCCCACAGGACAGCATTTAACCAGCGAAAGTTCATAAAGTCCTGCAAGGAACCCCGATTTGGCCCGCGGAGCAAGCCAGATTCTTGCGCGGCGTCGCTTCTCATGCCTCACCAAACCCGCGAAAAGCCAGTAGAGAAGGCATTTCAGACGGATCCGGCGACTTCCTGCTCGAAACGAACAATTACCATTGAAGCCGCCCCATTCACCCTCTTTACTCGCGGCGCTAACAACGGCAGACCTACCCTTTCATGATTGAGAACATCCGCAAATACACTGGCCTAATGATCGTGGTCTTCGTGACCCTGTTTATCAGCTTCCTTTTTCTCGATACCCGATCCGTGCGGAACATGAGTGGCGGCCACGCCGTCATGAAAATCGCGGGTCGCACCTACAACGACAAGGAATACCGGAGCCTCGGCACCGGCTCGTTCGAGTTGACTCGCAACCTCGCCAGCGCGGGCGATTTTGGTCTCTATCAATTCCTGATGGGACTTTCCAGCGGTGCGACCAGCCAGGAAAATGCGGTTGAGAAATTCTTCGTCGGACGCATGATCATTCGCCAGGCGAAAGAAGAGTTCGGCGTTTACCCAGGCGAAGAGGAAGTCTCCGCCTACCTGCGCAGCCTCCGCGTCTTCGCCGGACCTGAAGGCCAATTCAATCCCGAGGCATACCGCAACTTCATCGAAAAAGGCATGGGGCGCCTTGGACTGACTGAGAGGGATCTGCGCGAACTCGCCGCTGACGTAATCGCCTCCAAGAAAATCAACGCCATCGTGGGTGCCGGCCTGAGCGCCGACCGCGACGCAGTGGCGAAGGATCTCGCCCTGCAAAACCAGCAGATCAGCGGTGAAGTTGCCAAGCTGGAGCTTGCACCATTTAAGGAGAAAATCCAAGCGACCGAAGAGGAGATCAAAAAGTACTGGGAGACGATCTCCGACTCATTCACCACCGAGCCTCGTCGTAAGTTCACCTACGTCATTGCCACCCCTATCCTGCCGCCCGCACCCAAGACTGATGGGGCTATGGATTGCCTCAGCGATGCACTTGCCAGCGACGACGCGAAAAAGGCAGCCGCCAAGGCCAAGGAAGAAGCGAACGCCAAACTCAAGGCTGAATACGCCGAAGAATGCCGCAAAAAACAACTCGAACTCGACACCTTGGTCGACGATTTCTCCTATCAATTGGAGCAGCAAAAAGGCTCCGGCTTTGAGGAGCTGGCCGCGCAGAACAAGTGGGAGGTCAAAACCTCCGACTTCTTCCCGCGCAGCGCTCCACCGCAGCAGCTCGACATCAAACTCCGTGCTTCCAGCAAAGGCAGCAAGCTCGCGGACGAACTTTTCCACATGGAGCCGACCTCTGACCCTGTGTCGAAAATCTCCCAACCCATCGCCATCGGCGAGAATCAATGGGTGATCGCCCGCATCGATGGTGAGGAAAAATCCCGCACCAAGACCTACGAGGAAGCACGCGCCGACGCACGCGCCCAGTACATTTCCGAAAAGGCGCTCGAGGCGATGAAAGCCGCTGCTAACGACGCGGCAACCAAGATCAAGGCCTCTCTAGTCGCGGGTAAATCATTCGTTGAAGCCGCCAAGGAAGTCGGAATCCCGGAGTCCAAGGCATTCACCGCGATTACCAGCACCTCGAAACCTGAGGAAGCCACGCAACCAAAGAACCTCTTCACCGTTGCCCGCAACGTCGATCCCGGCACACTCACCGATGTGATCAATGAAGCGGATCGCTCTTTCATCCTCTACGTCGCCAAACGCGAAGTGATCAAGAAAGCCGACGCCGCAGCCACCATCGACAGCGAAGTCGCCTCTCGCGCCAGCGAAAACGAAACCATTGCATTCATGTCGTGGATCGCCGCCCGCACCGAGGCCGCGAAGGTCGAGCAACTCGACAAGCGCTGATCCTAAAGCACGGTCCGGTAAGGGCAAACACCACCCGCCCTTTTCCCATGTCCGCTTGCGAAGACATCCAAGAACTGTTCGACGACGCCAATGGCCACCTCGCCGTTGGCGAATTCGATGAAGCCATCGCGCTGTATCGTCGCTGCGTCGCCATCGATCCGGCGTTTTTCGACGGCTGGCACGCGCTCGGCATGGCCCTACTCAAGACCGGCCACGTCAAGGAAGCCATCGGCTGCGGCCTCCAGTCGGTCACACTCCAGCCCAACGACTTGCTCGCCTGGACCAGCCTTTCCCAGATGTACGTCCGCGACGGCAACATCCCCGAAGCCGAGGCGGCCAAGGGCAATGCCCGCATTCTCTCGCTGGGCGGCAGGGTTGTGAAGTGACGATCGCGCTTGCCAGTGGCCGTCGAGGGGTATACCTCACCGCCCGTCTGGTAACCCAGTCTCCACTAACCTTATGACTTTATTCATCCTCTGGTGCCTCGCGGGCCTTGTCGTTGGCATTGTATTCGCCTCGTTTTTCGAATGGACGCTTCACAAATACGTGATGCATCGCCCGGTTTGGAACTTCCGCTACGCCTTCCAGGCGCACGCTGTGGTCCATCACCAGACCTTCAAGGCTGACCGCACTTACCACCTCCTCGACGAGAAGGATAAGGAGACCATCCCGATGGCTTGGTGGAATGGTCCTGTCTTGATCATCCTCGGCGCAATCCCTTTTGCGCTGCTCTCCTGGCTGACTGGGGAGTGGGCGTTTGTGATCGGTGGCGCCAGCGCCTTCGCCTTTTACTACTGCTTTTACGAGTACATCCATTGGTGCATGCATTTGCCGAAGGCACGCCGGGTTGAAAAGCCTTGGTGGTTCCGCAAGCTCAATGGCCACCATTTGTTGCATCACCGCTACATGCACAAAAACTTCAACGTGGTCCTGCCA
Organism: Verrucomicrobiota bacterium; assembly: GCA_037134575.1. GTDB lineage: Bacteria > Verrucomicrobiota > Verrucomicrobiia > Verrucomicrobiales > Akkermansiaceae > Luteolibacter. Next base: position 8,775 of record JBAXLW010000048.1, on the reverse strand, counting down.
CTCGCCGATTTGATACTCGGCACCCTGATGCCGCGGGCGAAGACACACTTTGCCCAAGCCAGTGGCCCATCGGTGCCAAACGTGCAGCCGCTCGCTTAATCCCTGTCCGGTCCGACTTCAAAGCGCGAGCGGGTAGTCGGTCACCTGCTCCAGCCTGACCTGATAGAGCGCTGCGATCTCGGGCGCGTCAGAGACATTGTAGATGTCGCGGTAGTAAATTTCCTTAATACCGTAGGCGCAAAGCGTCTGCATGCAGGCGGTGCAGGGCATGGTGGTGGTGGCGACGATCTTTGCCTCGCCGCGGCGAAACAGGCTACAAAGATTCACCTCGGCGTGGAGCATGAATTTCTGCCGCGCTTCCCGGTCATCCCAAAATCCGAGCGGCGGATTATAGCCCGGCGCAAGACCGTTGTAGGCGGTGCCGATGACCCGGTTGTCGAAGTCCAGCGCGGCCGCGCCGACTTTGCGAAAGGGATCTTCCGACCGCAGGCTGGCAACATGAGCGAGCGCCATGGCGTATTGGGGAATGGACAAGCGACTGTCTGACATGGGGGAAGAATGATCGGAATTTCCAGATTTCAAATCCTAAAGCGTGGAAATCTAACCTGCTGCTGCAAGCAATCCTTGCGAAGGAGCAGCGGGCCGTTTAATCAAGAGCCATGCAAGATGAAGTTCGCGCGCTGCTCATTCTCCAAGACCGTGATCGCCGCTTGTTAGCGCTGGCCAAGGATCTCGAAAAACTGCCACAGGACGAAGCACGGGCGAAAGCAAAACTCGCGGGCGACCAGTCCGCCGTGGCCCGCGCCCATCAGGCACTGATCGACTGCGAACTGCGGGTGAAAAAAATCGAACTCGACGCCGAGACGCGCCGCACGACGATCAAGCGCCTGAAATTGCAGCAATTCGAAACCCGCAAAAACGAGGAATTTGTGGCATTGGGCCATGAAATCGTCCGCTACGAAAAGGAGTTGGACGATTTTGAAACCAAGGAGCTCGAGGCGATGGACGAGGTCGACAGTTTCCGCAAGGCCCAGCAAGCCGCAGAAGCTACCTTGGTCCAAACCCACAAGTTAGTCGAAGAAGACCTCGCCTCGATCGCCCAGCGCCATGCGCGGACGGATGCCGAGCGCCTTGAAGTTCTCGCACAACGCGAAAAACTCGCCGCGAATGTGCCGGATAGCCTCATGCCGCTTTATGTGCGGTTGATGAAAACCAAGGACGGACGCGCGGTCGCGCCGATGCGCGACGGCAAGTGCGAGGGCTGCCACATGAAACTCATCGCCTCCACGGTGATGAAAGCCCAGTCCGGCAGGGAAATCGCCCAGTGCGAAGACTGCGCACGCATCCTCTACGTCGAGGAGTAAGTCCCGGCCGTTAGTTGAATTCGTTGCGGCGTTCTTCAAGGAGGATCAGCCAGTTCATCATCGTTATCGGCGGCAATTCCGCTGGATGATGAATCGGTCGCAGGTTGACGCTGATTCGATTGGCGGCCATCGCAGTGCCGCTAAGATTTTTGGAATCCAAGGGTCGCACTGGATTGATCTCCGAATCGCTGGCGAGCGAACCAATCTGCCCGCTGAGAGCCACGGCGAATGGATCGGCATCGACTCCGTATCTCCTCTCCGGCGCGAACAATGAGCAAGGCGGATAATAGGTGCCGCTTGGGGTGTAACCCGAAGGTGGCGTGGCTGCTACGACGTTAAAATCATCGCCGATGTAGAGTCGCAGATTCGTGACCAGCGAGAATCCTTTGGTGAATGCCGTTAGATCGGCGCATTCGCTGAGGATCAATCCATAGTCGTTGTCGGTGCATGGGATGGATGGCCTCATGAGGGGACTATTCAATCCGGTCACCGAGTAGTCGACATTGACGACGAGCGAGTGGTTGATGGCAGGGCTTGCCGCGCCCATCGCTGCAAGCAAGGCGGGGATCCGCTGGGGGTACACGGCAATGCAGCGATTGCCCGATGGCAGCGCTCTGACTTCAAACGGCGACCGCGGCCGCCAATAGCCCGCCTTCAGAGTACCCACCAAGGGATCGCCGAAAGTGGCGTTGTTGAAACTGATCGCCCCAGCAAGTCCCTGCCTGAAGGTGTAGCCACCACTCGCCCCGTAGGCGACATCCACGGAATCCGAAAAGGTATAGCTTTGGTTTTCGTTGCAGACTTTGACATAGCCCGCGGGAAGGCTGGGCATCACCTCTGAAGTGAGCGGCAAGTTGATGGAGGCGCGGTTGCCGTTCGGGATGTAATATCCAAACCGCAGCATCGTCGGGGTGGAGTTACTGGAACTTTGCACCTGCGTGACGTCTAGCCGCATGGCGCACTGCAGCGCACCGATGGAGTAGTTGTTCCAGCTCGTGGTGGATAACACATTCGATTCAGGATCGTGGGCGAAACGGTCGAAAAAATCCGCCCCGCGGTTGATCGGGATGAAGGCAGCGCGGCCGCTCTCGGAGGCCAGTGAGACGGGAAAGAACGTCCCCTGCGTGAGCTGATAGGCCTCCCGAATGCCAGGAGTGAATGGGCTAGCGGTGAAGCTCTGCCCGCCAATGCTGCTACCGCTCGATAGACTGATCCCGCGGCGGCTGGCCAGCGCATTGATCGAGGTATGACCTTCCATCACCGCCTTGCCGGCGAAGACTCCGCCATCAATCGTCACGTTCTGCCAGGCATCGCCCGATGCGTATTGGCCAAAGGACATGAAGGAGGACGCCGAGATCGCTAACTGCGAGGGGATTTCATAAATCGACAACACATAGTTTCGCTTGCTGTGAGCAAGGAAGGTCTTGTCGTCATCATGATCGGCTAGGTTAACGGAGAAGGCCCACCAATTGCGTTTGGCCACGAAGTCGTCACCCGGCTGGGCGTAGCCGAAATTGATTTGCGGGTATTTGAGCAGGTTGAAGTTCGGATAGGTGGACACCGAGAGTCCGACCCCGCTTTGCGCCAGACTGCCGTAGACTTTGCTACTCGAAAGAATCGGATAGATCAGATCACGGGCGGAAGTGGTGGAGTCGTTCGACGTCAGGGGCGGCGGGTAGCCACTGCCAAGGCTGCGATTGATGCCGACCGAGACATAGCCGGTCTCCGGCGGAATCGCGGCGAAGATCCGGTTTGGCGTGTCGAGGGCCGAGTCCCCTGTGTTCGAAATCCGCAGATTCGGGAGGTTGAGTGATGCCGCGAGATTACTTGAAATCGATGTCCGCGCGTTGGCCGACGCCAGCGATTCGGTGAAGATGTCCTGCCAGCGGAGCGGGTTGCTGACCGTCGTGTTAGAATTCGAACCTGACTGCATCGCGCGGATCGCGCGGTTGGGAACGATGGCGACAATCGACCGCAAAATCGCCGCTTCTTTCTCGCTGTAATCGACCCGCAGCTGCACCTGCGCCTGCACCGCTTGAGCGGCAATCGCCCGGCGGTAGATATAGATCGTCAGCAGCGTAAGAATCGTGCCGGTGGCGAGCACTAGCACGAAGGAAATATAGCCGCCCCGTCGCGATCTGTTCGGTGTCGTTTTCATTGCTGCATGGTTCCCGAATAGGTGATTTGCTCGCCACCAGGCCCGGTGAGAGTCATCCGCAGCACCCCCTGCTCCATCGAAAACAACACATTACTGGGCGCCTTCGTCACCGCCCACTGTGGCTCACCCAAGACGCCGCTGACGGGGACTACATAATCGTAAAGCGCAGCACCCGTGCCTCGGTTTTCAAACGACAGCAGGCTCGCCCGCATCGTGCCGTCGGGCTGCCGGAAGTTTAGCACCACCACAGGAGATGCCGTCAGTCGGGGATTGATTCCAGAAAGCGCGTCCGAGACTGAATCGTGCAAGCGGAAGCGATCGGCGCAGCCCACCAAGCGGCTCACATACAGGCTGACCAGCGGCGCCTCGTCGGTGAGGAAGCTCTGGGATTTGTAGAGGCCGAGGAAGGCAAGTTGCTGGTTGAAAAGAGCCAGGATCATTGAGCCGGTCATCAAGCCCATGAGGATCGCGATCGAAAGTTCAACCAAGGTGAAGCCGCGGCGGATGCGTGGGAGAATGGCTTTCATTGCGAGCGCAGGACGGTACGGGATTTGGCGTAGTTGCGGCCGCCGATCTGATAGGTTAAGATGCTTTGAGCCTTCCACACCTTCATCGCCGCGGGATTGCTTGCCACCGTGCCGGCACCACCGTCGCTGGGATAGTTTTCCGCGTCCGGGAGGCGGGTCCGCGTCACGGTTCCGGTGATCGGTATTCCACGAGGGAGTCGGCCCACCTCCACCGCAGTGGCTGTTATGGTCGGATAGGCGGGCCATGGAGAATCACTGGCTAAGAGATTTTCGAAAGGAATCCGCTCCGCGTAGGCGCGCTCATAGGTCATGTAGGCGTCCGTCACCGTTTGCTGAAGAGTCCATTGGCGTGGATTCAGAATATTGAGAGACAGTTTCAGCAGGACTAGGCCAAGCACAGTCAGTATCGATAGCGACATCATTGCCTCCACCATCACAAAACCACGGCGCAAGGATCCCGCCTTGCGAAATGGCCGAAGCGGCGTGACTTTTGCACCATGGTCCGTTCCGCTCGCCGTTTGATCCTTATCGCCGCCCTGCTGCTGGCGGGTGGGCAGGTCTTTGCCCAGACCGTTTTCGAACCACCCTACGGGCTGCACTGGGGCGACTCGCCAGAGATGCTGCTGTCGTGGGCCACCCGCCAGACTTTGGACGTCACCATTTCGATGCCAGCCGATCAGCCGAACCTGCGGATTCTGCGCATCCAGCCCCGAAAAGGTTTGCTGCCAGAGACGCAGGCCGGAGCGGTCGAGGGGCGCTTCATGAGCGGAAAACTTTACGAGCTCACCATTCACTACTTTGATCCCGACGCCTCGGCAGACTTGATGGAATCTCGCTTCGAGGCCCTGAAAAAACAAGTGATTGCCCAGCACGGCCCGCTCCTGACCAACCAGCTGAGCCGGACGGTGGAAGACCAATTTGTAACGCGAATTCAGTCGTTTCATCGGGAGCCTGTGAAAGGGATATTCCTCCTACTGGCTTTCACTGAAGTGGAGGATCTTTTGCGCAAGTCCAAGGATTCCAAGTTTTCCATCATCTACCGAAATGATCCGCTGCGGGTTGAATCGTTGAGTGCCCCGTGAGTCATTCGATCGTGTTGAAGGAGCCGTTTAATTGAATGGTCCGGTCGAGGGTGAAGCTGACATGAGCCAAGCGATCCACGCCGAATGGGGTGACGGTGAGGATTTCCATCGTCCAGCGCCCGTCACTATCAAAGGTGTCATCATAATTCATCAATGTCAGAACGCGACTTTGAGGTACTGAGTCATTGATGATCTGGTGAGATCCTGGCACGATTGTGCCCGTAGTGCCTAGCTGAGGCTCCCCACGGTAAACTTGAGCATAAGTTCGTGAGTCGGGATATAAATCATTCAACGTCAATGTTACTTGAGGCATTGAGAATCGGATCGATTGGTTCTGAGTGATGCCAGAAATGGCCCCGTCGGCGACAGGCCACACTTGAATGAATTGTGATGCCAACTGAGATTCCGGCGCCTGGTAGTCGGCAAGCGAAAAGACAGAAAATCGCTCTTCGCCGCGAACTTTCGTGCGGTCTGAACCAGGAATGGAGTTCAATGTATAGGCCAACGTTTGGACTCCGTTGGCGTTGATCGAAGCCTGTGACAAGAGGGTCGCCTGAGTACGATCTAGGATCACCCCCGTGCCTGCTAATCCGTAAGATTGAACGTGGCGTAGTAGCTTCACACTTTTAGAAGCGGCTGGATCCGTGGCTCCACTGAGCAATCCGCTGGTGGTGATATAGACGCTGAATGGACGATCCGCTCGAGTCCGTCGAATCATAGCTGGAATGTTGCTCGGTACAGGACCTATATTAGTTAGATCTTTTCCGTAGGTGTCTTCGCAATCAATGACAACTTGGGCAATCGGTACATACGCTCCGACGTATCGGGTATCCAGCAGGTAATTCGTTAACGGGGAAGATTTTACGGTCCATAATTCAAAGCGAGCCCCACCCGGATTAATCTCAAGTGGTGACAATTGTTCTCCACTCGTAGCGACTGAGGCATCGTATTGAACACCGGTCGGGAGTTGAATTTGTCGGATAAAGTTTGTGTATGTGGTCTCAGTTGCTGATGCGACAGCAAGGGTGGCGCTCAGTATTGCAGCAGTTTGAAGAATGAATTTTTTCATGGCTGAGTCTTGTTGGATGCTTCGGTATGTTTGAGAGGTAATACTGAAATCGGACCACCTTGGTATGTTGCTACGATCAGGTTGCCGCTTTTCACCATTTGCTTGTGTGTGTCCTGTGAAATAGGTTTGTTACCTTCTGCTTGGACTCTGCTGACTTCGACCGCAGTAATCCATCCGCGGTTGGCAGCATAAAAATCGCTCCAGCTTTGGATTTGAACCCCTGGTTGAATGTGAATTCGATCTTTGAAATTTTTCGGAATCTGAAGAATTGCGCCTTTCGGAACGAGTGTTGCGTATCCACCAAAGCAAACAACGTCAGACTGGCTGATAAGATCTTGCGGGCGATTGACCACTGATGGGTCTGCCCCCATTTCGGTTTTGAGTGATTTCATCGGATCTTTCTGAACTGATCCTCGTAGAGCAGCACTGAGCTGCTCATGTGTCACCGAATCGTGCATGATCTGTTTTTTCTCAGGCTGCGAGTGTAAGTCTACCGCGAGCACATTTAAGCCTAAGAGAGCAATGAATTTTATGCTAATTCGAGGCGCGTGGATGGTTGTGATTCTATTCATTTCAATTCGTGCGGAAGGTTACTAATATGACCATATCCTGAAGATCATATCCAGGATTTGATTTTTGAGCGGCCGAGTGGGTTAGCTCCATGAAGACGATTACGTCCATGGGGCCGATCTTGACGCGTCCTGTTGAATCCAAATAGGGACGAAGAAAGCTTTCAAGAGATGGGGCATTATAGGCCGGGATGTTGGATGGCGGAATATCCCCGTTGACTAATGTTCTTACGTTATCAGTTCCGTCACTCGATTTGTAAAATGCTCCCCACTGGTTGTTGTAGTAGTATCTTCCCCCGAATCTAAGAGGCTTATTGATATCCACCTTTGAATTCGTGAGGATCCCGGATGTTGATACGATTGTATTCGGATTCACATTGAGATTGGTACCGTAGAATATTCTTTTGTACGAAGAAGATGAGGTGCTACCATAACTCATCACAGCCTCAGTTGGAACAAAGGCGTAGGATCCTCCTGCGTAACTGGCTGTTACTCCGGCACCCAGAATCCTTACGTCAGCATAGAGAGTCTGCTTCGGCGTCACTGTGGATGCTGAAGTGGAACTTGAGTCAATGGTGACGTAGTCTTTAATGACAGACGGATAACTAATTTTCCAAGTCAGTGTCGGTTTAGTTCCTGTTTGGACGACCGTTGGGAACGCGGTTAAGCTGCCGGCAGGAATCGCTGGAATAGTTTGGGCGGTGGCGGGTGATAACGCGAAAGATCCCAAGGTCATCACCACTGCCGACAGGGTGGCAAATGGGTTGGTTTTCATGGTGGTTGTTGTTGGAGTTAATAACAATGGATGCGGTTTCGAGTGGTGGTTTTAGGGGGGAGTCTGGGCGGACACGCGGAACCAGTTGCGCCACGGCCCGTTCGGGATTTCACGTTTATCGGCGAATCGCCACTCGACGGTGTCGCCGCTGCGGAAATGTAGATAGTCGCGGACCGCGGGGCTCAGATCGATGCCTGCCGACTGATTGCGGTTCGGGCGCGGGGATTCCCGGCCAAAAACATAAGCCCAGTCGTCGATTTCAAACGGGCCCACGTCTTCCCACTGGGCGTAGCAAACTCTTCCCGCATGGTGAATCGCGACCCAGCGTCCGCGGCAGACCGAAATGCCATCGCCGCGATAACTTTGCCAGAACCACGGAATCACCTCCGAGGCCTCCGGCCGATGCAGCCCGCCACGGATGACGTCGTTGTAGGGCAGGGCGATGTAGAACGGATTGAGCGCGGGCGTGAAACCGGCGGGTAGGTAACCGTTGCGGTGGTCAGGGTGATCGTAACCGCCGAAATTTGCTTCCCAGTTGGGATCCCACGCGCTCTTCGTGTTCGGCGTGGGGTTGTTTTCTCCCGGCATCTCTCCGACCCAAAACACGGTTGCCACCACGTTGCGCCGCCACTCAGACGGCGTGCGGAATTTGTCGCGCGGCCGCTCGATCACCACCCGTGCCGCCGCAGGCACCCCGTAGGGATCGCTCAGGCTCGGCAGTATCTCGCGCCGGTCTTGCAGAAATTCTTCATGCGCAATCAACAACCGATCCGACAGACGGGCGCCTGCCGCAATCTCCCACGAAGCCAAACCGACAACCCCAGCAATAATCCATGCGGTTTTCATTGTTTCGGAAAGAGGGAGTTAAACCTCTTTACCTCCTTAAACTATGACTAAAGGTAATAGTCGTTTTAAGTTAAAAACAAGATAAAACTAATCTATTAGATTTTTTTGATATAAATCACTATCACTTAAAATACAGCGAAGATCACTTGCTGATTCCAAAGCGTCGATCCAGCTCCTTCATGCTGAATTCTGTCAGAGTCGGGCGACCATCGGCCGCGCAATACGGTAGCTCGCAGGTAAACAACTCGGTGAGCAGAGGTTGCGTCTCGGCTAGCCGTGGCAGCACCAAGGCTGCTGCCTTTTTCGCCAGTATTCGCGCCAGCCGATCCAGCGCAAAGCGCGCGCCCGGCGCAGGATCATGCAGCAGCTCGTCCATCAGTGCGCC
>JBAXLW010000047.1:0-17374 GCA_037134575.1 Verrucomicrobiota bacterium | reverse complement strand
CGTGCCATGTCTTCAACACCACGTGCCATGTCTTCAACACCACGTGCCATGTCTTCAACACCACGTGCCATGTCTTTAACACCACGTGCCATGTCTTCAACACCCCAGTGTTTCTCTTTAACACCCCGGTGTTAATTTTCGGCACCACGATCACACTCTTTGCGATTGTCGTCGCACTCCTACCCCTTCAGGGCTCGGAATCCATGAGGATTCTGACCCTAAAGCGGTTAATTTCGTAAGATCACCCGGACTCGCCAATTATTTGGCTCTGGAAGCTTCGGATTCCAGTGTTTTGGCACGGGCTTCGAAAAATTCCTTCGCGCGCAGCGTCTCGTCGAGTCGGCGCTGGAGGTCGGCAAAATCTTCGGCGGTGGCACCGGTGCTCATGGCTTCGATTTTCTGGCGGGCGGTGGCCAGTTCGGCGGCGATCGAGTCGCGCTGGGATTTGGCCGCCTGTAGGTCGTGTACGAGGACCTCGATCTCGGCGCCACCCAGTGAGCCGCGCTTGAGGTCAGCTTGGAGCTTGGCGTTTGCGTCGGTGAGGGTCTGGCGCTGTTGCTCGCTGCGGAGCAGTTGGGAGTTGCTGGCGGTCAGCTCGCTTTCCTTTTCACCGAGCATTTTTTGGTAACTGCCAGCGAGTGCGACGAAGGTGTCCATGTCTTTTTGGAGGCGGGTGGCGATCGCTTCGATCGGCTCGGCAGCGCCTTCGAGCGGGCGTAGGCCCATGGCGATGCGTTCGTGGTTGTACTCGCTGTGCAAGGCATTGGCCTCGGCCTGCAGGGTGGCGAGTAGCGCGGGGTCGGTGGTGGCCGACTTGAACTGGTTTTTGAATCCAGTCGCGAGAAGAACGCCCGCCAGGGCCAAGACGACACCGATCAAGGCGACTGTGGACGAAATGCCCGACTTTGTGGCGGCCGCGGCCGATGGCTCGGCGACGGGTTCTGGCGCGGTTTGATTTTCACTGGGCGATGGCTCATCCGACATGGTGGGAGGTTGGCCACCCGACCCCACCGGTGTCAACCCGCCTAGGGAGGAGCGGAGATAATTCCCCGCGCCGGATCAAGGCCTGGCTAACAGGCTCATGAAGTCTGAAGGTTGGTCAAATAGGAAATCCGGCTCTGCCGCTGCCAGCGATTCGCGCGAATTAAAGCCCCAAGTGACCCCAGCAATGGGAATACCGACCTTTTGCGAAGCCTTCACGTCGCGCAACTCGTCGCCAACGTAGAGCATTTCATCAGGCTCCAGTGAGAAGGTCTTGCGGATGGCTTTGAGGTGCTTGGCCTTGCCGGTGAGCTTGGAGGTGGAGGAAATGAAGTCGAACGGATCGCGCAGTCCGTGAGTCCGCAGGAAAAGATCGACGTTGGCGGTGCTGTTCGAGGTGAGAATGCCCAGGCTGCGCACGTGGCGGCGCAGCTCGAGAATGATCTCCCCCATCCCGTCGATCAAAGGCAGCTGCGCGATGTTGCCGCGCAAGATGCTGGTCCCCCTCGAAATCAGAGTCGGAACGCGCCATTTGGGGATTTCGAGATGATCGAGCAACTCCTTGAGTGAAAGATGGCGGAGCGAATCGAGCTCCTGTTCTTCCACTTGGCGGATGCCGTAGTCGGGCGCGATCTGGTTGAAAATGCGACGCGTCTCGCCCAGAGTATCAGCGATAGTGCCATCGAAATCGAAAACGAGCGTTTGATAAGTCATCGCGGGGTCCTTTTGTTGTTACTCCAAAGTGATGGGTTAGACCAGCGGCAAATTGGGATGAATGTCCCCGTCCAGTGGCGAGCTCTCGCCCGCAAGGTGGCGCAGCAGCGCGGCAAAGGCGATCATCGCCGCGTTGTCCGTGCAAAACACGGGCGAGGCGACGGCGATTTCCAAGCCCGCGCGGTCGCCTGCCTCTTGGAACGCCTGACGCAAGGCCTGATTGAGACTGACACCGCCTGAAAAAGCGATTTTCCGGCGGCCCGTCTGCTGGGCGGCGCGCAGCGTCTTTTGCACGAGGATGTCGATCACCGCCTGTTGAAAGGAAGCGGCTAGATCCGCCAGCGGCAGCTCGCCTTTTTCCTTTTGCAGGGTGTACAGCACCGCCGTTTTTAATCCCGAAAACGAAAAATCGAGGTGCGGTTCGTGCAGCATCGAGCGCGGGAAATCATAGGCTTGCGGATTGCCGCCGCGTGCGACTTTTTCGATCTCGGGTCCGCCGGGATAAGGCAGACCTAGCATCTTGCCAACCTTGTCATAAGCCTCTCCCGCCGCGTCGTCGCGGGTGCTGCCCAGTTTCTGATAGCGACCTGGACCTTCGACATCCAACAGCAACGTGTGACCGCCGGAAACGATCAGCGCTACGTGCGGTGGAACCGCGGTTTGATCGAGAAACGGCGACAGCAAATGGCCTTCCAGATGGTTGATGCCTAGGAAGGGTCGCCGCGCCGCGCAGGCCATGGCTTTGGCCGCCGTGCTGCCGATCAGCAACGAGGACGCCAGCCCCGGACCGGTGGTGGCGGCAAATGCATCGATCTCCGCCATGGCAACGCCTGCATCCGCCAGCGTCTTTTCCACCAGGCCGCGCAGGTGAAGTGAATGATTACGGGAAGCCAGCTCAGGCACCACCCCGCCGTGTTCGCGGTGCAGCGGGATCTGCGAGGAAATTTCCGACGCCAGCACTTCCGTCGCCTGACCGACCGAGCCGCGAACAATCGCGACCGCCGTTTCGTCACAGGAAGATTCGATTGCCAAGAGTAGTGTCACACGCAGATTCTTAGCTCAGAGAAGAAAACGGAAACCACTAAAAACACGAAATCGCACGAAAAATCAACGAAGGGCTGGTTTTAGAAAATTTATGGATCGGTCAGGCGCAACCGTTTCCACCACTTTTCATTCTTTCGTGCTCTTCGTGAGTTTCGTGGTTCGGATCACGCGAATCGATAGTCAATGCACAGGCATCGTCTGTCCGACGATTTCCTCGGGATTGATGTCGGCACGCTCATAAGAGGAAATGGCGGCCCGCACCATGGCCACTGCGCTCTCGCGTTCGTCGTGGATGACTTGGACGCCCATCTCGCGCAAGCGTATGACCTCGCCGGGAAATTTCGCCCTGCCGAATATGCAGATTCCGCTATTTCTTTCCCGCACCAGAGGGACGGCGGCACAAGTCGCAGCCACCGCAGGAAAGGTGAACGCCACCAAACGCGCCCGCTCAATACCGGCGAGATCGAGTGCCTCTGGGTGCGCCGCATCCGCGAAGAGCACAGGCTGGCCGTCGCGTTTCAATTCTCGGACGGTGTCGGAGTTAAGCTCCATCACCAGCGTGTCCACGCCGCAGCGCTTGAGAGCCTCATTGAGCGACCGGCCGACCGGGCCGTAGCCGCAGATGATCGCGTGATCAGAGATTCGCTTGATGGCCTTGGACGAGCTCATCGCCTCGGGCGGCAGTTGGTGAGCCTTGAAGATGCCCTTTTTTTCCAGCCAAGCCCCAAAAGGCCGTGCCAAGCGCATCAAGGTTGGGACTGCCGCCATCGTCACGGCCGTGCAGACGAGAAGCATTTGCTCCATGCTCGGATCAAATGGCCGATAGCCGCCCGCCTTGCCGATGAGCACCAGCGAGAACTCCCCTGTGCTGGCCAGGCTGCCCGCCGCTAGCAGCGCCGATCTCCCCGGCAGCTTGATCCATTTCAAGACGGCAAAAACAATCCCGCTCTTGAGGAGTAGAATGACCCCACTGCCTAACAAGACCCGCTCCCAATCCGAAGCGATCACCGACAGATCGATCAGCAAGCCGACCGAGATGAAAAAAATCGCCAGAAAGAGATCCTTGAACGGCAGGATGTCGGAAAGAATCCGGTGACTGTAAATCGACTCGCTGACCACCAGTCCAGCAGCGAAAGCGCCCAAGGCAAGTGACAGATTCAAAGCCCCGCCGGCAAAAGCCACGCCCACACAAAGCCCGATCACCGTCAGGGTGAATAACTCGCGACTGCGCGTGCGAGCCACAGCATTGAGCAAGGGGGTGAGGCCATAGCGCCCCAGCAGCCATGCTCCCACTAAAAACAAGCCGCCCTTACCCAAAGCCACACTGATCTGAGACGCCACTGAACCCTGACCGCCGCCATACAGCGCGGGCATCACCAAAAAAAACACGATCACCAAAACGTCTTGAAATAGCGCGACGCCCAGGCTGGCCCGGGCGCCAGGATTGTTCTGCTGGCCCATCGCATGAAACGACATCATCGCCACCGCGGTTGAGCTCAACGCCACCGCGATGCCTAACACGATGCTGTCTGCTTTGGGCAGTCCCCATGCCATAGCTAACAATCCAACAATCCCAGCCGTGATCGTCACTTGCAACCCACCGCCAACCAAGGCCGGGCGCCAGAGATGCTTGAACTCACTGAGTGAAAATTCGACTCCCAGCGTAAACATCAGGAGAATCACTCCGATTTCAGCAAAGTTGGTGATTACCGGATCGCCTTTGTCCAAGCCGGTGAACCAAAGCAGTCCACAGTTGCCGATCAACACCCCGCTGAGCAAATAGCCCACGAGCAGGCTTTGTTTAAACTTCACCAGAACCAGTGAAATCATCACCGCCAATACCAACACCAGAGTCAGCAAGGCAAACAGCGGCGAAATATTTACCACCGAACTGGCAATGACTCCGGCTACTGAAAACATTGCCACTAGATTCACGATTAATCGCGATGAGGCAAAGGACAAAAATTCTCAAATGACTTCACTGATGCCTTGGATCACCCGAGCGCCGTGGGTTGTCGCCCTCGCAGGTAGTCTCTGGCAGACATTCTGCGACCGCCTTCCGGTTGCACGGTCTCGATCCGGAGCGCGTCCTTGCCGCAGCCAATGACGAGCTGGTCGTCAATCACGGCGACCTCGCCTGCGGCGAGTGACTGATGGACCACGGTGGTCGGCGGGAAAATTTTCAGGCGTCGGCTGTGGCCGGCCTCTGTGGCAACTGTGAATGTGCCGGGCCATGGATCGTAGGCGCGAATCCTGCGCTCGAGGGCGGTCGCAGGTTGCGACCAATCAAGCCGCCCCTGATCGCGCTCGAGCTTTGAGACATAGCATGATTCGGCTGCCTCTTGAGGAACCCTCGTCGCGGTGCCTGCCGCAAGTTGGGATAAGGTTTCCGCCATGACCGAGGGCGCAAGTTCGGCGAGACGATCGTGGAGAGTACCTCCGGTTTCATCCGCAGCGATGGGAATGGATTTCGCCAGAATGATGTCGCCAGCGTCCAGTTCGCGCACCACGTGCATCGCAGTGACCCCGGTTTTACGATCTGCGGCATCAATGGCGGCTTGGATGCAAGCGGCACCGCGGAAACGCGGCAGCAGCGATGCATGAAGATTGATAATCGCCTTGCTGGCCAGGGTGAGAACGTTTTGCCGCAGGATTTGGCCATAGGCCATGACAACCAGAACCTCAGGTTCCATGGCGGCCAGTTTCCCGGCAATATCACCGATTTTCTCTGGCTGAAATACGGGGATGCCGGCTGCCAGTGCCTCCACTTTGATCGTGGGCGGCGTGAGCGTTTGATGACGGCCGACGGGTTTGTCCAGTTGCGTCACCAAGGCGATCGGGCGCGGACCCTGTTCCAGCAAATAACGAAACGAAGGCAGCGCGATGTCGCCAGTGGCAATAAAGATGAGCCGCATGGCAAGATCAGATCAAGCGATGCCTTGCGCCATCTGATGATAGACCGGCAATTGGGTAATGCAGTGGATCATCTCCGCAAGCACCTTCACGGGCGGCTGAGTCGCATCGATCGTGGTGATGCGATCATCGGGATAGAAATCCAAGATTGGCTTGGTCTCGGCTTCGTAGGTGGCGATGCGTTGGTCGATGATTTTGTCGCTGGCGTCGTCGATGCGGTTGTCTTTGAGCGCCCGCTTGCGCATGCGACGTGCGAGCTCGTTGCGGTTGGGACAGGAGAGGTGAAAGACTTGGTGTACCTCCAAATAACGGGTGAGAATCTCCGCCTGACGAACATTGCGGGGAATGCCGTCAAGAACCAGGAAGTCGATGTCGGGTTTATAGAGGTGGGAGTCGCTGAGATTGTCGATCTGGGCCTTCCACAATTCGATAGTCAGCTCATCAGGCACCAACTCACCGCGGCTTGAGTACTCGACAAATTGTTTGCCGATGGCCGTGCGGGTATCGAGCGAACGAAACACATCGCCACAAGCGCAGTGAACAAATCGAGGGACCCGGCCCAGGATCTTACCTTGAGTGCCTTTCCCAGAACCGGGTGCTCCGAGAATGATAAATGCAGGTTTTTTGATTTTAGTGGCTGATTGGATCATTGGCACAATGAGCGTAGTAACCAAAATCGAAACTGCAAGCACGGATCATGACGCGGATCGCGACGAAGCAAGGAACACGATCCATGGCACCAGCAATGCAACATCTGCCAGGACCCGCAGTGCATCCATCTGGAATCGTGAGCGATTGCGGTTCAGAACATACATCAAGCCCGCACCCGTCAAAATCGCATAGAAGAATGGCCGAGTAGTCAGCTCATGGTCTTGCACTGCAAAAATGAGCGAGGCCGCACCTAACAGAGTCAACGGTAGAGTGAGCGCGAGTTCATCGGTGGCGCTGACCTCGGGATCACGCGAACGACCGGCATGCTCCCAGAGGTCGATTGCTGATATATTGAGCACACAAAGGACCGCAAAACAAATGAGCTCGCGCGATTGAACCAGCTCCCGCAGATCGAAGCCGGTGAAGGCAAAGGCAAGAATCGCCGTGCCGTAGGCGAATGCGAGCCCCGCTAAAATATTTTTGGCGTAGGGGATTTCATTTGGCTCATGCGTTGAAAAAATCGATAACGCAAAAAAGCCTGCGATGATGATGCCGCCAACGATGGAATAGCTATAAATCGAGACCGGCATTCCTTTGACGACAAGAACCAACGCCAGCCCCCCAGCCATTACCGCCAGCGCACGAAGAACGCGCTGATGCTTGCGGTGAAAATCGTGGCGAAGCTGCAGTTTCCTGGCATCACCTTGCTGAGTGGAGGCATCGATCAATCGATCGGTGACGTAAATCACCCAGACCACGAGTGCAAGAGACAGGTACGCGACCCACGGCAGGTAATTTACGCGCCAGGTTTTGGCAAAGATATGCAGCCAAGCAACGGCAACCAGCGGAGCATCGAGGCTCAACAAGTTAGGAATGAGCCAGATTGGCTTGCGATGCAAAGAAGACACGACCTAGCCACCATTCATGAGCGAACACGCCAAGGCAAGCGTTCATTGTTCCGCAATCGGTGGGCTACTGGAAGCCTCAAATCAACCCGACCGCCCGGCGAACTCTCTCGAGCACCTTAGCCGCCTCTTCGCGAGCACGCAGTGCGCCGGCGGCAAGCACCTCATCAACCCATCCCGGATCGGCCAGAATTTCCGTGCGGCGCGCGCGCATCGGCGCGAAATAATCCCAGTACGCATCGGCCAGCCGCTTCTTAAAATCGCCATAACCCACGCCGCCTCGTTCATAATCCGCGACCATCGTCGCGTAATCCGCGGGGCTGGCGAAGAGTTTGTAGAGCGAGAGAATCGTGGAACCCTCGGTCGGTTTGGGGTCTTCCACCGGCGTCGAGTCGGTGGTGATTTTCATGACGAGCTTCTTCAACGGCTTCTCGTCTCCAAAGATGGGCAGCGTGTTGTGGTAGCTTTTGCTCATCTTGCGACCATCCAGCCCGACCACTACGGCGGTGTCTTCGCGGATGATCGGATCCGGCAGGATCACGGTGCCATCGCCATAGGTTTCATTAAATTTCACGGCGAGATCGCGGGTCACTTCCAAGTGCTGCTTTTGATCCTTGCCGACAGGAACCTGATTCGAATCGTACAGCAAAATATCCGCTGCCATGAGCACTGGGTAAGCGAACAGGCCATGGTTCGCAGCGATTCCCTGCGCCGTCTTGTCTTTATAGGAGTGGCATTTTGCCAACAAGCTCATCGGGCAGACCGTGGAGAGCAACCAAGCCAGTTCGTTCACCTCGGGGACGGCGCTTTGTCGAAAAAACACCGCCCGTGCGGGATCGAGACCGCAGGCCAAAAAGTCGACGGCTAGCTCGCGGACATTTTCACGCAACGCCGCTGGATTGTGCGAAGAGGTCATCGCGTGGTAGTCCGCTATGAAATAGAAGGCTTCGCCACGATCTTGGAGTCGCACCGCAGGCTCCATCGCACCGAAGAAATTTCCGACGTGAAGTTTTCCGCTAGGCTGAAGGCCAGTAAGGATTCGCATGACTCGGAGCATGGATTCCCGGTGAGGAATCGGTCAAGCGGCTATGCAAGCGACAACGCCCGTACCGCTTGTTCTGTCAAATTTCTGAAAACAAGGCGCCAACCATCTCCATGCACTTCGCCCCCGGCATCACGCTCAGGTCCATTTGATTCATGACGTAGGCGAAGGAGATTCCCGTTTCAGGATCGCCCAAGCCATGGCTGCCACCCGCGCCGGGGTGGCCGAAAGCCGAATCCGACGAGCCATAGATCTGCCGGATTTTGACTCCCGATTCATCGCGCGGATCTTGCTGGGCTCCGCAGGTGAAAACGGTCGGCCGGAGCAGCACGCGATCCTCGCCTGAGGATTGAGTGCTGGCCAGCGCCAGCCTCACGGCCGAGGATAAGGGGCTGTCGATCGCGCCGATGGCTGCCTGATAGAACTTGGCAATGGCCGAGGCAGTCCCCACCCCGCCCAGCGCAGGCAAGCCCGCAGCCCAAGCACGGAATTCGTTCATTTCATGAATCGCGTGCAGTCCGCGCGGCGAAGCAAAGGCGCGCCGCGTGAAGGTTCCCGCCGTGGTGAGCTGCTGGTAGAATGCGTCCGCCAGATCGTCCTTGCTCGCCTTGCCGGGATACAATCGCGCAACGCGCGGCCATTCGCTCTCGGGCAAGCCAATCCAAAAATCCAAGCGCAGCGGATCCGCGATTTTATCGCACCAGTAGCGACCCAGAGTCCGCCCCGTGAGACGCCGCACCACCTCATCGGTTAGGGCGCCGAAGGTTCGCGGATGATAGCCGTGCCCTTCTCCAAGGTTCCATGCGGGCACCTGCGTCTCGATGGCAGATACCACCTCGTCATGTTCAAAGACATTCGCCGGTTGATCCAAGATGGCCAAACCGCATTGGTGAGACAGCAACTGGGAAAACGTCGCCCCAGCGACGGGAAACTTCGACCAGACTTCGCGCACTGGAGTCTGCGCCGAAAGTCCGTGATGGTCCAAGGCCAGCAACAAAGTTGCTGCTGCGGGAACTTTCGTCGCCGAGTAAACTGGAACCAGAGTCTCAACGGTCCATGGGCGCAGCTGCTCGCGCTCACACCAGCCGTGGCCACGGGCAATCAATTCCATGCCGTCCCACCAGATGCTGATCGATGCACCCAGCTCGCCCCGATCCCGAAAATTTCGTTCGAAGCAATCGAGAACCTTACCTAACACCGAGGGACTCACCGCCATGCCACTATTTGCCTAATCGCGAAGATTCGCGCAATCCTGAACTAAATTACGTTGGGTCCGGCTTCGGATTCAGGCGCTGTCGATGACCACTCTTCGATCAATCGAAATGCGACGGCGAGAAGCGTGGGCCCGAGAAACACGCCGACCAAACCAAAGGCCAAAGCTCCACCAATGACTCCGCAGAAAATCAACACAAACGGCATCTTGCTGCCCTGGCTGATCAGGTAGGGCCGCAAAAAGTTATCCACGCCACTGATTCCAAAGGTTCCCCATAACAGCATGAAGATCCCCATGCCTGTCTTGTCTTGAGCAAATAGCCACAACGAGGAAGGCAGCCAAATCATCGGCGGACCCAGAGGAATGACCGCAAAAAAGAACGTCAGCACCGTAAGCAGAACCGCTCCCGGCAAGCCCGCGATCCAAAATCCCACCCCGGCCACAAGCGCCTGCGCAATGGCCGTACCCAGGATCCCGTAAATGACCCCGCGCACCGTTCCACCTGCGACCATGATGAGGTGTTGGCCGCGCTTGCCTGCTAACCGATTCATAACGACAGCGAGCCGATCCGATAGAATCGGAGCATCTCGCAACAAGAAAAACGCTAGAAAAGCACTCACCAAAATCTGCGTCACCCCTGACCACACCGCGAGCCCAACCGCAATCAACCAAGACCTCGCCCAAACCAGAAACTTGCCGAACAGCACGACGAAATGCGTCGATGATAGCTTTTTATCCTCATCCACCATTTTTTCATCGGGACCCTCATGAGGTGTTGGTCCCCCCTCAGCGACAGGTCCCTCGCTACCTTCCTGAACAATCCGCGGCCGCAGTGGGATGGCCTTCACTTCCTTATCAAGTTGGCTGATCCAGCGGTTCCGGTCTTCGGCAAAGTTCGACCAGTACCCAGAAAGCTGTTCACCGACCAGGGGCATTTGCCCAACCCAGGCTGGCGCACGTTCCGGCGCAGCCATCAGCCATTTACGAGTCGCGATGGCGAGGTCTTTCCCATCTTGTGCGATGCTAAATCCAATCAAAAAAATCGGACCTGCCAACACTACGGTCATCGTCAAAGTCACAAAGCAAGCGGCCCATGTACGCGACCCACGAAACCAACGCGTGAAAATCCGCTGCAAGGGGTGGAGTGCATACGCCAAGATCATTGCCCAAGTCAGTGCCGTCAAAAACGGCTTGAGCACCGAAAAGCAACCTAACAGCAGCAGCAATAGGGCTAGACCGCCCAACAGGGGCTCAGATTTAATGCGCTTATATGTATCACTGGCCGTCATGAACTGCAGGAGATTACCATCGAATTCACCGTCTACCAGTCTGATTCGTAAACTTTTAAGCGCCATTGCAATAACGCAAAAACGACCCACCGTTTGCACAGTGGGTCGTTTGGGGGAGGACAGGGCTCAATAGCGGTAGTGATCCGCCTTGAATGGGCCTTCGGCAGAGACACCGATGTAGTCTGCTTGAGCCGTCGTGAGCTTGGTGAGCTTGGCACCGATTTTTTCGAGATGGAGTCGAGCAACCTCTTCGTCGAGATGCTTTGGCAAGACCGTCACTTGGCCGGCCTTGTAAACGTCCCTGTTCTTCCAAAGATCGATCTGCGCGAGCGTTTGGTTGGTGAAGGAGTTCGACATGACGAAACTTGGGTGACCCGTGCCGCAGCCAAGGTTGACCAAACGACCTTCAGCCAACATGTATAGGCTGTTGCCCGTCGGGAAGGTGTATTTGTCAACTTGTGGTTTGATGTTGTCACGCACCACGCCTGGGGCGTTGTTGAGCTTGTCGATTTGGATCTCGTTGTCGAAGTGACCGATGTTACAAACAATCGCCTGATCCTTCATCTTCTCCATGTGCTCAAGGCGAATGATGTCCTTGTTGCCAGTCGTGGTGACATAAATGTCGCCCCAGCCGAGGGTATCTTCGATCGGCAGCACGCGGAAGCCTTCCATCGCCGCTTGCAGCGCGCAGATCGGGTCGATTTCGGTCACCACCACTTGGGCACCCGCGCCGCGAAGCGCTTGGGCACAACCTTTGCCGACATCGCCGTAGCCGCAGACCACGCCGACTTTGCCGGAGATCATCACGTCGGTGGCACGCTTGATACCATCGAGCAATGACTCGCGGCAGCCATAGAGGTTGTCGAATTTCGACTTGGTGACCGAGTCGTTCACGTTGATCGCTGGGATCAACAGCGTACCTGCCTTGGCCATCTGATAGAGACGATGGACGCCGGTGGTGGTCTCCTCGGAAACCCCCTTCCACTCTTTCACGATCTCGTGGAAAATACCGGGCTGCTTGCCCTTAATGTCCTTGAGCAGATCTTTGATGACTTGCTCCTCTTGGCTCTCGGATGGAGTGCTGATCCAGTCGGATCCGTTTTCCATTTCGAAGCCCTTGTGGATGAGGAGAGTCGCATCGCCACCATCGTCCACGATCAGCTGAGGACCGAGACCTTGTGGGCTCACCAGCGCCTTCCAAGTGCACCACCAATACTCCTCAAGCGTTTCACCCTTCCAGGCGAAGACTGGGATATCGCGAACGGCAATCGCAGCCGCGGCGTGGTCTTGAGTGGAGAAAATGTTGCAGCTCACCCAGCGCACTTCGGCACCGAGGTCGGCCAGCGTCTCAATGAGCACTGCCGTTTGGATCGTCATGTGCAGCGATCCCATGATGCGTACGCCTTGCAGCGGCTTTTCTTTGCCGTACTTTTCGCGAGTGGCCATCAAGCCGGGCATTTCGTGCTCAGCAATTTCGATTTCCTTGCGGCCGAAAGCGGCCAGGCCGAGGTCTCTAACTTTGTAATCTGTGAAGCTCATCTTTGTAGTGTTTGGTTTAGTAAATTAGGGAATCAGCCGATCGCCTTCTGGAGGGCCGCCGCTTTGTCGGTGGCTTCCCAAGTGAGGTCTTTATCATCTTTGCCGAAGTGGCCGTAGTTGGTGGTCTTCGAATAAATTGGACGCAGCAGCTTGAGTTGTTTGACGATATCGGCGGGCTTGAAAGAAAACACTTTAAGGATCGCCTTGAGGATTTTCTCGTCGCTGGCCGTACCCGTGCCGAAGGTGTCGACGTGCACGCTGACTGGCTCATGGTGGCCGATCGCGTAGGCAAACTGAACTTCGCAGCGACTGGCCAGACCAGCCGCCACCACGTTTTTAGCCACCCAGCGGCCCATATAAGCAGCCGAGCGGTCGACCTTCGATGGGTCCTTGCCGGAGAAAGCACCGCCGCCATGACGACCCGTGCCGCCGTAGGTATCGACGATGATTTTACGACCCGTCAGGCCGCTATCCCCTTGCGGGCCACCAACGACAAAGTTGCCAGTCGGGTTGATCAGATAGACGGTGTCCTTCGTCAGCATGTTCTTGGGAAGCACCTTCTTGATCACCTGCTCGATGCAGAACTTTTCAATTTCGGCGTGCGCGATGCCGTCGGCGTGCTGGGTGGAAATCACCACATTGATAATGCGAGTCGGCTTATCATCGACATACTCCACCGACACCTGCGACTTCGCATCGGGACGCAGCCAAGCAACCTTGCCCGTCTTGCGGATGCGGGTCAGCTCGCGACCCAGGCGGTGCGCAAACATGATCGGCGCAGGCATCAGCTCGGGCGTCTCATTGCAGGCGTAACCGAACATGATTCCTTGGTCGCCGGCGCCCTGTTCTTCATGTTTTTTGCCATCGGCGCCTTTAGCGTCAACGCCTTGAGCAATGTCCGGGCTCTGCGCGGTTAGGTAGTTGTTGATGAAAAGTTTGTCCGCGTGGAACACATCGTCATCGTTCGTGTAGCCGATGCCGCGCACCGCATCGCGAATGATTTTGCCGAGATTGATCACCTCGTCGATCGGTTGGGTCGTCCCCTTCTTCTTATTCTGAAGTTTTGGGATGGTGATTTCGCCGCCGACGACAACTACGTTGCTCTTTACGAAGGTTTCGCAAGCGACCCGACTTTTCGGATCAAACGCCAAACAAGCGTCGAGGATGGCGTCTGAAATAGTGTCGGCGACCTTGTCTGGGTGCCCTTCGCCAACGGATTCTGAGGAAAATATGTAGGTGCTCATCTGCTTTTTAAATTTTCGTATCGTCAAATCGCGATGCGTTGATGCATTATCGCGCGCATGGCGTCAATGCTGAAATCTCTCAAACTCCTTTCCGACCCAACCCGCCTGCGAATTTTGAGGCTGGTGGAGAACGAATCGCTTTCCGTGGCCGAGTTGCAGGAAGTGCTAGGCATGGGCCAAAGCCGGATTTCAACCCAGCTATCGCTGCTCAAAACCGAAGGACTGGTCAGCGACGAACGCAGCGGCAAGAACAACATCTACACCTGTACTGCAGATGCAGACCTCATGGAAGTGGCCCGCCTTGCCGCCGCAGAAGTACCCGAAGTCAACGCTGACGAGGCGGCTCTCCAACATCTGCTGCGAAAGCGCCGAGATAGCTCGCGCGCGTATTTTGACGAACTGGCCGGTCGCTTTGGCAAGGACTACGTGCCGGGCCGTTCGTGGAAAGCACTCGCCGAGGCACTCATCAAAGTCCTCAACTACCAAGTCGTGGCCGACCTGGGTGCGGGCGAAGGCACCCTCGCCCAACTATTAGCCCAGCGCGCCGAAAAAGTCATCGCCGTCGACCTTTCGCCCAAGATGGTCGAATTCGGCCAAAACCTCGCCATTCAAAATGGCCTTACCAATCTAGAATACCGGATCGGCGACATCGAAAACCCACCCATCGACGACGCTAGCCTCGATCTCGCGATCCTCAGTCAAGCGCTCCACCATGCCGAGCACCCGCATCGCGCACTGGATGCCGCATTCCGCATCCTCAAACCCGGTGGCCGACTGATCGTACTCGATCTCCTGCAGCACAATTTTGAAGAGGCACGCGAACTTTACGCCGACCGCTGGCTCGGGTTTTCCGAGAGCGATCTCGCCGCCATGCTCGAAAAGTCCGGATTCATTCGAGTCGAAACCATCGTGGCAGACCGCGAAACCGAGCCCCCCAAGTTCCATACTCTCCTTGGCATCGGCGTACGCCCCCTTGCTGAGTGAATCACTTTTTGTTGCAGGGACGAGTTTCCCACAGGCTGGTCGAGTGAAAGACTGCCGGACGAACGAAGTATCAAATCGCCGCCCCAACGTAAACGGTGAGAGTACACGATCTGTAGCTTATCAAAGCCCAGATGCTCCGCAAAATCAATGTTGCCATCCGCCCCCACTTAGTATCGGTTTTAGGCATGTCACAACCGTCTATTTCTTACACGCAGCCCCCCCCGCCTTCGCTGCCCGGTCTGACATTTCGCTTTGAAGACTGGATGAATCTATTCGCGAAGCGCGAACACGACGCGCTGTGCAAACAATTCCTTGAGATTCTCAGCCACTTCAAAGATGCCAAAATGATCGTGGTCTCTGAACAGGATCAATATTATATCGACGTCTTTGTAAAAGCCTTCCTTGCGATCTTTACCGAAGCAGATTTTTCGATACCCGATCATTACGCACACCACTTCATTGCCTCCAACCATGTGCTGATGAACGTAGTCGCGATCAGTGGATTTCGCACCACTGACGCCCACCTCGCCATTGTTCTGCCTCAGCAAAACAACCTCATCAAAATTCTCACCCTGCTCAATGCGCGCTGCCACACTAAAGTGGATCGCAAAATCATCTTTGACCTCAACGCCAATGCTGCCTCGCTATGGTACGCCCACTATGCCTGCGCCTACTACGGAGCCCTGCAGTGCAAATCTGGATACGAAAACCTGCGCGAACACTTTGGATTCCAACACCCACAGCTGGAGATCAACGAACAGATCCAAGAAGCCTACTTCGGCTCCACCTACGCCGGCGACAACCTCGATCAAATCGTTAAGCCGGTCGTTAATCACTCGGCCCGTAAAACGCTCTCGGCGCTTCCTCCCATTACTAACAAACCAGACCGGAAAAAAATCGTCGTCATCAGCGGTCTTTGGAGCAGTGGCACATCGGTTTACCGGACGTATTTCGAATGCATTAAGGCGCTGAAAGAAGACTATCATCTGACCTTCATTGGCATGCATGGTCGTGATAGCGATCATTCCATCTTCGATGAAGTTCGCAGCGTCGGAGTCAAAAACGGAGTACTGGATTTCTCCGCGATTCAGCAAAACGACTTCCAAGTCGTGCTCTTCCCCGACATTGGGATGAGCGACGTCTCGATCCTGATGGCCAACATGCAAATTGCACCCATCCAGATCGGCCTTACCGGCCACCCGGTCAGCACCTTTGACTCAAAGGTCAATTACTTCATCAGCGGCGCAGCGGTGGAGATTCAGGACTCGCCAGAAAAGCATTACTCGGAACGTCTGGTTCTCCTTCCCGGCATGGGCATGGTGCATAACGTGCCACTCTACACCTTTAGGGGGCTCAAAAAACCTGCCGTTGCCGGTTCTCCTCTCATCCTCAATGCCCTTTGCTGGAGTCAGAAAATCAACCACAGCTATGTGCAAACCCTGCGCAAGCTCATCGATCGCTGCGACAGACCCATCAAGTTCCGCTTTTTCGTGGGCAATTCTCTGGACCGAGCCAGCGATCGAGTCCCATTCACTCGCAACCTTAGTGAGCAACTCGGCGCGGAACACGTCGAGATCATGCCACCACTCGATTATGCGGCTTATATGAGCACCATTGAGCTGGGCGATATCACCATCGATTCCCACCACTTCGGCGGTAGTAATACCGTGTCCGACAGTCTCTTTTGCCGTGTGCCAACCGTCACCTGGAACAGCGACAAATGGTACGGACGTATCGGCTCTGAGATGCTTCGTCTCATCGATCTCCAAGAGTGTGCGGCTGATTCCGAGGAAGAATTCCTCACTATCACCAGCCGTCTCGTCAACGACGACGACTACCGCAATCAAATCCGTGAGCGAACCCTCGCGGCCGACCTCGAAAACACCATCTACGCGAAGGAAGAAGGCAAAAACTTCGCCAAGGCCATCACCTCAATCATTGAAAATCACGATCAGTGGCAGACGGATCAAATCTCCTGCGTGCACGTCGGCGAAACTTTAACGCAACGATGAGATCCGTGCTCGACTTGTCCAAATAAGATTGGATCGACGCATGAAACTGGGGAAATTAAATCGCAGCAATGGAGCGGGTATCGCGACTCAATTAAGCTAAGTCTTATGCAGCAAACTCTGTTGATTATTCCTTGCTTCAATGAGGGCGCACGTTTGGATACCAGTGCGTTTTCGGAGTTTCTCGCCTCGCAGGATCACACGGATTTATGCTTCGTCAATGATGGGAGCAGCGATGGCACCCAACAGCTTCTAGATTATTTTGTCTCTCAGCACTCGAGTCGCGCAAGTGCCATTCATTTGAGTTCGAATGTCGGCAAGGCCGCCGCGGTGCGTACAGGAATACTCGCCGCGATGAAAGACACCAAATATAGCTTCATTGGCTATTGGGATGCCGATCTCTCAACGCCGCTAAACGAGGTCGAAAGCTTTCTGTCAGCGATTCAATCGCAGACCAAAAAAACATACGCTATTTTTGGTTCCCGCCATAAACGGCTGGGTGTCATAGTCAACAGGTCGGCGATACGTCATGTCGTTGGACGGGTGTTTGCAACATGCGCCAGCATGATTTTACAACTTCCCGTCTACGACTCACAGTGCGGGTCTAAACTTTTTAGAAGAGAAGTCATCGACGTTGCTTTCGCCGATCCGTTCATGAGCCGCTGGTTATTCGATGTCGAAATACTTGCCAGGTTTCGCAATCAATTCGGCAAAGCCAGCGTGACAGAACAAGTCACCGAGTTACCCCTGAACCACTGGGAAGACAAAGCGGGTAGCAAGGTTAGCTTGTGGTCGGGCATCCGCGTACCATTCGAATTAATCAAGATCGGCATAAAATACTATTCG
>JBAXLW010000046.1:0-17433 GCA_037134575.1 Verrucomicrobiota bacterium | reverse complement strand
AGCCAGCCGTCAAAGCTCCGGCCAAGCCAGCCGCCAAAGCTCCGGCCAAGCCAGCCGCCAAAGCTCCGGCCAAGCCAGCCGCCAAAGCTCCGGCGACTCCGGCCAAGCAGATCGGAAAAACCGATTCAAACAAAACAAAGAAGGAGACTGCAGTCCTGACCGAAACCCCAACAGCTACAAAAACTGCCAAGGGAGCCAAGCCTGCCGATACCAACAAGCGCCGCATCGACACCCCTGAAATCCAGGAGAAGATTCGCGAGCTCATCAAACTGGCGAAGGAGCAGGACTACCTGACCTACGACGACATCAATGAGATTCTGCCCAACGATCTCGTCGACCCGGATGATGTCGAGGCGATCATGGAGCGTCTGCGCAACATGGAGTTCGATATCATCGACGCCTCCGAGGTTGACCGCTACAAGGATAAGAAGCGTGATGAAGGAGACGGTGACGAAGAAGAAATCAAGACGGACCAAAAGCTCGACATCCTCGACGACCCGGTCCGGATGTACCTCAAGCAGATGGGCCAGGTGCCGCTGTTGACACGCGAACAAGAAGTTGAAATTTCCAAGCGCATCGAGGATGCCGAAATCGAAGTTGCCCGCCACCTGCATCTGTTTGGCTTCGTGACTGAGTCCTACCTCGAACTGGCGGATAAGCTGATCAAGGGCAAGGAGCGCTTCGACCGCGTCATCCTCGACAAGAAGATCGAATCGCGTGAGCGCTACATGAAGGGCCTACCCAAGCTTTGCGATCAACTCAAACAGCTTCACATCGAGAACGAAGACCTTTTCCGCCAGATTTCCTCGAAAAATGCCCGTAGCAAGAAGAAGCTGGAGGAGGAATTCCAAAAGAATCTCCAGACGCTTAACCGCGTTTACACGCGCTTTTACTATAAGCAAAAGGTCGTGGAAGACTTCTGTGAACCCGTGAACGAATGCACGCAGAAGTTCTGGAAGTATGGCCGCAAGCTACAGACAAACCCCGAAGACAAGGAGTTCATCACCAAACTGCGTGAACTCCAGCAGTGCACTTGGCACACCCAAGAAACCTTTGAAGCGGCCAATAAACTCCTGCGCCATTGGCTGAAAGAGGCGCTGAAGGCAAAGACCGAAATGGTCGAAGCTAACCTTCGCCTCGTGATTTCCATCGCCAAGAAGTACACCAACCGCGGCCTCTCGTTCCTTGACTTGATCCAGGAAGGCAACATGGGCCTGATGAAGGCGGTCGAAAAATTCGAATACCGCCGCGGTTATAAGTTCTCCACTTACGCGACTTGGTGGATTCGCCAAGCGATCACCCGCTCTATCGCCGACCAAGCACGGACGATCCGGATTCCAGTCCACATGATCGAGACGATCAACAAGCTGATGCGCGTGCAAAAGCAGTTGGTCCAAGAATACGGCCGCGAACCTTCTCCGGAAGAAATCGCCGAGGAAATCCACTTGCCCGTCGAGCGGGTCCGCGCCGTGCTCAAGATGGCCCAGCAACCCATTTCGCTGCAAGCGCCCGTCGGCGATTCGGACGACACTTCCTTCGGTGACTTCATCGAAGACAAGGCCGCCGACAACCCGATGGAAGAGGCCGGTTTCTCGATGCTCAAGGACAAGATCAAGGACGTGCTCGACACTCTGACCGAACGTGAGCGCGAGGTCCTCGAACAACGCTTCGGCCTCAAGGACGGCTACAGCCGCACGCTTGAAGAAGTCGGCCGCCAGTTCCAAGTCACCCGCGAACGGATCCGCCAGATCGAAGCCAAGGCCCTCCGCAAGATGCGTCACCCGACGCGGATTCGCAAACTCGAGGGATTCATCGAGCTGCCCGGAGCTTAAATCCCGATCAGGAATGCGGACCCTCAGTCCGCATTCTTCATTTTCACCCCACGCTTTCGACCGCGCCATGGAAACTCCTGAAGACTTCACGACCATCGAATCAATCTTCGTCCGGCACCGTAACGCGCTGCTATTGCGGGGCCAGTTCACGCCGATTTACACCGACTATTACCTCCACCTGATGGAGCACGGCATCCGCCCACCAGCGGAGTTGGACCAAATGTTGAAGGACGCACTGGCGATGTTAGCGCTCCACCTTGTCGCACGGCCATGGGCGGAAACCATTGCTTGGACGGCGAATCTGCGTGCGCCGCGGATCAATCTGTTTGTGACGGGCGGCTCGTTCGACGAGGCGATCACCGGCCGAATCTTCACCGAAGACGTGCGCGAACCCGACCGGAACTTCTTCTACGCGCAGACAACCACCGTCGAAGACCCCAAGCCGCGGCTCTCGACCTTGGAAATCAACGGCAAAGATCCGATCGTGTGGGTCTCCCAGTATTACGAACAGTCCGAACAACGACCAGCGCGGGCCTTTCGCCTTGAGGATGAAAACTTCGCCCTCGTCGCCGCTCAACCAGATTGCGATCTGGAGTGGTTGGAGTCACTTGATACCGCTGCCGTCGAAAAGATTTTAGAGACGGAAGAGAGGACCTTGCTTGAATCACGGCGTTTCCGTTTTTACTGCGGCTGCTCAGTCGAAAAAATTCTGCCTATTCTCGGCGGCTGGAAAGATCGACCCGAAGCTCTTTTCGAAGGTGCGGAATTCATCAACATCCAATGCCCTCGCTGTGCGGCGAAATACCGCATCACACGAGACATGCTCTAAGCGATGGATCGACGGCAAGTGAGCACGGCACATTTTCACCATAGGCAGTTTGCCGATGTAGGCGCATTGGTTTCCCAGAAGGGATCGCAGCGTGTTTCGGTTTGCATACCAACGCTCAACGAAGCGGAAACTATCGGTCGGATCGTTTCGATCATACATGAGGACCTGGTCTGCGCGGGACTCGTCGATGAAATTCTGGTCATGGATTCCGACTCGACGGATTCAACCCGCAGCATCGCCGAGGCCGCGGGAGCCAGCGTTTATCGGTCCCGCGAGGTACTGCCCGACTTGGAAAGCCACGCTGGTAAAGGTGAGAACCTCTGGAAGGCTCTGCACATCACCACGGGTGACATCATCTGTTACGTCGATGGCGACATTTCCAACTTCCACCCCGGCTTCATCACCGGACTTGTCGGTCCGCTGCTGGCCAACGCGGATATCGACTATGTCAAAGCCTTCTACGAGCGGCCACTGGCCTATGGTGACGAGTCCCATTCGACTGGCGGTGGGCGTGTGTCCGAGATTTTGATCCGCCCGCTCATTTCGCTCTTTTATCCAGAACTCCAGGGCATCCTGCAACCTCTCTCCGGTGAATACGCTTCGCGCCGCCACATTCTTGAATCGCTGGCCTTTCCCATCGGCTACGGGGTGGAGATGGCCCACCTCATCGACCTCGCCCAACAGGGAAGGCTCTATCGCATCGCGCAGACTGACCTAGTCAAACGCATCCACCGCAACCGCAACGATGGAGAACTCGGTGGAATGGCATTTGCCATCCTGCGCGTGGTGCTTCGCCGACTCCAGCGTGACGGAAAAATCAGTCTGAATGCTCCCCTGCCCGATCTCTATCAGTCATGGGAAATTCTCGGGGATAGCATTCAACAACTCTCGAAAACCATCCCCGAGCCCGAACGCCCGGCGATCCGGCCCGTCTAAGCCCCCCCGAATGACGCTGTACTTCATTCGGCAGGCGAAGTTCGCGGATTTTTCTAGTTGCAAACCATTCTCATCTGCCGATCTTTCCTTTCGGATGATACCCGCCCATGCAGCCGATTTAGAAATCGACAGCGCCATGACCTTAAATCAAGCCAAGGTCGGATGCGATGTTCAGATACGACTATTGAATGGTCCGGGCTGTGAGCGACTGCGCGATCTAGGTTTTTGCGAACAATTGCAGGTTCGCAAGATCGCTGGAGGACGTAATTTAATTTGCTCGATCTGCGGGACACGCATGGCGATCAGCCGCGAGCTGGCAGAACAGGTTCTGGTCTCGCCAGTGGTTTAAACGCATTGGCGCATTTTCCATGACTCTTTCCGCTGAAGCCCCCTCGACCATCGCGCTAATCGGCAACCCCAACGCGGGCAAGACGACTCTTTTCAACGCACTGACAGGCGCGAACCAGCGCGTCGGCAACTACGCTGGGGTGACAGTGGCAGTGAAGTCGGGCGAGACTTACACCCCCCACGGGCGAAAGCTGCGGGTGTTGGATCTGCCTGGTTGTTATTCGCTGCGTGCAAATTCGCCGGATGAAAAAGTCGCGCTCGATGTGCTGAGCGGACTCCTTCCAGGCGAGCCGATACCGGATTTGGTCATTTGCGTGGTGGATGCATCGAATCTGGAGCGGCACCTGCAACTCGCGTTGCAAGTCATCGAGCTCGGCTTGCCTTGCATTCTGGCCTTAAACATGGTCGATGTGGCGGAGCGCGCGGGACTACGACTCGATCCGACGAAAATGGCCGAGGAACTTGGCATCCCAGTGGTACCGATGCAGGCAAACGCCAAACGTGGCATCGTCGAGCTGAAACAAGCGCTGCGATTCCCCTTCCCTGCGGCAGCCAAGGTCAGTTGGGTCAACGATGACGAGAATCCCGAAGCCACGAGACGCGCCTTTGTGGCCCAACTCTGTGAGCTCGCGGCGCGCAGACCCGAGACTCACCAACAAACGCTTTCCGACAAAATCGATGTGGTTTTGCTCCACCCGATCTACGGCTGGCTGTCATTGCTGGGAGTCTTTTTCACCTTATTCTGGGCGATATTCTCGTTTGCCCAAATCCCGATGGCTTGGATCAGCTCGGGACAGAGTATGCTCAGCGGTTGGGTGGAATCGCTGATGGAAGTGGGTGATTTGCGATCGTTGATTGTCGATGGGATCATTAGCGGGGTGGGCGGTGTCGTTACGTTTTTGCCGCAAATTGTACTGCTATTCCTTTTTATCGGATTGCTAGAAAGCTCAGGGTACATGGCACGCGCGGCTTATCTGATGGACGGCGTAATGGCCAAAGCGGGCCTGAGCGGAAAGTCCTTCTTGCCGCTTTTCAGTTCGTACGCATGTGCGATTCCCGGGGTGATGGCGACGCGTACCATCGGCGCGGCCAAAGAGCGGTTGACCACGATTTTAATCGCACCGTGGATGAGTTGCTCGGCGCGGCTGCCCGTTTATTTTTTAATCGTGCCGTTGTTGCTGCACGAAAACGAAGGAACTTGGAAACAGGCGCTGGTGCTCTTCGGAATCTATGCACTAGGGACAGCCACCGCCTTTGGGGTCGCCCGCTTGCTGCGCGGCCAACTCGGTGAAGATATCACGCCCGGCCATTTTCTGCTGGAGCTACCCCCCTACCGCAAGCCGCAATGGAGCTACATCTTCCGCCATGTTCTGGAGCGCGCTTATTCATTTGTGCAGAAGGCGGGCACACTCATTCTCGGCTTGTCGATCCTATTATGGGCCATGAGTACGTACCCGAAGTCGCTCACTGGTAACTCTGTCGATGCACTGAGCTTCAGCGTGATGGGCCGAATTGGCGCGATCATCGAGCCCGTGGTGAAGCCCCTCGGCTTTGACGGCCGAATGGGCACGGCGATTTTGACCTCCTTTGCCGCACGCGAGGTTTTCGTGTCCTCAATGGCGATCCTTTACCGCATCGAGGAGGGCGATAATGAAGAGACCACGCGCCAGCAGTTGCGCGATCAACTCGCTGTCGCCAAGTGGCCGGATGGCAGGCGGATTTTCACCCCACTCTCATTGGTTTCACTGTTGGTGTTTTTCATCTACGCGCTTCAATGCTTGCCGACAGTCGCGGTAGTCGTCCGCGAGTCGGGTTCGTGGCGATGGGGGCTGGGACAGTTTTTATTCATGACCGGCTTTGCCTACACCGCGTCGTTGATTGTTTTCCAAGTGGGTAAACTCATGGGTTTCTAACATGCAACCCGACTGGCAAACTCTCACTGCGGCGGGCATCGTAACTTTGACGCTGCTGCTGTTTGTTTTCAGGCTCGTTCGCCCGAAAAAAAAATCCAGCTGCGGCAAGGGCTGCGGTTGCCGGAAGCCTTGATCGGCAAAAGCGGGCATCCACTGACCCGTAGAGCTTGAAAAATAATCTCGGACGAACTATTACCGCGGTGTGCTGATCCGAAAACGTCTCGAAGACTTGCCTGCGCTTAGCGTGCCGCTGCATCTAGCGCTCGGTGTTTTTGATGGCGTCCATATCGGCCACCAAACAGTGATTTCCCGTGTGCTCGAGGCCTCGGCACGCGAAGGAGGTCTAGCCGGAGTGCTAACTTTCGACCCCCACCCGATCCGCGTGATCGCACCGGGCAAGGCACCCACCGCGCTATTGGAAACGCTCGATCACAAGGCACGGGTGATCAGCGAGCTCGGCGTCGAACTATTTATTCCGCTGCAATTCGACTTGAAGCTCGCCAAGATGGAAGCCGCTGAATTTATCGATAAATTGATGGCAGCTAACGTCAAAACCATCGCCGTTGGCGAAGACTGGCGCTTTGGACGACAGCGCGGAGGCGATGTCGCCTTTTTGGAAAAGGAAGCGCGGAAGCGCGGCTTCAAGTTAGAGGCTGTGGCACCGGTCATGCACGACGGCGAGCGTATCAGTAGTACACGCATCCGCCAGGCGATCCGCGACGGCAACCTCAACGCAGCGGAAGAAATGCTCGGCAGGCCCTACACAATCTGCGGAACGGTAGTCGAAGGCAACCGACTGGGCAGGACGCTGGGGTTTCCCACGGCCAATCTGGCAACGGGCGACGCGCAACTGCCACCGGATGGTGTGTGGGCGGTTTTGGCGCTTCTTCCAGAAGGGCGCAAACGGCTGGGCGTTGCGAACCTTGGCATCCGGCCTAGCGTTGGTGGGCAGACCCGAATACTGGAGGTACACCTGTTCGACTTTATGGGTGACCTGTACGGTCAGGAACTAGAAATTCGCTTTTTGAAGCAGATCCGAGCAGAGGTCAGGTTTCCGTCACTTAGCGATCTTCGCATTCAAATTCAACGAGATGCCGTTGAGGCCAAGGCCTATTTCGCAGAAAATACTGAATATTCACAATTGACGCCTTGACACAATTAAGGTTCATGCGAACACTCTTCGCATGAACAACTTTTCACCAATGCTCCTAAGGGTCTGTAAGCTCATCGAAAGCAAGTTCTCGCCCTACCTCAGGCAGCAGCCGGCCCCGCGGCGAAAGTTCGAAGTCCAACTTGAATTCCCGTGGCATTCAAAAAGATGATTTTTCGGGATTTTGCGCTTACCCTATGGGCCCATCATCCTTATAGCTCGTGCGGATTATCGCATGGAGAAACCGGAGCACACCCCCTTTTTCAGTCGTCGCGCATTGCTGCTCGCCGTCGGCTGTCTGATCCTGCCTTTGCAGGCAGGTGAGGCACCGGAGTCTTCGGGTACGGCGACGGGTGAAGTTTCACGCCGCCAAGCTGCCTTCGCCGAAGCTCAGGAGTTGATCCACAAGGGCGACGAAGCCTATACCGCCGGGCGTTACAGCGAAGCAGTCGAGGCCTATGCAGGTGCCCGCGATCTGATCCCTGTCGCTCCTATTTCCTTTGAACTACGTTCTGCGGCCACCGAGCGCTACGCGCAGGCATCGGTCGAGTCCGCCCGCGCCCTTTCCAGGGTAGGCGATGTCGCTGCGGCAAAGGCGGCTGTCGACAAGGTGCTCGACCCGTCCGTCGCCCCAACCCATGCGAGCGCAATGGCATTTCGCGCTCAACTCAACGACCCGATTCGCACCAATCCCTCGCTCACCGCGAAAGTGACCAAGGACGTGGAAACCGTGCGCCGCTCACTCTATACCGCAGAAGGCGCCTACCAGCTCGGTAAGTACGATGAGGCAAAAGACTCCTACGAAAAAGTCCTGCGCATCGACCCGACCAACATGGCCGCTCGCCGCGGTATGGAACAAGTGGCCAATGCCAAAAGCAACTATCAGAAAGCGGCTTACGACCACACGCGCGCGGAGCTGTTGGGTGAAGCCAGCCAACAATGGGAAACTGTCGTCCCTGGAATTCAAGTCGAACCGACTTTGAACGAGCCGCTGCCGGGTGACGCTGACAGCAACTTCATTTCCGTCAAAAACAAGCTCGATCGCATCATCATTCCAAAGTTCCAACTCGATCAGGCAACCTTGAGCGACGCGCTTGAACTCCTACGTCTCCGCGCCAGCGAGTACGACACTCTGGAAACGGACCCCGCACGCAAGGGGGTGAACATCACGGTAAATCTGGGACCTCAGGATTCTGTGGTCGCGACGCGGGCCCGTAATGTCCGCATCGATCTGCAACTGTCACTGGTACCGCTTTCACAAGTTCTCAAGTACATCACACAAATCACCCACACCAGCTACTCAACCGACAACTATTCAGTCAGCATCGTTCCCATCGGCTCTGTCTCAAAGGATTTGATCACCCAGACCTACCGCGTGCCGACAGATTTCATCAGCAGCCTGAGCACTGGAGCCGAAGGCAAGGCTGCTGCGGAGGACCCCTTTGCCAAGGCCCCAGCAAATGAGGGTCTTCTAACGAAACGCATAGGCGCCCAAGAGGGACTCACGCTTCAAGGGGCAGAGTTTCCGCCGGGTGCTTCTGCCAGCTACTCGCCTGCCAGCAACACGCTCCGTGTCGTCAATACCGCCGCCAACCAAGAGTACATCGCGCAAATCATCGAAACTGTCTCCAAGACCGAACCCCTGTTGGTGTCCGTTCACGTCACGATGATTAGGGTGGAGAAAAACCGCCTCGAAGAGCTCGGCTATGACTGGCTCTTGGATAACTTCGGGTTCGGCGGATCTCCCGACGCTTCAGGGGTTTCGCCACTCAATCTGAGCGGCGGAACGCAAGGGAATGGTGACGATCTGGGTGACATCAAGCTGGCAGAGGGTGCCACCGCTCGCAATCCCATTACGGCGGGAAACCGCAGTGGCGATAGTGCTACCCCGGGAACTTCCATTGATACTTTACTCAGCAATCAAACTGGACGCCAAGCCAGCAACCGTGCGCCTGGAATTCTGGGTGTGAACGGTTCTCTGGATGGCGCGCACGTGCAGGCCTTGATGCGCGGCCTAGACCAGAAAAAAGGTGTCGATGTGATGTCCAAGCCATCCATCGTGACTCGCAGTGGCCAAGCATCATCAATCGTGATCGCTCGAGAATTCATCTATCCCACCGAGTACGAGCCGCCACAACTGGCAAGTACGGGAGGTTCGCAGTCGGCAGGCACCACACAGACAGCTACCCCCGCCAACCCGTCAGCGTTCCAGAAGCGCGACGTTGGCATCAGCTTGGAGGTTCTGCCCGTGGTCGACTCCGGCAAACAGTTTATTACTGTCACGCTTAACCCAAGCCTCAGCAACTTCGATGGTTTCGTGAACTACGGCTCGCCCATCAATTCGGTCACCCAGGGAACTCTGGGTGCCGAAACCTTCACGCTCACCGAAAATGCCATCCTGATGCCCGTCTTCAGCGACCAAAAACTCTCGACCCAAGTTGACGTGGCGGATGGCGCGACGATGGTGCTGGGCGGATTAATGAAAGACAGTGTTCAAAACGTCGAAGACCGGACTCCCGGCTTGGGCAAGCTTCCCCTCGTAGGTCGCTTTTTCCAATCGAAATCCAGAAAGGCGGTTTCGACCGCGATCATTTTCCTCGTAAATGTCGAGCTGATGGATCCAACCGGTCGCCGCCTTCGCCAACCCTAATTCCCTATTCTCAGGAGGTCCTTGTTATGTCAGTTA
This sequence comes from Verrucomicrobiota bacterium, assembly GCA_037134575.1. Lineage (GTDB taxonomy): Bacteria > Verrucomicrobiota > Verrucomicrobiia > Verrucomicrobiales > Akkermansiaceae > Luteolibacter. Next base: position 7,739 of record JBAXLW010000046.1, on the reverse strand, counting down.
ATTCCAGCGAGCCAGAGAACTACTCGTACGATGAAATCATCTCACGACTCAAGGTGCCGTCTTCAGAAAATCCGGCGGACGGTGAACTGGTGTTGCGCCCGGATGGCAGCACGGCCGTTCGCGTTCGCAGGCGAAAGCGCCGCTCAAAGCAACTGCACAAGGAAAAGGAAATCCGCCAGCATCGGGCCCGGGTAATTCAGGTCTCCGCTGCGGTCATTATACTCTTTCTTTCCTTACTCACTGCAGGGGTTGCCATCATTTACGCCAACAGCAGCTTGTTTCGCGATGGACTGGTCCGAAAAATCGCTCAATCGACCGGCGCAGACACCCAGTTGGAGCAATTTCGGATGAATCCAAGCACCGCGAACGCGGGATCACTCTCACTCGAATGGCCCTCTGGAAACGTCCTCAAAAGCTTGGTTCTTCGCAGATTAAATGCAGAAATCTTCATCTCTAGCTTTCTGGGACAGCGGATGAGTGGTGAAGAAGTTCTGATAGACGAAGGCGCGCTGATACTGCAGACGCCAGTGCCGAATGCAGCCGTGCGCAATCATGAGGTGGCGAGCGGCCTCTCACCCTTCCAATTCAAGCGCTATCGGGCTCCGAAGTTAAATGTCACGGTGGGAAGCTCCGCGATACCCGCTCTCAAACTCTACGACACTCAAGCCTCGCTTTATTCCGGCCTCTTGGGTGAACGAACCCAACTGCGCCTCAATCAAGGACAAGTTTCCATCCCAGGCTGGCCAAAGTTCCAGCTAGATCGCGCACTTTTGGAGTTCAATGGCGACGAGACCAACGTCGTCAATCTTCGCCTGTTACACGAAACGAGCAAAAGTGGAGTATGCGAGCTCGCGGGGACCATTGCGCCTTTCTCGCCCGAAAACCGCTCGACACTGACTGTCCAGTTGGAAGCGTTTGAATTGTCTGCCTTCCTCGGACGTTCTCTCGGGCGCTTAATCTCGGGCGGCATCGGGTCGATGCCTGCCCCCGAATCGAACTACCTTTCATTTTTCCCCACAGAACATCCATCTCCCATACTCGACCTGAGCTTTCGGAGCTACCCCGGTTCCCACCTCGAAGTGAAAGGGTTCCCCTTCCTCTTTGCGCTGGCTCAGGCGATAGGCGACAACTGGTATGAACGTCCAATCTTTACCGCCAACACCTTCGGCACCATCCGCCGCCAAGACGACAGCGTGAGCCTTCGGAATATCAACTTTGAAAACCGCGCACGCATGGCCCTGCGCGGCGAAATCTCCCTCGCCTCCAATCAAGCACTCTCTGGAAATCTCCAAGTCGGCATCCCTGTCGGTATGATTACCACCTCGACCGCCTCGCGTCTCAATACCATCTTTGGCCCGCCAGAAGATGATTTCCGCTGGATCACCCTGAAAGTAGGCGGCCAAGTGACGGCTCCGACGGACAATTTCAGGGAGCTTTACTCGTCCGCCGTGACGCCACCCCAGGGTCCGCTACCCCCAGCGGAGAATAAGGGTTCGAGCTTCGAAGAGCTCACCCGCCCGCGCTAACTCAGAACCCCCAAAAAATCTTCGGATTTCTGGAGTTGGGTGTAGCGTTCTGGGCATTTTTGGTTCAAGTTGTTAAGTGGATCAGGCGGTTAAAACCAACGGTCCATTGAACCTACCAACTAAACCAAAAGAAACAATGCAAACTGCCAACGTCAATCTGCCGATCACCGTCACGGTCCGACACGAGCAAGTGACTGATGCCCTCCGCGACCATGCGCACAAGAAGATCGAAGGTCTGCATCTCGACTACCCGCGAATCATCGAGGCCAAGGTCATTCTCGACGTCCAAAAAAACCGGCACATTGCCGAAATTATTCTTTTCTGCGCCAATCACATCACCATTGAAGCCCATACCGAGGGCAAGGACATGTATGCTGCTCTTGACGAGACGATCGAAAAAATTGCCCGCCGCATGCGCAAGCACAAGACACGGTTGATGAAGCTGCATCGCCCGCACCGCAACGAGTCAATCCGCCACGTGGAAGAGCGATTCTTCAATGAAGCGGTACTTGACCACCCCGCAGGTTCGGACATCGAGCCGGAACCATTCATCGTTTTTCCCGAAAACTACTCCATTCGGACTATGTTTAAAGAAGACGCGATCATGCAGCTAGAACTCTCGGATCGGCCCTTCGTACTCTATAAGAGTGCACGCCGCGGCTGTTTGACGATCGTCTACCGCCGCAAAGACGGCGAATACGCTGCCATGGACATCAACAGTTGAGATAGGTCCCATAGGTCCTATAAGACCTATGTTAAACGACCTAGAAATAAAAAAGCCGGACAGGTTTCCCAGTCCGGCTTTTTTAATAATTAGGATCAATCTTCCTGACTTGGGCTCCAGTCCTCGGTCACGGCAGCGGCGAGGTTGAACGCTTGTTCGAGGCCGACCATCTCGGAAGACGGACGAAGGCTTTCGAAGCTGGCGCTTTCCTTCTTGAGCTGCTCGTCGGAGTAACCAACGGCCTTGATCGAGAGACCGATGCGGCGCTCGACCTTGTCGACCTTGATGACGCGGGCTTCGATCTCTTCGCCGACCTTGATGATGTCTTTGACCTTCTCCACGTGGTCTTCGCTGAGTTGCGAGATGTGGATGAGGCCGTCGATGTCACCGTCGAGGCTGATGAATGCGCCGAAGGAAGCGATCTTGGCGACCGTGCCCTTGACGAGATCGCCGACCTTGAAGCGGCTGTCGATGAGGCTCCATGGATCGCCTTCGGTTTGTTTGATGCCGAGGGAAACGCGTTGGTTGGCCTTGTCGATGGCGAGCACGATGGCTTCCACTTCGTCGTTCTTCTTGAGAACTTCCGATGGGTGGTTGATCTTGCGCGTCCAGGACATGTCTGAGACGTGGATCATACCGTCGATGCCTTCTTCCAGTTCAACAAACGCACCGTAAGCGGTGAGGTTGCGGACTGGTCCGGTGATCGTCGCACCCACTGGGTAGCGAAGTTCGATTTCATCCCATGGGTTGGAATCGAGCTGGCGAACGCCAAGCGAGATCTTCTGCTCTTCGATGCTGATGCCAAGAACGACGGCCGAGATTTCCTGACCTATTTCGAGAACATCGCTCGGGCGAGTGATGCGCTTGACCCAGGAAAGTTCGGAAACGTGCACAAGTCCTTCGACACCGCGCTCGATTTCGATGAACGCGCCGTATGGCAGGAGCTTGGTGACGCGACCCTTGACGTTGTGACCGATCGGGTACTTCCGCTCGATATCTTCCCAAGGATTGTCGGACATTTGCTTGAGGCCGAGCGAAACACGCTCTTTCTCGCGATCGACGTCGAGGATGATGACATCCATCGATTGGCCGATGTGCAGCAGTTCCGAAGGATGGTTGATGCGACCCCACGACATATCGGTGATGTGTAACAGACCGTCCATGCCCGCCAGATCGACGAAGGCACCGAAATCGGTGATGTTCTTGATCGCACCGGTGACCTTGTCGCCGATTTTGACCGATTGAAGGAAGGTCTGGCGTTGCTCGGAGCGCTCGGCTTCGATGACTTCGCGACGGGAAAGAACGATGTTCTTGCGCTCGTCGTTGACCTTGACGATTTTGAATTCGTAAACGTTGCCGACGAATTCGTTGAGATCCTTCGGTGGAATGATGTCCACTTGCGAACCGGGAAGGAATGCTTCGACGCCGACATTGACGGTAAGACCGCCTTTGACGACCGCCTTGACCTTGCCGCGAACGAGTCCGCCTTCTTGGAAAACCTTGACGATTTTCTCCCAGTTTTGTTTGTGGGCGGCCTTTTCCTTGGAAAGGACGACCATGCCCTCATCGTTTTCAAGTCTCTCGAGAAGCACTTCGATCTCGTCGCCGATTTCGATTTCTTCATCCTCGAACTCGTTCGATGGGATGGCTCCTTCGGATTTGTAGCCGATATCAACTAGAACGACTTGAGGGCGGATTTCGAGAATCGTGCCCTTGACGATCGATCCTTCGCGGAATTCGCGAAACTTGGAATCGATGAGGTCGTTCAGTTCTTGGTTAGTGGGTTCCGCGCATGCGTAAGCCATATTGGTATTTGGTTTGGGGTTGTGTTGTTGGTTCGTTATCTTTCTGCGATTGCCCCGAAAAGTAAAACTGACAGACACCGGGGCGCCAACCGTCTGCCAGTAGAAAGATAAACGGATGCCGAAATTACCCTAGACGCCGCCGATAGCAAGGCCAAAGGCAAAGAAAACCGCACTCTGCACTTCTCACGAGACGCCCATTGCGCTTCCATCATGGCGAACCCGCCCGATGTCCGAAAACTTTTACCAACAAACCACCGCCGCGCCCGCGACGCCCTTCGACGTTTCACTGCGGCCGCCGGCATTTTCGGAGTTCATCGGCCAGGAAAAGGTCAAGGAGCGGATTTTGCTGATGTTGGAAGCGGCGAAACAACGCGGCGACGTGCTCGACCACGTCCTGCTTTCCGGCCCGCCAGGGCTGGGCAAGACCACCTTGGCCAACCTCATCGCCCGCGCTGCAGGGACCCAACTCCACACGACCTCGGGGCCGCAAATCGAAAAAGCAGGCGATCTCGCGGGTATTTTGACCAACATCCAGAAGGGCGACATCCTCTTCATCGACGAAATCCACCGCCTCCACCCCGCCATCGAGGAGTATTTGTACCCAGCGATGGAAGATTTCCGGCTCGATATCATCATCGACTCAGGCCCGTCGGCACGCTCAATTCAGATCAACCTACCGCGCTTCACCCTCGTCGGCGCAACCACGCGCTCGGGCATGCTGACAGCTCCCCTGCGCTCGCGCTTTGGCTTGGCGAATCGACTGGATTACTACACCCACGACGAATTGGCGCAAATCATTGAACGCTCAGCCGGTTTACTCGACGTGCCAATCGAACGGGCGGGCGCGCTTGAAGTCGCCTCGCGCTCCCGTGGCACGCCGCGGGTCGCCAACGCCCTGCTGCGCTGGGTGCGCGATTTTGCCCAAGTCCGCGGCAGCGGCATCATAGATGGTAAAATCGCCGACGACGCACTGGCGATGATCGAAATCGACTCCCAGGGCCTCGACGAAATGGACAAGCGGTTACTGGAAGTGTTGATCTATAAATTTGGCGGCGGTCCTGTCGGCCTCAACTCGCTCGCCGTTGCCGTGGGTGAAGACTCCGCGACCATCGAGGAAGTCCACGAACCGTTTTTGATCATGCAAGGCCTCCTCATGCGCACCCCTCGCGGCCGCACCGCCATGCCCGCCGCCTACGAAAAAATCGGAGCCCCCATGCCCACCTCCCTCTCAAACGACCCGCAATCGAACTTTTTTTGAGCCACCATACGCCTTTTTTGCTCTGCCTAAGGGCGTCGCAGCAGCACGGCTGGAACGCGTCTAAGCAGAAGAAGTCTCCCAAATAATCCGCCTCAAGGCGTTTCCAGACCGTAAAACGCGGCCTTGTCAGGGCACGGGCTTCGTGCTGTTTTTTGGCCGTGTCTACTGTCACCAACATCTCGACTTACCGCTTTGCCGAACTCACGGGTCTGAAGGACCTGCGGGAGGTGCTCATTACAGCGTGCAAAACATGGGAGCTCAAAGGAACGATTCTGCTGAGTACCGAGGGCATCAACCTATTCGTCGCCGGTGCCGCAGAATCGATTGACCTGCTGCTGAGCAAACTTCGCGGGATTCCCGGGCTGGAAGGGCTGGAGCCAAAGATCAGCATCAGCGAACACCAGCCGTTTAACCGCATGTTGGTGCGGATCAAAAAGGAGATCATCTCCTTCGGCATGGAAAGCATCCGTCCGGCCAACTACACCTCGCCGAAAATCGCGGCGGCCGAGCTCAAGCGCTGGCTCGACGAAGGGCGGCCGGTCACCTTGCTGGACACCCGCAACGACTACGAGGTCAAACTCGGCACATTCAAGGGAGCCATCATCCCCAGCATCAACACCTTTCGCGAATTTCCAGACGCCGTCCGCCAATTGCCGGACGAACTCAAACAACAACCCGTGGTAATGTTCTGCACCGGCGGCATCCGCTGCGAAAAGGCGGGGCCGTTCATGGAAAACCAAGGTTACCAAAACATCTTCCAGCTCGACGGAGGCATCCTCAAGTATTTCGAGGAAGTCGGCGGCGATCACTACGATGGCGAATGTTTCGTGTTCGACCAGCGGGTGGGCGTGGACCCCGGCCTGCGCGAATCCGACTACGCAGTTTGTTTCGCCTGCCAAGCGCCGCTCGACTCGACCGACCAAGAAGATCCGCGCCACGTCGAAGGCGTCAGTTGCCCGCATTGTTTTGTCAGCGAACCCGAACGCATGGCCGAGCGGATCGCCCAGCTCCACGAAAAAATCGCCCAAGTCTCCACTCCCCTGCCCGGCTCGGTGCCGCTCAAAAACCGCCGCCCGATCAACATCCCCGCTGCCCACGACGGCCGCTTGTTGCTGGAAGTCCTGATCGACCTGTTTCCGCAGATTTCCCCCGCCGAGTGGGAGTCACGCTGCGATGCCGGACGCTTTGAAAACTACGGTGGAACCGTACGTACCAAAAATCACCGCGTGCGTGGCGGCGAACGGGTCGTCCAAGTCTTCCCGCCAGCGCTCGAACCACCCGTGTCTGCCGAGATTCGCGTGCTGCACGAAGACGAAGCCATCGTCGTTGTCCACAAGCCCGCACCCTTGCCGATGCATGCCAGCGGCCGCTTCCACCGCAACACACTTCAGCATCTGTTAAATCAGGTATACGCACCCAAATACCCGCGGCCCGTCCATCGCTTGGATGCCAACACCACAGGACTCGTGGTCTTCGCCCGCACCCGCCACTTTTGCCGCCTGCTCCAGCGCCAGTTCCTCGAAGGTTCCGTGGACAAACGCTACCTCGTGCGAGCGCACGGCCACCCGGCGCAAGACACGTTTTACTCCGAAGCTCCCATCTCCGCCGAACCCGACGTGATGGGAACCCGCAGCGTGGATGAACTCGAAGGCATGCCCTCGCGCACCGACTTTCAAGTCATCGAGCGCTGCCCAGATGGCACGACACTGCTGGAGGCAAAGCTGGGAACCGGCAGAACCAACCAAATCCGAGTCCACCTTTGGGAACTCGGATTCCCCGTGGTCGGAGACCCCGCTTACCTGCCTAACCAGCAGATCGGTGACACCCAGACCCTCGAAACTGCCGCCGCACCGCTGCAACTTCATGCGTGTAAACTTTCATTCCAACACCCCTTGAGTGGCGCAGCGATGAGCTTCGAAACCAAGAGGCCCGTCTGGTCGGAAGCGCTGCCTGCTTGACGGCGGCCCTCAGTCTTCAGTTCTTCCCGCTTGGTTGGTGGCGTGACCGTTGTGGGTGAATGCGTAAATCCCCGCAGCAATAATTCCGAACAGGATCGCGCCGCCGACCCAGCCTACCTTTTGGTTGGTCGGTGCCTCGCGCAACTCCCTCAGGCGGGAAGCGGCGTAGGCTCCACCGGCAGCGATCTGGGTTTTGGCCTGATCGGCGATCTCGCGGGCGCTGCCTGGCAGGGTCTCCCGCGCGGTGTGCGAAAGCAAGTGGCCGACGTCTTCGCGCAGGTGGGACACGTCTTCGCGAACGCGATTCATCAGTCCAGCGGTGCGGTTGTCGTTGATAATATTGGATTTCATAGGGATGGGGGTTTGAAATAATGATGAGCACGGGCTTTTTCGCGCAGTCCTTGGGCGATGATGGCGCCCATCAAAAGCAAAAGAAAGACCACGAAGAGAGCCTCGACGATGCCAACG
>JBAXLW010000045.1:0-17656 GCA_037134575.1 Verrucomicrobiota bacterium | reverse complement strand
CACCCATTTTCCAAGCTATGGGTTCTCGGTCACTTCGCGCGGAAATCGGTCTAATTTTAAACCCGTGCCGACAAACTGCGTCCTTGTGCTTGCCAACGGCAGTTAGAATCGACACAGTCTTCGTACTTTCAAACTCATGAACGCACAAAACCCATCCATCGTCCCGAACGCCAAGCGGCTGTTAATCGCCAGTTTCACTGCCATCCTCGCTGCGGGGGTCGGCTTCGGCATCCGCGGGGGAATCCTCCTGAACTGGGGCACCGAGTTCGGCTTCACCGCCACCCAGCTGGGGGCTATCGGCGGGGCGGGTTTCAGCGGATTCTGTTTTGGGATTATCATCGGCGGCGTGGTCGCGGATAAAATCGGCTACGGTAAGCTGGTGATCGCCGCGCTGCTGTTCCACATTCTTTCGGCCTTTGTCACGTTTGGGGCCTCCGCAGGCCAGAGCCAGGACACGGCGTACCAGTTCCTATTCTGGGGCACTTTCATCTTCGCGCTCGCCAACGGCACGCTGGAGGCAGTGGCCAACCCCTTGGTCGCCACCCTCTATCCGCACAATCGCACGCATTACCTCAACATCCTGCACTCCAGCTGGCCCGCAGGCATGGTCATCGGCGGGGCGATCGGCTGGGTGCTGGGCGACCAGATGCACGTGAGCTGGAAGGTGCAACTCGGCTTATTCCTGATTCCGACCGCCGTTTACGGGCTGATGTTCCTGGGCCAGAAAATGCCCAAGTCGGAGGCATCCGAACAAGGTTTGGGCCTCGGTGAAATGCTCAAGGACGTGGGGATCATGGGCGGCTTGGTCGCCTGCGCGCTGCTGTCGCTGTTTTTCCAAGGTGTGCTCGGCCCCTTGTTTGCCGACCCCGACACGGTCAAGTACGTCTCCTACGGCATCGGCGCGGTGCTTTTGATCATTGTCGCGATCCTCACCAAGGGCGCACTCGGCCACTGGCTGATGTTTGTGCTGTTTGTGACGCACGCCCTGATCGGCGCGGTGGAGTTGGGGACGGACGGCTGGATCCAGAACATCACCGGTAACATCCTCACCTCTGGCCAAGGGAAGATCCTGTTTGTCTGCACCTCACTCGCTATGTTCGGGCTGCGCTTCTGCTCTCATTTCATCGAGAAAAAGACCAAGCTCTCCCCCGTTAGCCTGCTGCTCGTCTGCTCGCTGATCGCCTGCATGGGCCTCAACCTGGTCGCCGGCATCAACGCCTTTGGCGGGGCTCTCGGCGCCCTGCTCGTTTACGCTCTGGGCAAGACCTTCTTCTGGCCGACCATGCTGGCCGTGGTGTCCGACCGCTTCCCCCGCTCCGGCGCGGTGGCGATTTCAATCATGGGCGGCATCGGCATGATGAGCGCGGGTCTACTCGGCGGACCCGGCTTGGGCTACGCCAAAGACCGCTTCTCCGGCGAGGCCCTGCAAGCAAGCAGCCCTGAACTTTTTGCCGCCAACCAAGCCGAGAAGGCCAGCCGCTTCGTCGGCTTCCGCGAAGCCCACGGCATCGACGCCAAAAAGCTGGGTGCCGTTCAAGAGAAGCTCGCCGCCGCCCGCAGTGAGCTCGAAAAATCTGGCAACAAGGACCCGCTGGCCGCCCTCGCCCAGCTCACCGATGACGAGCGCAAACTCCACCAAGCCAGCATCACCGGCGACCGTCAGACTCTCAAAGCCGACGCCTACATTCCCGCCGTCATGGCCGCAATCTTCCTGCTGCTGACGCTCTATTTCAAATCCATCGGCGGCTACCGACCGCTGAAGATCGGGGAATAAAGGGGGTTGGATTCGGAACGAAGGATCGTCAACGTGCACCCGCTTGATCTCGCGTTGCGAATCCGAACCACTCCCAGCGATACGACCGTGAAGGGGCCGCGCAGTTCAATGCAATGCCCCTCCACCTCCAGCAAGTCGGGCGAGAGTCACGCCGTGGTAAATCACCCAGTTGCGCGGTAGGCCGGTTCGCCGAAGTCCTTGCCCTCGGTGAGGCGCGTTGTGGCTCGTGTGCTTCCGCTTGGCGCGCGTGAAGGGTAATGACTTTGGCGGCAGCATTTCACTTGCCACAGCTGGGCTAATGCTTCACAAAAGCAATCCGCCCGTGCTGGGGCTGCGCACATCCTGTTGCTCGCCCAGTCTGGCGACCCAATCCTTAAAAAGCGCGCTCACATGGACAGCATCTCATCCCGTATTGCCAAGGTTTCCCCGTCACTCACGCTCGCCGTCACCGCACAGGCGAAAGCGATGATCGCCAAGGGCGAAGAAGTTTACGCCCTCGCCGGTGGCGAGCCTGAAGTCGACACCCCACAGTTCGTCAAAGACGCAGCGATCCAGGCCCTTCAATCCGGCAAGACCAAGTACACCCCTGCTGGCGGTATCCCAGAACTCCGCGCGGCCCTTTCGAAGAAGTTTGCCACGGACAACAACCTGACCTACGCGCCGAGCCAAATCTGCGTCACCGGCGGTGCGAAGATGGCCTGCTACAATGCCATCCTGGCCGTGATCGAAGAAGGCGACGAAGTGATCATCCCATCGCCATTCTGGGTTTCCTACCCAGAGATGGTTCGCCTCGCTGGCGGTGTGCCCGTGATCGTCGAAACCAAGGAATCGACCGGCTGGAAGATGACTCCCGAACAATTCGAGGAAGCGATGACCCCAGCGACCAAGATGGTCATCATCAACACTCCCGGCAACCCAACGGGTGCGATCTACACCAAGGAAGAATTGCTCGCCCTCGGTGAAATCGCGCTGACCGAAGACATCGTCATCCTTTCCGACGAAATCTACGAAAAGCTTGTCTACGGCGAAGCCAAGCATGTCTCAATCGCCTCGCTCAGCGACGAACTTTACAACCTGACGATCACCGTCAACGGCTTCTCCAAAGCCTATTCGATGACCGGCTGGCGCTTGGGATACACCGCAGCTCCGAAGGAATTGGCCGACGCGATCGAAAAGATCCAGAACCACACCACTTCCAACGCCAACTCGTTTGCCCAATACGGCGCGCTGGCCGCACTGGAAGGTGACCAATCATTCATCGAAGACATGCGCGGTGAATACGACGTGAAGCGCCAGTTCATGTTTGCCCGTCTCAAGGCCATCCCGAACATCCGCGTGGTCGAACCGCAAGGCGCTTTCTACTTCTTCGTTTACACCGGTAACACCGGCCTAAAGTCGATGAACCTCTGCGACAAGCTGCTTTCCCGCTACAAGGTCGCTGCCGTTCCCGGCATTGCCTTCGGCTACGATGAAGGCATCCGCCTGAGCTACTGCACCACGCTGGACGTCCTCAACGAAGGGTTGACCCGCTTCGAGCAGTTCTGCCGCGAACATTGATTCGACCCAACTTCACTCAGCCGCCAGCGGGTTCGTCCTGTTGGCGGCTTTTTTGATGGGCGCGCAGGACGGAGTTCGGCTCGCGAGAGCAAAAAGAAGTTGCGCGAAGGGGCGTTGTGGTTTTTCCTTTGCGCGCTGTCAGGGGCCGTGGAGGTTCGGCAAGCGAACCCCGCCAGGCCTTGATCGGAGCAACGGTAGTTTGTCCGGGCTTGCCGCGGATTCCCTGGCGGCACTTTTTATTTCAGGCCGATGATGGCCTTGAAGCGCAGAAACGCAGCATCCCATGCGGCAGAATCGCAAGGCGCATAGCTGCGGAAAGCGAAGGAGCGGCGAATGAGGTCACGACCTGCCTTCACGTCCGGCAAATGACCCGTTCCGATCATCTGGGTAATGACGTTGCCACAGGAAGTCGCCTCGACTGGACCCGCGACAACTTCGATGCCGAGGGCGTCGGCCGTCGCACGGCTGAGCAGTTCGTTTTGAATCCCCCCGCCGCCCGCATGCAACTGGCTGAAATGGCTGCCGGTGAGTTGGCAAATGCCTTCGTAGACCAAGCGATACTTGAGAGCCAGGGATTCGGTGGCGACGCGTAGAACCTGGCCTGGATCGCGGGGCACTGGCTGGCCGGTTTTTTCGCAATACGCGCGGATCTTATCGGGCATTTCGCCGGGAGTGGCAAAGCTGGCGTCATCCGGATCGATAAAGGCCGTGAACGGGGTGGCGTCTTGAGCGAGCGTCGCCATCTCGGCAAAGTTGAGCTTACCGCCCTCGAGGTCCCACTGGCGCTTGCATTCTTGGATCAACCAAAGGCCGCTGATGTTTTTCAAAAACCGAACGCTGCCGGCGATGCCAAGTTCATTGCAAAATCCAAGTTCCAACGCCTCTGGCGTGGTGATCGGCACTGCCGATTCAACCCCCATGATCGACCAAGTCCCTGACGACAGCCAGAGATTGCCCGCGCCACTCATCGGGATACCAGCCACCGCGGAAGCCGTGTCATGACAGGCGCTGGCCACCACGGGAATTCCCGAACGACCAATGAAAGCCGCGACCTCATCGCGAATCACCCCCAGCACCGTGCCGGGCTCAACGATCTCACCAAAGATCTGGCGCGGTAGCCCTAGAGCGTCGATAACGTCCCAGGCCCAGTCGCCCGTGCGGGCATCGAGCAGTTGCGAGGTCGAGGCGATCGTGCGCTCCACCGCTTGGCGGCCAGTGAGCCAGTACGCCAGCAAATCGGGCACAAACAGCAGTCGGGCCGCATTTTGTAGCGCGGAGCTGCCTTTGCGAAGCTCGGCGAGCAGGTGGAGCGAGCTATTATAAAAATTGGTTTTGATGCCGGTCTGCGCGTAGATTTCCGACTCGGGTAAAAGCGCGTGTACCGCTTCCGCCATCCCCTCGAAGCGCGGGTCGCGGTATTGGTGGGGCATGCCTAACAACTCTCCGTTGGCGTCGATCAATCCAAAATCACATCCCCAAGTATCAATGCCGATGGAAACGATTTTCTCACCATAGCACTCAACGGCGCGGCGCAGTCCTTGGAGGATTTCACGGTAAAGCCCGATGATGTCCCAAAACGATCCACCGGGCAGGTCGATACCGGGATTGTCAAAGCGGTGCATTTCGTCGAACTCCAGCGTGGAGCCGTCCGTCTTCGCAGCGATCACACGGCCGCTACCTGCACCTAAATCCACGGCAATGAATACTTTGTCGAAAGTCATTTTTACTAACTGGGCTGAATCTCTATCCTTTTTCAAGGCCGCCTGGGATGCAATACCGAATGCTGGGAAATCCGTGACTCATCGCGCCCTGGGGCTTGTCATTTTTTCGGGGACCAGCAGGTCGTCGAGCTGCTCTTTGCTGAGCCACCCTTTCTCGAGCACCAGACTGTAGATGCTAGCACCTGTGCTCAGCGCTTCTTTGGCGATGGCGGCGCCGCGCTCGTAGCCGAGGACGGGGTTGAGCGCGGTGATGAGGCCGATGGAGTTCTGGACATAGCCGAGGCAGCGTTCACGGTCGGCCTCGATACCGGTGACGCAGCGGGTGTGCAAGGCGATGACCGCATTGTGCAGCAGGGTGAGACCGAAGAAGAGATTGAAGGCGATGATCGGCTCGGCCATGTTGAGTTCCAGCTCGCTGGCCTCGGCCGCCATGGCGATGGTGACGTCGGCACCGATGATTTGGTAACACACTTGGCTGACCATTTCCGGGATGACGGGGTTGACCTTGCCAGGCATGATCGAAGAGCCGGGTTGCACGGCTGGCAGCCGGATTTCGCCAAGGCCGCAGCGCGGGCCTGACGACAACCAGCGGAGGTCGTTGCAGACTTTCGACAGTTGGACCGCCGCAGTTTTCATCGCCCCGCTCATCAACGCGAACGAGCTGCTGTCTTGGGTCGACTCGACGAGATTTTCGGCCAGGCGCACGGGTAACCCACTCACCTCGGCCAAGTGCCTGGTGCAACGTTGGGCGTATCCCGGCGGGGTATTGATGCCGGTACCGACGGCTGTCGCCCCCATGTTGATTTGGAGGAGTTCCTCGGCGGCACGCTCCAGATAGCGGACGCCATCGCCGACCATGGCTGAATAGGCGCTAAACTCCTGACCGAGAGTCATCGGTACGGCGTCTTGATTTTCCGTGCGGCCCATTTTCAAGATATCGGCAAACTCAGCCGCCTTGGCCGCGAGGCTTGCCTGCAGCCCGCGCAGGGCGGAGGTGACGTCACGCACCGTGAGGATAACACCGAGCTTGATCGCCGTGGGATAAACGTCGTTGGTGGATTGGGAGCAATTGACGTCGTCGTTAGGGTGCAGGAATTCGTATTGGCCCTTACGATGACCGAGAATCTCAAGGGCTCGATTGGCGATCACCTCGTTGGCATTCATGCTGGACGAGGTGCCCGCACCGCCTTGGATCATGTCGATGGTGAAATGCGAGTGCCACTGACCCGCAATGATTTCGTCGCAGGCTGCAAGGATCGCGTCCGCGCGGTCGGGCGGCAGCGCGCCCAGCTCCCGGTTGGCGCGAGCGGCGGCTTTTTTGACGTAGGCGAGACTGCACACCAAGTGTCCGAAGTGATTGAGGGGAATTCCAGAAATCGGGAAGTTCTCCATTCCACGCAGCGTTTGAACGCCGTAGTAAGCGCTATCCGGCAGCTCGCGATCGCCCAGCGAATCGTGCTCTGTGCGCGATGGAGCGGTGAAAATCACACCTGTAACTTAACACAGAAGTGGCGAAAGAATAGAAAAGCCCTCTTTCCAATCAAAAACCCACCGCGGACGAACCGGGGTGGGTTTTGAAACTTTCAGGAAGCTACCGAATCAGCGCAGGCTCTTCCGCTTGAAGTTAAGCGCCGCGCTGGATTTGGCAATGACACCTTGAAGATAGGCCACCTCTTCTGAATCGAGATTGTGGTCGATCGTCGAGAGCTTAACTTCAGCGCGCTGGATCGCGGCTTCGACCTGTGCTTCGTCGATCTCGGCTTCGCCAAGGGCGCTGTCCGTCAGGACGACCACCTTGGTTTGGGTGACTTCTGCGAATCCCGAGCCAATGGCAAGCCTCTCCACTTGGCCGTTGTAAAGGTAGCGCAGCTCGCCGGGCTGGAGAGCGGTCACGAGACCGGCGTGAGAGGGCAAGATGCCCATTTCACCGTCTGCTCCCGGCAGATAGACGTTGTCCACATTGTCCGAGAAGATTTTTTTCTCGGGAGTGACGATATCGAGTTGGAGAGCCATGGGCGTGGTAAATACTGAAAAGCTGAAAGCTGAGATTCAGCAGACTCAGGTTAGTTGCGTGGCACGGAGTCGATTCCGCCCTTCATGTAGAAATTGCCTTCTGGCACGTCGTCGAGTTTGCCGTCGAGGATTTCTGCGAAGCCCTTGACGGTCTCTTCGATGGAGACCAGCACGCCGGGAACGTTGGTGAACACTTCAGCAACGTGGAACGGCTGCGTGAGGAAACGTTGGATCTTACGGGCGCGGAAGACCGTCATCTTGTCGTCGTCGGAAAGCTCGTCCATACCGAGGATAGCGATGATGTCCTGAAGGTCCTTGTAGCGTTGCAGCACCTGCTGGACGCCACGGGCGACACGGTAGTGCTCTTCACCGATGATCTCGGGAGCGAGCGCCTTCGAGGTGGAAGCCAGTGGGTCAACCGCTGGGAAAAGCGCTTGTTCGGCGAGCGAACGCTCGAGAACCACGGTCGCATCCAAGTGAGCGAAGGTGTTGGCGGGAGCTGGGTCGGTCAAGTCGTCCGCAGGCACGTAAACGGCTTGGATCGAGGTGATGGAACCCTTGTTGGTGGAGGTGATCCGCTCTTGGAGACCGGCCATTTCCTCGGAGAGGGTTGGCTGATAACCCACGGCGGACGGCGTCCGGCCGAGAAGTGCGGACACTTCGGAACCCGCTTGGGAGAAACGGAAGATGTTGTCGACGAAGAGAAGAACATCTTGGTTGTCCTCATCGCGGAAATGCTCGGCCATCGTCAGCGCGGAAAGTGCCACACGGAGACGCGCGCCTGGAGGCTCGTTCATCTGGCCGTAGCAAAGTGCCACCTTGGAGCCTTCGGTCAGGACAGGGTTACCCTTATCGTCGAGTTTCGGATGACCCTTTTCGTCCTTTTCGGTGGCGATAACGCCGGACTCGATCATTTCCCAGTAGAGGTCATTACCTTCACGGGTACGCTCACCCACACCGGCGAAGACGGAGAAACCACCGTGCGCCTTCGCGATGTTGTTGATGAGCTCCATGATGACGACGGTCTTACCGACGCCGGCACCACCGAACATCCCGCCTTTACCGCCCTTGAGCAGTGGGCAGATCAGGTCGATCACCTTGATGCCCGTTGGCAGAACTTCCGTGTTGGCCGATTGCTCGGTCAGCGAAGGTGCTGGGCGGTGGATCGCGGAGCGGAAGGACGCATCGGCTAGCGGCACGTTTTCGTCGACCAGGTCACCGGTGACGTTGAAAATACGACCCAGTACTTGCTTGCCGACAGGCACCGAGATCGGTTGGCCCAGATCGGACAATGCCATACCGCGCTTGAGACCGTCCGTGGTGGACATCGCGACTGCGCGCACCCAGCCGTCACCCAGGTGCTGCTGCACTTCAAGCACGAGCTTCGTATCCACACCGTTGAGGATGTATTGGATCTCCAATGCGTTATAGATTTCAGGCAATTTGGTTGCCTTGGAGAAGTCGGCGTCGATAACGGCGCCGATGATCTGGACGATAGTTCCTTGGTTGCTCATGGGAAAAAGGGGCTGGTGGTCAGGTTACAGTTATTAAAAAATAAATTCAGGCTTTGGATCACTCCATGGCCTTCATCGCCGTGGTGATTTCGAGAAGCTCCGAAGTGATGGCACCTTGGCGGAGCTTGTTGTATTCGAGCGTGAGCTCTTTGATGAACTTCTTCGCGTTGTCGGTCGCCGCTTTCATGGCGACCATGCGTGCGGAGTGCTCCGAAGCGCGCGCTTCGACGAGGGCCTGGAACACCTGGAAGTTGATGTAGAGCGGGAGAATCGCGCTCAACACATCCGCAGGCGATGGCTCGAAGAGAAAGTCGCTCGTCGCGGTCGCATCGCCGTGCTCAGTGGGGGTGACCACGGGCAGAAGTTGGACCACTTCCGGCACCTGAGTCATGGTGTTCACAAAGCGGGTATACGCCACGGAAACCTTGTCGTAATTGCCGGCGATGAACTCTTTGGAAAGGAGGGTCGCGATCGCGCGAGCATCTCCAAACGGGACCGGATCCTTCACCGAGAAGTCGGCGACGATCTTACGGCCCTGCTTTTCCATCATGATGCGAAACTTGCGACCGACGGTCACATAGTCGGCATCCGCCGAAACCTGACCGCGAACGGCACGTGCCAGGTTGGTATTGATCGGGCCGCAAAGGCCTTTGTCGGTGGAGATCACCAAGACCAGTTCGCGGCTGCCCGTGCGCTTATCGAGCAGCACGTGAGTCGCCTCACTGAAGCCCTCGCTGATGTCTTGAAGGACACCGTTGAGCTGTTTGGAATAATCACGACCCGCCAGAGCTTGGTCCTGAGCCTTCTTCATCTTAGCTGCAGCGACAAGCTGCATCGCGCGAGTGATCTGCGCGGTGTTTTTAACCGACTTGATGCGTCGACGGATGTCGCGAAGGTTGGCCATGGTAGATGGGGTGGGTTGTTATCAGTTAGGGGCTTTTGGCGCGGAATTATTTCCCACTCCTCCAACCCCTAACGTCTAACGAAATTGATTATTTCCAGGATTTCTTGAAGTCTTCGATGCCTTGTTTGACAGCATCGACCATCGTCGCGTCCTTTTTAAGGTCCGGCTTTTCATTGCGGATCTTGTCGAGGAGTTCGCCCTTGCGGGTGTTGAAGAAATCACCAAGTCCGTATTGGAAGCGCTTCACGTCGGCGACGGCAACGTCGTCGAAGTAACCGTTCTGCATCGCAAAGAGGTAGATGGACTCCATCTCCATGGCCAGCGGGCTGTATTGGTTTTGCTTGAAGAGCTCAACGATCCGGGCACCGCGATCGAGCTTCTTCTTGGTGGAAGCGTCGAGGTCGGAACCGAACTGGGCGAAGGCTTGAAGCTCGCGATACTGTGCGAGGTCGAGCTTGGTGGTACCAGCGACCGACTTGATCGTCTTGGTTTGGCAAGCGGAGCCCACGCGGGACACCGAAAGGCCGACGGAAATCGCAGGGCGGATGCCTTGATAGAAAAGGTCGGTTTCCAAGTAGATCTGACCGTCGGTGATCGAGATCACGTTCGTTGGGATGTAAGCGGAGACGTCGCCAGCTTGAGTTTCGATGATCGGCAGCGCGGTGAGCGAACCACCACCGGCAGCTTCGGAAAGACGAGCGGAACGCTCGAGCAAGCGGGAGTGGAGGTAGAACACGTCACCTGGATAAGCTTCGCGGCCGGATGGGCGGCGGAGAATCAGCGACACTTGGCGATAAGCAACCGCGTGCTTGGAAAGGTCGTCAAACACGATCAAGCAGTCCTTGCCTTGATCCATGAAATACTCGGCGATGGCGCAACCCGCGTATGGAGCGAGATACTGCATGGCAGCGGCGTCCGAAGCGGAAGCGGAAACGATAGTAGTGTATTCCATCGCACCGGCGTCTTCGAGAATCTTTTGGATCCGTGCGACGTTGGAAAGCTTCTGGCCGATGGCGACGTAGATGCAATACATCGGCTTGTGGTTCTGAAGCTTGCCGTTTTCCGCCGCCTTGTTTTGTTGGGCTTGGGAAATGATGGTGTCCACCGCGATGGTGGTCTTGCCCGTGGCACGGTCACCAATGATCAACTCGCGCTGACCACGGCCGACAGGGATCATCGCGTCGATCGACATGATGCCCGTTTGGACCGGAACGGAAACGGATTTGCGCTTGATGATACCCGGCGCGATTTTCTCCATCGGATAATATGCCGCAGGGGTGATGTCACCTTTGCCGTCGATGGCAGCTCCCAGAGCGTTGACCACACGGCCGAGAACCGCTTCGCCGACAGGGACGGAGAGCAGCTTGCCCGTCGTCCGGCACTCGGCGCCTTCTTTGACTGCGGCATAATTGCCGAGCAACACGACACCGACTTCACCTTCTTCAAGGTTGAGAGCCATGCCGGTCACGCCACCACCGAATTCGATCATCTCATTGAGCATGACGTCGGAGAGACCTTCAACCTTGGCAACACCGTCGCCGACTTGGCGGACAGTGCCGACGTTTGTTTTTTCGACTGACGCGGTGATGCCCGCGATCTGTTGTTCGAGTTCTTGGAGGATGCTGCTCATAAGAAAAGTTTACTAGGATTCAGTGTTCGGTTTTCAGCAATATGAAAAAATTAGAAAGCGTTCGCGAGGCGTTCGAGGCGACCTTGGACGGAGCCGTCGAACACGTCATTGCCCACGCGGATGCGCAGGCCTCCCAAAAGTGCGGGAGTGATTTGGTATTGGACCACCAAGTCAGGGCCGTATTGTTTCGCCAGACCGGCGACCACGCGCTGGCGGGTGGATTCGTCGACTTCCACGGCGCTCTCGACTGTCACCTTGCGAGCCTCAAGCTCCAGGCGGGTCAGCCGTTGAAGCGCCATGAGCACAGCGCGATAGTCGCGCGGCTTTGACTCGATCAATCGAGTGATCACCGTGCGCAACTTCGACTCATCCAAGCGGCCAGCGGTCTGGCAGAGCCCGAACAGGCGGCGTGCCGTAGCGGCTGCGACTTTAGAAATCTTCATGGCGATAAAGGAAAGGAAATAGAGAGATCAGCCTTCGACCTTGGCGAGGGCATCTTCGTTGATGCGATTCTGATCTTCCGAAGTCAGGATCTTGCCGGTGACCTGCGTGGTCGTGGCTGCGACGAGGCGGCCGAACTCGCGCTTGAGCTCGGTGCTAAGGCGCTCGCGGTCTGCCTTGGCAGCGGCTTCCGCCTTGGAAAGAATGAGTTGAGCTTGGGAAATCGCCTCTTGGGATTTCTGTTCGCTGAATGCGTGGGCGCCTTTTTTTGCCTCATTGATCAGGCGCACGGCCTCGTCGTTGGCCTTCGCGATCGCCGCAGCAGTCGTTGCTTCGGATTCGGCGAGCTGGCGTTCGATACGCTTCAGCTTTTCTTCGCCCTCGGCGATGCGGGTTTTGCGTTTTTCGAGCATCGCTTGGATCGGACCAAAGGCGAAGATTCGAAGAACAATGATCACCAAAACAAAATTCACCAACTGCGCGATGAAAAAGGGCAGGTTGAATCCAAAGGTCTTTTGAATCGTTTCAAAAGTTCCGGCTTGGGCTTCTGCTAAAATGGAGATCATGGAAAAAGTGAATTAAAAAGGATCGAATGAGAAAATGAGAAATTACGCGCAGGGCCACGAATGACCCTGCGCGCAACAAGATTACTTCACAGCGAATGCCGAAAGGATGAATACACCTTCGATCAGAGCGGCAAGGATGATGGAAAGAACCAAGATCGGAGTGGCAGCACCTGGGTTACGGCCAGTGGCTTCAGCAGCCTTGGAACCGAGGATACCAATGCCGAGAGCTGCACCGATGGCTGCGAGAGCAACGTGGAATAGTGGAAGTGTCATAGTCGTAGTATTTGTATTTGTTGTTTCCGTAGCCCCCACGGTCATTGCCATGGTCAGACTCGCGAAAGGGTGACTCAGTGTGCGTGGTGATCATCGCCGTGATCACAAATCAACTTGAGGAAAATCGAGCAAAGAAGGGTGAAGACCAGAGCCTGGACGAAGCCCACCAGCAGCTCGACAAAGCAGAACGGCAAGGCAGGCAGGAAGGAAAGGAAGGAAAGACTCTTCGGCACCAGGGCCATCAAGGCTTCCAAGGTCTGTTCGCCGCCGTAGATGTTTCCATAAAGACGGAAACTGAGAGCCACTGGACGAATCATGATCGAGATGATTTCCAGAACACCGACAAACAAGAAGACCGGAACCATCAACGCCAACATCAAACCACCGAAGCTACCCTTCGGCGCGAAGATGTGGGCGAGAAAGCCTTTGATGCCGTTTTCAGTCAGCGCCCAGTAGAACCATAGAATCGCAAAGGTCACTGCCATGGCCGCCGTCATGTTGAGGTCGGCATTACCGCCACGCAACAGGGCGGTGAATCCGTGATGTCCGTGCGCATCGACCGTGTTCCAGCCCACCGTACCCACTCCGGGAATCAGGCCCATCCAGTTAGACACTAGGATGAAGAAGAAGACCGAGCCGAAGAACCAGAAAGTCCGCTTGACCATGTGTGCTCCGAGCAAGCCTTCGAGGAAATCGTAAAGTGACTCGACCGCCCACTCGGCGAAATTTTGAAAGCCGCTTGGCACCATCTTCATCTGACGAGTCGCGATCCGGCAAAAGAGGGTGATCAAACCGACCGCCAACCAGACCATGATCATCGAATTGCTGATCGGCAGCGCTTGGCTAACCTGCTGAGCATTGAGTGGCAGCGCGTGATGCTCGGCGGCCTCCGCAGCAAAAACGGATACCTGGCCGACAAGACTTAAAGTGAGCGTGGTGAAAATTAAACGCATTCGAAACACCCGCTGGTGCGGGGCGCCGATTGAATAATGAATCACCCCCGAGTTGGGCAAGTTCTATTTGTGAAAAATTTCACAAGCGCTGTAATTGCTTCTGGCCACAATGGTTTTTATGAACTATAGCGGCCACCGAAGCCCACGCAAACCAAGCGGCACACAACGCGAACAAAAATCGGCCCCATGCGTCTCCCCGTCTTCACACCGCGTTTTTTCTAACACTCTAATTTACCCTCGGTCAAAAAACCCGCGCTCACCAAAAGTGCCGCGCTGCTAACAAAAAACGCTGTAAGTCAAGCCTACAACTCAAAAAAATCCTTCTCTTATTCCTGCGATTTTCTCTTGCTAAACCTCGTCCTCCTTCGCAAAAACGTCGTCGCCATGAACAAAGCTGAACTCATTGAAGCAATCCAAGCCGCCCTCGGAAAAGACGCCACCAAGCGTGCTGCCGACGAATCACTCGAAGCCGTTCTCTCCTCGATCGCCAAAGGCGTGAAGAAGGATGGAAAAGTCCAAATCATTGGATTCGGTACTTTCGAAGTGAAGAAGCGTGCTGCACGCCAAGGTCGCAATCCGAAGACCGGAGAATCCATGAAGATCGCCGCTTCCAAGTCGGTCGGCTTCAAGCCTTCTTCCGTCCTCAAGGGCAGCCTGTAATTGTTAGGAGGCTTCGGCCTCCTTCAATCCATCAACTAATAAATCCAAAAACCCCGGCCAGCAGGTCGGGGTTTTTTCTTGGTCGGCTTCTGTGGACATCGGTCGCTGGATCGACTAAGCCCTGCCAGACAACGATCGCCTCACGCGCCATGAAACCAAGAATCACCCTCGCCGAAACTCAGCTGCCAGACGGCAACATTCTCGCCCTGCAAGAGCATGATGGCCGCAAATCGCTGTTGGTCCATGGCCAACAAATCTGTGGTCCATCGACCCAAGCGGCGGAAGAAGAACTCGCCCGCCTGGCCTGTGCGCCGTTCCGCCCGGCGCGCCAACCGCAAATCTGGTTTGCCGGTCTCGGGCTGGGCCACACGATCGCTGCTGTCGCCAAGGAGCTTCCCCAAAAGCGCGCACACTTCTATGTTGCCGAACCCCTCGCTGACATCACCGACTGGCACCGCAAACACATCCCCGACAGCCCGCTGCTAACCGAGCCCCGCATCACCTTGGAAAACGATTGCGGCCCCGCATCACTCATTCGCCACGCAGGGATGCTCCATGCCATTCTCGTCCATCTCGACTCCTCGCCCACTGGCCCGCGCAACCGCTCGTGGGTCGACGAACGCCGTTGGGTGTCCGCCGCCTTTGAAGCACTGCAGCCCGGCGGCCTACTCGCCATCGCCGGCTCCCGCCACGTCGCCAATCTCACCCGCCGTCTCCAAGGTTCGGGCTTTGAAGTCGCCGAGTTCACAGTCCCCTCTTCCCCCAATGCCAAAAGACCGCGCTTCCTGCCCATCTGGCTCGCCCGCAAAGGCAAGGCCGCCGATTGATTTCCCCATTCCCCATGACCACGCTGCCTACCCCACTCTCTGCAACGGCCATCCTGTCGTTTGATTTCGATGGGACCCTGCACCACTCCGCAGGTGACCCACCCGTGCCCGCCGCTTTCTTCCAGCGGATCCGCACGCTTCGCGAGCAGCAAGGCATCGTCTGGGGCATCAACACCGGCCGCTCCATCGCGCACATGATCGAGGGCTTTGCCGAAAGCCGCTTCCCCTTCCTCCCCGACTGGGTCGTCGCCCGCGAGCGCGAAATTTACTTCCCCGACGCCGACGCCCGCTGGTTGCCGCACCCGACGTGGAATCCGCGCTGCGAGCAGGAAATCCACAACCTGTTCACGCGGGTCCGCAGCCTGTTAGACCGCATCCGTCACGAAGTCGAAGAACACACCGCAGCCAAGTGGATGGAATTTCCAGGCGAGCCCGCTGGCCTCATCTCCCAATCCGAAGAGGAAATGGAATGGATCGTCAGCCGTGTCGAACCCCTCGCCGCCCATGAGCCCCAGCTCGCCTGGCAGCGCAACTCGATCTACCTGCGCTTCGGCCACCGCGATTTCCAAAAAGGCAGCAGCCTCGGCCAAATCGCCAGTCACTACGGACTCGACGCCGCCCGCTGCTTCGCCATCGGCGACAGCTACAACGACCTCGAAATGTTAGACCCCGCCTACGCCGGCATGACCGCCTGCCCAGCCAATGCCATCCCTGCCATCCGCGAAAAAATCAGCGCCTGCGGTGGCCTGATCACCCGCGCCGCCCACGGACACGGCTCTGTCGAAGCGCTCGATCACTACTTCGGCCTCGCAACCTCTCACTCGGCGACCTGAAATCACCGCTTGCATCCATTTCCGCCGACTTTGGATCTCCGCCAGCCGCACGTGGAGCGGAGAACATCTCCTTGAAAAACGCATCGTTCGGAAAACCGGCGGGCATCAGGCTATCGTCAGAGTTTTCCACGGTGCAGGGTAGCCCGATTGCGGCGGGCAGATCAAGAGAAGTCCGCTCCAAGTAGCTGGGGCCTCTGGCCCCAGACCGTTGTTTGGGCGTCCCGCCCAAAGGAATCTGGCGGGAGGCGAGACGCTCCAGCCACTCGCCGACTGAAGTCGGCGCTCCTTACGCGCTCCTTGTTCGAAAAAAGCCGCCTCGGTTTCACGGAGAGGCTTACTTCTTCTTGGCAGCGCGCTTTTCTTCGATCGCGGCTTGGGCAGCGGCGAGGCGGGCGACTGGCACTCGGTAGGGCGAGCAGGAGACGTAGGCGAGACCGAGCTTGTGGCAGAAGACCACGGAGTCGGGATCGCCACCGTGTTCGCCGCAGATGCCGAGCTTGATGTCGGGGCGGGTCTTGCGGCCCTTGGCGACGGCGATTTCCATGAGCTGGCCAACACCGGTGGTGTCGAGCGTGGCGAATGGGTTCTTGGCGAAGACGTCGTTCTCAACGTACGGCAGGAGGAACGCGCCCATGTCGTCGCGGCTGATACCGAGTGCGGTCTGGGTGAGGTCGTTGGTGCCGAAGCTGAAGAATTCCGCGCCTTGGGCGATTTCGTCGGCGGTGAGGGCACCGCGTGGGACTTCGATCATGGTGCCGACTTGGTATTCGAACTTCACCTTTTTCTCGGTCATCACTTGCTTGGCGACCTTGTGGACGATGGCGGCTTGGAGGTCGAACTCGCGCTTGAAGCCGACGAGCGGGATCATGACCTCGGGCTTGACCTTGATCTTCTTCTTGGCCACGTCAGCGGCGGCTTCGAAGATGGCGCGGGCCTGCATCTCGGTGATCTCTGGGTAGGCAACGCCGAGACGGCAACCGCGGTGGCCGAGCATCGGGTTGAACTCGTGGAGATCGGCGACGCGTTGGATGATCGTTTCCACTTTGACACCGAGCTTTTTGGCCAAGTCGAATTGTTGCTCCTTGCTGTGCGGGAGGAACTCGTGGAGTGGCGGATCGAGCAGACGGATCGTGGCAGGGAAGCCTTTGAGCGTGGTGAAGATGCCGGTGAAGTCGGCACGTTGGTATGGCAGAAGCTTGGCCAGCGCCTTTTGACGGGCTTCAAGGGTGGTGGCGAGAATCATCTCGCGCATCGCGTCGATGCGGTCGCCTTCGAAGAACATGTGCTCGGTGCGGGTCAGGCCGATGCCGGTCGCGCCGAATGCCATCGCGATGCGAGTTTGTTCGGGGGTGTCGGCATTGGTGCGGACGGCCATGCGAGTGGCCTTTGCACACCATTCCATGAGCTGGAGGAAGCCCTTGAACTTCTGAGTCCTGCGGGCGGCCTTGTCGCCGCTGACGATGCCCGAGATGATTTCCGAGGGAGCGGTCTTGAGCTCGCCACCGTAAACGGCGCCGCTGGTGCCATCGATGCTCATGTAGTCGCCTTCCTTGAAGGTTTGGCCAGATGCCTTGACAGTCTTCTTGTCGTAGTCGGCCTCGAGAGCGGCGGCACTGCAGACGCAGACTTTGCCCAATTGGCGGGCGACGAGTGCGGCGTGCGAGGAAACACCGCCCTTGGTGGTGAGGATGCCCTCGGCAGCGATCATGCCGCGAAGGTCTTCCGGACTGGTTTCGTTACGGACGAGCAGGACGCGTTCGCCACGGGCTTCTGCCAGCACGGCGCGGTCGGCGTTGAGGTAAACTTTACCGGAGGCGGCGCCTGGGCCTGCGGGCAGACCGGTCGCGATGACCCTGGCCTTGGCGACTTCGGCGATGTCGAAGATCGGCGCGAGGAGTTGGTCGAGCTGATCGGCAGGGTTGCGCAGCACGGCGGTTTCCCAGTCGATGAGTTTTTCCTTCACCATGTCCATGGAGAACTTGAGGGCGGC
>JBAXLW010000044.1:0-17720 GCA_037134575.1 Verrucomicrobiota bacterium | reverse complement strand
GCGGCGACAGGGACCAGGGATTTGCTGCGCTTTTCCTCATCCTTGAGGTCGAGCAACATGATGATAAAGAGGAACAATACCATCACCGCGCCCGTGTAGACGAGGATCTGGATCACGCCGACAAAAAAGGCGCTGAGTCCGATGAACAGGCCAGCGAGACCGACAAAACAAGTGACCACGGACAGCGCGCTGGCCACGGGGTTGCGGAAGGCGATGACAGCCGCACCGCCGATGAGCATGACGGTGGAAAAGAGCCAGAAGAGGTAGGAGGGCATGGGAAGATGATCTTAAATTTGAAATTCGAAACGGAGAGAAACCACTTACTTCAGCTCGTTCCACTTGTTGACGAGGCCGACGCGGACGCCACCGATTTCGTAGAGGCGTTTTTTGTCATGGACCATTTCCGCGCGGTTAAAGCCGGCGAAGAGGTAGTCCTTGCGCAGGTAGATCGCCTGCTCTGGGCAGACTTCTTCGCACATGCCGCAGTAGATGCAGCGGGTCATGTCGATGTCGAATTCCAGCGGGCGCTTTTCCACCTTGGCCCACGGGTCGTCCGAAGGGATTTCGCTCGGGGTGATCTTGATCGCCTTGGGGGGGCAAATGAATTCGCAGAGTTGGCAGGAAACGCAGCGCTCGCGGCCTTGTTCGTCGGTCACCAGTGCGGGGGCACCACGGTAGTATTCGGGAAGGTGATCGTCCCACCGTTGTTCGGGGAACTGCATCGTCACCCCAAGACCGGACGAGGCGAGGGATTCTGCTCCCGCCGACTTCCCGAGCAGGGATTTAACGGCGTGGGTCATGGTGAGGAAGAAGCCCTTGATGAGAGCTCCGAAATAAATTTTCTCACCGAAGTTGAGCTTCGGGCGCTGGAGTTTGACGACGGCCATGAGAGGAATTTTAGATTTGAAATTTTAGATTTGAGATCAGGCCCGGAGAATCTTCGGTGTCTCTTCAGAGACTTTAGCGACCCAGATCACAGCGGCGGTTAGAACGATGAGCAGAACGGCACCGATGCCAATGATGACGGCCTTGAGCTCAGGAGCTGCTACGATGAGCGCGGCGAGGAAGACATTGATCAGTGCTGCTTCGAAAAACACCACCCAGCCGAGTTTCATCAGTTGGTCATAACGGAACCGGGGCACCGTCCAACGGACGAGGATGAAAAACAGGATGAAGCCGATCAGCTTGGTGAGGAAGCAGCCCATGTGGATGAATCCACCGAAGTAGAAATCGCCGATGTGGAGTTTGCTCACGTAGGCATCGAGACCGAAGCCGATCGACCAGCCACCAAGAAACAGCGTGATGATCATGGCCGAACCGATGACCATGGCCGCATATTCACCCATGAAGAACATCGCGAACTTCATCGAGGAATATTCTGTGTGATAACCACCGACCAGTTCGGTTTCGCACTCGGGAAGGTCGAAGGGCATACGGTTGGTTTCCGCGAAGATCGAGATCGTGAAGATCAGAAAGGCGATGGCGGCAGGGAACCAGAACAGCAGTTTGCTGGTCAATGTGTGGTCTGCATCGTGGCCCCAGAGCGGCAGCAGCAACCAACCGTGGTCCGCTTGCTGTTGGACGATGTTGCTGAGGTTGAGTTCGCCGAAGTACATCAGTACGGGGATAATCGAAAGGCCGAGGGCGATTTCGTAGGAAATCATCTGCGCCGTGGAGCGCACGCCGCCGATGAATGGGAACTTCGAGTTCGAAGACCAGCCCGCGAGAGTGATGCCGTAAACGGAAAGCGAGGCGACGGAAAATACGAACAAGGGCCCGATGTCGAGATCCGCGATGACCAGTTTCTCACAGTGACCAAAGAGACTGATCGGTGAACCGAAAGGAACCACACAGACCGTGATCAGCGCAGGAACCACCGTTAGCACTGGAGCCATCCAGTAGAAAACCGTGCGGACGTGGGCGGGCGTGAAGTCTTCCTTCAGGAATAACTTCAGACCGTCGGCAATGGGTTGGATCAGACCAAATAAATGGAAGTCTTTCTTAAAGCCAAGCAGCGTCAGAGGAATACCGACGCGGTTAGGGCCAACACGGTCTTGGATAACCGCGGAGAAACGCCGCTCGAAGTAAACGCAGAGGGGAACCAACGGCAAAACCACCAAGAAGGTGAGCACGATGATCTTCGTGATGATGATAGCGATCTGAAGCAAATCCATGGAGGTAAGTTAGAAGATTGAGGGATTGGGGAATCAGCCGTTGATGAGACCCGCAGCCTTGCGCGCCCGTTCGTTAGCGAGCAGCGGAATCTGATAGCCCGTCTCGATGATGGGCGTGCCTTGATGGCCGATTTTCGAGAGGGTGAGACCGTTGAAGGCGGGGATGATTTCGGAGAGGGCCTTGAAGATATCCTCGATGTGATGGACTTCGTTTTTCTCACTCGTAAGGGCGAGGATCAGGTCGCGGAGGATTTCCCAGTCGTCGTGGGCCTGTCCGACCAGCTCGACCACGCGGTTGATGCGTTGGAGGCGACCGGAAAGATTGACCATCGAACCACGCTTTTCGGCGAAGGCCGCGGACGGCAGGACGAGGTGAGCTTGATCGGCGGTCGGGTTGGCCAGCACGCTCGATTGCACAAGGAAATCGAGTTTTTGAAGGTCGTCCGCAGTGAAGCCAGCATCGGTGATGAGATCTTCGCCCAGAACGATCAGCGCTTTGATCGAGCCATTGCGAACGCCGTCGCGGATCGAATCGAGCTTGGCGAACGGATCTTCCGTTTCAAGAACCAGCTTGGCACCCGTGGTGTTCGGGTTGCGGTCGGCGGCCACGAGCAGGGCATCAGCCTCGGCAAAGCGGGGGACGAGCGAAAGCTGGCTGGTGCCAATTTCGGCGGCGAGCGTGCGGGCGAGGAACAGCTCCTCGTTGGTCATCCGACCCGAAGCGATGATCGCGACCTGCGCGGCTGGCACCGCCTTGATGCGACTGGCGGCTTCTGCCAGAGCGGCCGACCAGGTGGTGGCGTCGTGGTTGGCGGCGGTTTTTGCCAGCGGCTCGGTCAGTCGAGCGGCGCTGTCGATGTAGTGGAAATTCAAACGATGCGAATCGGGCATCCACGCGGAGTTCACCTCGTCGTTGAGACGCGGGGTGATGCGGTGGATCTTGTTGCCGCGGGTCCAGACGTTGATGTTGGTGCCCGTGCCGCAATTGACGTCGATCGTCGGCGTTTCCTTGAGGAACCAGACGCGCATCTGGAAGCGGAAATCGTTGGAAGTCAGTGCGCCTACCGGGCAGATGTCGGCGGTGTTGAGAGAGTAGTTGGAATCCAGCAGGCGGTCCGGGTGGACGGTCAGCGTGGTGTGGGTACCGCGTTGGGTGAAGCCCAGCACGGGATCGCCCGCGACTTCATCCATGAAGCGGATACAACGGCTGCACATGATGCAGCGCTCGTCATCGAGACGGATGCGCGGGCCGATGTCGACGTTTTTCGGCTTTTTCACCTTCATGTCGATAAAGCGCGAAACGCCGCGGCCGAATTGCACGGATTGCTCCTGCAGGCGGCATTCGCCCGCTTGGTCGCAGATCGGGCAATCCAGCGGGTGATTGATTAGGAGGAACTCCATCACACCCTCACGGCACTTGGTCACCAGATCGCCGGTGGTGCGAATACCCATGTTTTCGCCGACCGTGTTGGCACAGGCGATGACGGGGCGCGGCATCCAGCCGATGATTTCGTAGCCGTTTTCGTCGCGCTGCGGCTCTTGGCCGGGTGCGGGGCGGGGCGGCATGCCCATTTGAACGAGGCACATCCGGCAGTTTCCGGGCGAACTCAGCTTTGGGTGGTAACAATAATGGGGAACGGTGACCTGCACTTGGCGGCAAGCCTCGATCATCCGTGTTCCTTTAGGGAATTGATGCCAAACGCCGTCAATCTGTACGTTGACCAAGCCTTTTTCGGCGGCAAGGTCTTTAGGCAGTTTCAGTTCCGCAGTTGCCGAAGGGGTATCGCTCATGGCTAAGTTAGAGCGCCGGGCGTTTGTGCAAGAATCGCTCGGCGGTGCTCGCGCGAGAGTATGTCTATCCGAACCCATTCCCGCAAGCGTACTTTGTGAAAAGTTTCACAAAGTACGGGAGATCTCCTCTTCTCGCGATGCTTGGGGTTGACCCATCGGCATGGCCAGCTTACAGAGCTCTGACTTCAATTTTACAATATGGATCCAACAACGACGGCATACGGAACTTGGAGCGGTGGACGCTTTATGCACTTTGGTGAAACCTTATCAGAAGAGCGTTTCATCGGCTGCATCGAGACAGCTTATGACTCAGGAGTTCGGACTTTTGTCACCTCGGACGTATACGGCAATGGCAAGGCGGATGAGCTGTTGGGCCGCGCCCTCAAGGGGGTAGAGCGCAGCAGTTACAGTCTGGTGGGGATGATCGGTCATGACTTTTATGAGGGCCAGCGCCAAGGGAGTCGCGGTTATCCGCGCTTCACCGATCCCGAGTTGCGCGGCCCGTCGGGCTATGCGGATTTCATTCAGATGGCATGCAGCAAGGAGTTGGAACGCTGCGGCGCGGATCACTTCGACTTGCTGATGCTCCACAATCCGGACGAACTCGGATACACCAGCGAGCCGCTATGGCAGGCGTTGCAGGGCGCGAGGGAGCAAGGGCTGACGCGCCTGCTCGGCATCGCGCCGGGTCCAGCGAACGGGTTTTCGCTAGATCTAGTCGGTTGCTTGGAGCGTTTTGGCAAGTGGATCGATTGGTCGATGTTGATTTTGAATCCGCTCGAGCCGTGGCCAGTGGGGCTGACATTGCCGATTTGCGAACAGCACGGGGTCAAGGTGATGACGCGGGTGGTGGATTACGGCGGAGTGTTTCACGACGATCTGGGCGGTGCGGACCACCTCTTCAAGCCGGGCGATCACCGCACCTACCGCCCCGAAGGCTGGGTGCAGCACGGCATGGATAAGGCCGACCGGATGCGGCCGCTCGCCGAGAAATACGGTCTGAGTTTGATTCAATTTGCGTCAATTTGGAACCTCAGCCATCCCGCAGTGGAGAGCGTGGTGCCGACCTTCATCCAAGAAGCTGGAGATGGGGCGCGTTTGATCGAAGATAAGATCCGCGAGTTTGGGAAAATGCCGGACCTGCGTTTCACCGCCGAGGAGGTGGAATCGATCCGCCAGATCGGCGACAACACCGGTTGCATGAGCTTGAAGGGCGCCAGCAAACGCCACGCGACCAGCGAGCGCCCCGACGAGTGGCCAATGCGGGAGGACCTGCTGAAATTGGCAGAACGCAATGGTTTGGGCGACGCTTGGTGAGGTCGCTCCTCTCCCCAGCTCAAGAAGCTTCGGAATTCTCCTTGGACTCATACCACGGGATCTCCTCGTTGACGCTGTGTTGGAGATCGGCGATCACCTGTGCGCCCAAGAGTAAAATCAAAGCGATGGCTTCCATGGTTATAAGAACCACGATGATCGTTGCCATTGAGCCGTAGATCAAATTCACGACCGAGACCTTGGCGTAATAAGCGACGAGCATGTGGCGAACGATTTCCCACAAGATCGTAGCAGTCAGTCCGCCGGCCAGTGCCCGCTTGAATGGAACCATCGCCATTGGCATGATTTTATAAAAAAGCGTGAAAAGCAGCACGAGGCTAAACACGCCGACCAAGTAAATGATCCCGCCCATGTGATTGTGCAGCAGACCTTGGATCATCGGAAGATGGGAGATTTTTTGTTCCTGAGCATCTATGATCGCATTAATCATGGAAATAATGATTAGGCCTACGGCGATGATGGTGATGAACAGATAGGGCATCAGCGCTGAAACCCAGAATTTGCGCTTAAGGGAGGGGAGTGGGCGGTGGAAAATAATGGCGAAAGCATCCTCAATCACCCGGAAAGCCAGTGAACTGAAGATCAGGAGTGATAGTCCGCCCAGCCAGCCGATCAACTGGCGCGTGTGAAGGAAGGCGACCAACACCTCCGAGAGTGTCGGCGCAAAGCCGGGAGCAATGAGCGCAACCTCTGCGGTGATCGTTGCTAAGAGTTGGGGAGGGTCGACGAAGTGTGAGACGACCACAATCAGAACTGCCGAGAGGGGAATCAGCGAAAGCATCATGTTATAAGCGACCGCCGAAGTGAGAAGCAGACCGTGGTTGCGCAGGAAGAAATCACGCAGGACGCGTCTGGCGAATCGGAGTATCTTCGGTAAGAGTGAATACATCGTGTCTGAGCTTGGAGAGATACCCATCCACTATGCAATAGGCAAACGCAAACCGAGAGGTGGGCGTCTCTAGCGTTTACAGGCGAAGCGACTGGTCGATCAGTTCCAGGAATTCGCGATGATCTGGCGGCAGGGCGGCGCTGGAGGATTCGCGGGCGAGAGCAGAAATAATCTCGGCGTCGATTGCGTCGGGCAGTTCTCCCGCAAGCCACTGCGCAAAAGTGCAGACAAGGGCGGCGAAGCGGGAATCGTCTGATGGCTCAGCATCGCGGCGAAAGTTAAGCGTAATCGAGGGTGCCGCAGTGTCATCGGTCGCCCAATCAAGCATTCCTAGGTCGCCGCCCGGCTTAATCGCTTCAATCTCAATGGCCACCGTGGTTGCGGTGTTGGCTCGCAGCGAGGTGGGGAGAGCGCCTACGACCTGTCCTTGGGTAGGGTTATAGCCGAGAAGGCGGTAATGCGAGATGTTGTCGGGATTGGGGCGATAGGTGAGTTTGGCGCTGCAGTCGCGAATCGCGTTGCCGCGGATTGAGACCAAGAGCAGGGTGGCAGAAGGCTTCCACGGGCAGGCGATCATTTCGCAGCTCAGCGTAGCGAGACGATGACCGGTACGGTTGCCGCGATTGTCTGGGTGCCAGCCATTCACCGCCTCGCGAGCGATTGCCACCACTCCATTCAGGCGAAATGAAAAATGGTTGAGGATTTCTTCCAAGTGGACCGCCTCGCGTGGCGGACGTTGCCGGTTTTGTCGGATCGACTTGGCGATGTCCTCGAGGCTCGACGGTTTGGTTTGTACCGGCAAATCGAGGGCTGGGTAATCCGCTGGTGTTATCGTGCCGCGTTGAACGATGCCGGCAGGCACAGGTTCTGGAGCGACGGGCGGTGAAGGTGCGATCATTGATTTCGCGATGGTTGTCGATGCGGACTTGGGGGCTGCCGTCCCTTGGGCGCTCGTCGGCGAATCATCCGCAGGCATGCGCATGAGTAGAAATGTGGTCACTGCCAGAACTACGGCTGCGGAAGCGGGTATGACCCATGCCTGCAAACTCTCTCTCAGCGCGGGAAGTGAGATCGCTTTCCGTGTGCGGTCGGTGGCGCGCACCTTGCGGCGGACGTTCTCGCGTTGGCGTGGCTGTAGTTTTTCCGCAGGGGTCGTCAGGTTTTCGCGGAGCTTGAGGTGGATCGATCGCAGCTGCTGGATCTTCTGTCGCAGCGAGGGATCGGAGTCGGCCTCTTGTTCGACGGCTGACATCTCGTCCGCGCTCAGTTCTCCTAGAACGTAGTTGGTAAGGCGGGGATCTTCGGGTTGGAGAGGCATAAGAAATACGGGTCGGAGTTTTAGAGTCGCAAGTCCTCGGGTAAAATCTCGCGCAAGCGTCGGAGGCCCGTATGGATTAGGAATCCGATGTTGCTGGAGGTCAGGCCCGTGATTTTCTGAATCTCAAGGTAACTGAGGTCGTGTTGGAATTTGAGAAGTATAGCTTCGCGTTGATTGGCGGTCAGGCGATCCAAGTAACTCATCAATTCTGTCTGCTGCTCTTGCAGGTTAGCTTGCTCGTCCGGCAGAAGTCCAGAATCGGCGACTTTTTGCCACGGGCTATCTTCCAGAGACTGACAGCGCCGGTCCTTGCGCACCAAGTCCAGCGAGCGATTGCGGCAGACCGTGAATAACCAGGGTTTGAGGCGATCCTCCACGGTGATGAGATCCTGCTGGCAAAGCCGGACGAAGGTGTCTTGGACTACGTCGCGGGCGAGGTCGAGATCGTGCAGGATCGACATGGCGTAGCCGATGAGAGGCGATTCAAAGTCAGCCACGGCTTGCATGATGAATTTCTCCCGGTTGGGCGGGCGGGTGGCTTGGGCCGTGGGGAGAGCTTTCTTTCCTAGCTCAACGGACGAGGCCATCGCCACCTCAGGAAAATTTTCCAAAGCCCCCGACATATCAGCGAATGAAGTAGCTTAGGTGCTCCAGTTCGAGCGCGAGATCGACATTATTGACGGTCACGTTCGGTGGGACCTCGAGCACGATCGGCGAGAAGTTGAGCACGCCCTGAATGCCAGCGGCGACGAGTCGATTGACCACCGACTGGGCAAACTCCACCGGCACGCAGAGGATTGCTAGCTTCACTGAATGTTCGGCGATGAATGTTTCAAGATCGGAGTCAGAGAAAACAGGAATCGTGACGCCGCGTGAGCGAGCGGCATCGGGATTGGCATCAAAAGCGGCGACCACCTCGAAACCCTCTTTTTCGAACCCGTGGTAGCGAAGCAGCGCCGAACCGAGGTTGCCCGCGCCGACGAGGATGACCGGTTGGAGCTGCTCGCGACCGAGGGTTTCCCAGATCGTGGAGCAGAGAATCTCGACGGGATAACCGAGCCCGCGCGTGCCAAATTGGCCGAAGTAGGCGAGGTCTTTGCGCAGCTGGGACGGCTTGACCCCCGCAGCCTTGGCGAGGGTGGTTGAGCTGACTGTCGCAACCCCGTTGTCATGCAGTTTTTGCAAGCAACGATGATAAATAGAGAGCCGATAGATCGCCTTTTTAGGGATGTCGATCTTGCCGATTTTATCGGGGGTTTCCACGGCCGGTTGGGGAGGGGGCTTAGAGTTTCTCTGGCTGTTGGAGGAATGCCGAAACGCGGTTGAGCAGGACTCCGGCGCCACCGCCATCGACCACGCGGTGGTCGAAGGTGAGCAATAAATCCGCTTCGGTGGCAGGCAGGAATGCTTCGACCTGCTTGCTCCAAACCGGCTTCTTGACCCCGGCACCGATGCCGAGGATGAGCGTCTCATTGGGCAGAGGAATCGGTGTGCCGGTGGTGAGGCCGAAGGTGCCGAAGTTAGTCACCGTGGCAATTCCACCGCGGCAATCCTGTTCGGTCAGTCGGCGGCGACGCGCGCGGTCGACGAGATCGTCGTATTCAGCCACAAGTTCGCGCAGCGATTTCTGGTCCACCTTGCGCATGACGGGAACGACCACGCCATCTTCCACCTGCACGGCCACGCCTATGTCAAACGAGCGCGGGTGCACCACTTTGTCGCCGATCAGATAGCCTGCTGTCGTCGGGTTTTCGGCTAGGGCGAGAGCGAAGGCGCGGAGCAGATAGAGAGTTAGGCCCGGCTTGGGCGACTGGTCGCGGCGGTGATCCAGGGTGCGGTCGAGAAGCACGGGTCGACCCACGGTCGCCAGCGGACGGGTCCAGCTGCGGCGCATGGCATCTGCCACCGCCAGGCGCATCGGCGAGGCAGGGGAGCTCGGCCACTCATCCAGATAATCGAGGAAGCGTTCAAGGTCTTCCACGGTCACGCGGCCACCTGCACCGGTACCGGCGATGGCGGAAATGTCAGCCTCGCGGATTCCGAGGTCGTCCATCCGCGCCCGCATCCGTGGGGAAATGTAGTGGGCTCCCAACACACCGGTCGGGACAGGCAAACCTTTGACGCTGGGAACCACAGCGGGAGCCTCTTCATAGGCATCATCGTCGAGAGCGAAATGCAGGTTTGCCTCCGCTTGCGCCGGGCGGCTGGATTGGCTGCTGCCGCGTTTGGTTTCGATCGCTTCCAGCGACTCGACACCCGTGCGGGCGATTTCCTCCTCCGTCACATCCAGCAATCCTAGCAAGGTGCCGACCGAGTAGGAAATCCCTTCCTGTGCCCGCAGTTCGGAGACGATGCCATCACACAGCGTCGTCACACCCATCACGGCCTTGTTGGTTTCCACCTCGATGATTTCCTGGTCGGTGCGCACCGAATCGCCCACCGAGATTCCGAGACGGATGACGGTGGCCTCGGCGATGGACTCGCCGAGTTGGGGCATGAGAATGGGTACCGTTGGCATTTTGGGTGAAAGCTGAAAACTAGAAAGAGAGGAGTTTGCGCAGTGCTTCGCAGATCGATTCCGGCGTCGGGCGGTGTGCGGCCCAGAGTTTCGGGTGATAAGGAACCGGCGTGTCGCGGGCGTTCAGGCGCTGTGGCGGCGCGTCGAGCAGGTGGAATCCTTCCTCCGTCACTCGCGCAATCACCTCGGCCGTGACGCCGCCCCAAGGGAATGCCTCACCCACGGCTAGGAGGCGCCCGGTTCGCGCGACGGAGGCGAGCACCGTATCCATGTCCAGCGGTTTTACTGAGCGCAGGTCGACCACTTCGATCTCCCAGCCGTCCTGCTGGAGTCGGTCGGCCGCGCGCACGGCTTCGTGGACCATCGCACTGTAGGCCACCACCGTCGCGTGCTTGCCGGGGCGGGTGATTCGCGCTTGGCCGATCGGTAGGCGGTCGTCGCTGATCGACTTCGCCTTCAGCCAGCGATAGAGAAACTTGTGCTCGCAATAGATGACCGGATCATCCAGCGCCACCCCGTCTAACAACATGTGGTACGCGTCCGAAACCGTCGCGGGTGTCAGCACCACCAAGCCCGGATATTGTGCATAAATTCCTTCCATGCTCTGGCTGTGGAATGGTCCAGAGCCGGGGGTCCCGCCCGAGGGCAGGCGCACGGTGATCGGGATCGGCACGCCCGTCCGATAGAAATGGGTCGCTGCCTGGTTAACGATCTGATTGAACGCCACCGACGAGAAGTCGGCAAACTGCATTTCCACGATCGGCCGCATCCCTTCGATGGCTGCGCCGACCGCCATACCGATCATCGCGTCTTCGGAAATGGGCGCGTCAAACACCCGGTTGGGGAATTGTTCTGCCAGCCCCTTGGTTGCTTTAAACGCGCCGCCAAAGGTAGCGATGTCTTGGCCGTAGAGGAATACACGGTCGTCCTCGCGCAGAAGTTTTTCCTGCGCTTCACGGATGGCGTCGATATAGGTTACACTCACTGGGCTGTTGACTGGGAAAGGGGGAAACGGGTGGACAGCGCGGTCCAGTCCTCGAGATAGGGATCGGGTGCTGCCTCCTGTTGGGCTTGGGCCACCGCGCGCTGGACTTCCTCGGCAAATTCATCCTGCCACGCGGTAATTTCCGCCGCCGTCGCGATGTGGTTTTCCACGAGTTGTTGGGTGGCCACTTCGATGCAATCCTGGCCATAGTGTCCCGCACGGATCGCAGTTGGGACGTAGGACCCGTCATCGTGTTCGCCGTGACCCGACAGTCGCAATAACTGCGCGACCACCATCTGCGGCCCGCCGCCGTTGCGGGCCCGTCGCACGGCCTCGCCGATCACCGACGCGCAGGCCAGCAGGTCCGTGCCATCCACCGAAAATCCACCGATGCCATAACCGCGCGCCCGCTCCACTAGGTCGCCGCAGGCAAACTGGCGGTCATTCGGCGTCGAGTACGCAAATTGATTGTTCGCCACTACCACCACCAGCGGCAGTTTTTCGACGGCCGCCGTGTTCAAGCCTTCGTGGAAAGCTCCGGTCGAAGTCGCGCCGTCGCCGATACAGGTCGCGCCCACGCGGCCTGCCAGAGTTCCTTGCAACCGTTTGGCGAAAAGCATACCCGCCACCACTGGTACTTGGGCGCCGAGGTGGGAAATCATCGCCGGCATTCCCAGACTTGGCCGCCCGCGATGGATGTTGCCGTCGCGTCCACGCATCGGCCCCTCGACCGAGCCGAGGTAAGTCCGCGTGCAGTCGATCATCGGCTCGCCGAATGCCGTGCGCCCCGCCTGATCACGGATCAGCGGCGCAAAAAAATCCGTGCCTTGGATCAGGGCCGTGCCGAGTGTGGCGCTCACCGCTTCCTGGCCGCGTCCGAGGTAGACGCCGCCGACGATTTTTCCCGCCTTGTAAAGACTCGAGAGCTTGTTTTCGAGAATCCGGGCGCGCAGCATCGACTGAAACGTCGACCGCAAAAACTCGCGATTCGTCACCACTCCATCGGTGAAAGGTTGCATATCCAAGTGCGGCACGGCGCGAGTTTATGACACGGCTTCTAGAACCTGCAACCGCTTTCCCGCAAACTCACGCCAGACGGCGGTTCCATGCGACTAAATCGCTGTAGATCAATCCATCGCCGCCGAAAAGATCCAGCGCGCTACCCACGGTCACGTCCACTTGGTCACGCCCGACCTGCTCCACCAGCAACAAGTCGGCCATCGTCGCCGCGCCCCCGGCGTAGGTCACCGGGCATTTCCCCCAGCTGCCGAGCAGCTCTACCAGCTCGGCATCAATCCCGCCGCACAGACCTTCCACGTCTGCCGCGTGGATCAGAAATTCGTCGCAAAACGGCAACAGTCGGTCCAGCGTCGCGTGATTTACCGTTAGATCCGTCAGCGTTTGCCAGCGGTTCATCGCCACGGTCCAGTTGTCCGCCGTTTTGCGGCAGGAGAGATCGATGACCAACCGCTCCTTGCCGATCGTCCGCACCAGTGCTTCCAGCGTTTCCTCCAAAAACTTGCCCTCCGCATCAAACAGCGCCGAGGTCACGATCACATGGCTTGCTCCCGCTTCCAGCCACTCCGCGGCATTGCCCACACCGATTCCGCCGCCGATCTGAAACCCTCCCGGCCATGCGGCCAGCGCCTCCCGCGCGGCGGCATCATTGCCCGGTCCCAGTTTGATCACGTGTCCACCGGTCAACGCATCCTCGCGGAAACGCGCCGCAAACCAGCCAGCAGGCCGGTCTGACACAAAGTTCTCTGTTGGGCCCACTCCCGTATCGCGCAAACTTCCGCCCACAATTTGTTTCACTTGGCCTTGGTGGAGATCGATGCATGGGCGGAATTTTGTCATGGTCAAGCAACGTGGCTGCGTCTGATTCTCGTCGGACCGCGCCCCAACGTAAAGCCGAAAGGGCCTGTGGTATTGAGACAAAGGGTGACCAAGCTTGGCTCGGTTCAGTTGTCCATCACTCCATCCAGATTTGCAAACGGCGGACTGCGCAGCCTGACCAATAGGCATCGCCAAAGCCAGCGATGATGTGCTAACGCCTCAGGCGATCCGGCCGTCAATGAACGCCGCCAAAGAGGTCGGTGTCGCGAGGTTATCTCGGGTGAGATCCGCTGGATCCAGCTCGATCTCAAATTGATCGTGAATGGCAACGATCAACTTCAGCACCACGGCCGAGTCGAGGCCTGCTTCGATCAGATCTCCGTCCTCGGGGAAATCCCAATCCAGGTCGATCACGCCTTCGTCATTTAGCCAGTCGATCAGTTCGGTAGGGCTCATTGATTTCTTCTTCGCAACTCGCATGTGCGAAAACGGTGCGATGGCTTTTTCTCCGCTTCAAGCGGAAAAGGTTGATAAAATTCTTTTTGAAAAAAACGCCCTCGCAATCGCACCTTGATCAGGCGAGGTGGCGCGCAAATACCAGCGAATCGCGGCCGCTCGCTTCAAACTGAAGCCGCCGTACCTGCGGTAGGTCATCCACTGTCGCGGAATCGTAACCGAGCTTGCCCGTGAAAAAATTAGCCGCGCGGTTGCTCAGTGCAAACACCTTGAAAATCCCATGGGCAGAGGCGATCGCCTCCGCATGGCGGACCAGCTCAATGCCGTAGCCGCGTCCCTCGTGGGCTTGCTTGATGTAGAGACAAGCCACCTCTGCGCAGCCTTCCGCTCGGTACTCGTGCAGTGCCACGCAGCCGATGACGTTGTCATCGATCGCCATCACATAAAAATCCGCGAGGCGCGACTGAATGTCTTCGTAGTTGCGCTCGACCAGTTTGGTGCGGCGCACCGAGCGACCGATCATCCCGAGCAGCTCGGGAATATCCTCTTCACGCAGGTCGCGGATCACTCGGTAGCTGTCAGCGTGGATCATGGTGCCCACGCCTTCGTTCGAGAAAAGCTCATCCACCAGCACCCCTTGACGGCGCCCATTGAGGACGTGCACACGCGGCACACCGCGATGGCATGCCTCCGCCGCCGCACGGAGCAGCGCCGCACCGTTGGCATCGGTGTGGCTGGTTAGCGCTTCTGCCTCCGCTGCGCGGATGGCGTGAGCCGGTGCTCCGTCGATGAGGATTGCCTCCTCCAGCAGGGTGATCATTTTAGTCACGCCGATGCCGCGTGCGAAGTCAACGGCTGGACGATCGAGTGGACCGGTGGAGGATGCATCGATGATCGCAGACTGGCCGCGGGCAAGAATGTCCAACGTTTCACGGATCGCTTGCGGATCGGTGATCGGGCGCGAGACCCGGGCCGCGAGGATTTCGCATTCGAGCGTCCAATCGTAGAGATCCTTCAAGTCGCCGCCTAACACTCCCAGAACCAGCTTGACGCCGAGGTCTTCGAGAACCGCCAAATCCAGCAGCGTTTCTGCGACTGCGGGTTCGGGCAACAGCCCAGCCTCGATGAGCACGAAAAACACCTTCCCGCGGAATTGGGGAATGTATTGGAGGACCTCCCGCACGTCACTTTGCTGCGCCACGGACTTTTCCTATCAAACCCACACCGTCCCGCAAGCGCGCGTTTGGCTAAATTGCGCTTCTCCAATCGCCGGAATTTGATTCACTCGCGGACTGCCCATGACTTCCGGACTCACGACTCTGCTTCGCCGCCGCATTTCCATCATCGCCGATCATGCGTGGCGGGACCGCGATGCGACGGAGCACTTGGAGGCGCTGCAGCGGGTGTCGGAGGAAATCTCCGCCTGGACGCTAGCGCACCGGTCATCGGTGGATGCCCAACTGCGACACTACCTCGCCAATGCCAGTTTTCAAAAAGCCTTGGCCCATTTGGAGAAGGCAGATCAATCGGGGAGCTCGCCACTTTAAATTCTTTTCAAAAATGACGGCGCTGGTCAGATCTAGCGACATCTTATGAAAGCGCTTCTTCTCATCCTATGCACCGCCGGGGTCGGCGTAGTCGGCTACTTGGTAGAGCCTCAACTGCGTCTCCAGCTCACGGGCGTGGCTCCCACCGCAGTCGAGATAGCGCGTGGCAAAAAAGTCATCCCCCCACATCCCGACGGCGCGAGTCCCATCGATCTGGCTAGCTTGCCTGCGGCTCAGCTCCCGCAGGGCGTTGTTTTGAAAACCGACGTGACGGTCATCCCAGGCGCGCCCGAGCTGCCCCAGCCGCCAGTGGAGCCGGTGGCGCTGGAAACCCCAGCCATTGCTCCCGCCGAAGTGAGGGTTGCCACCGATCCCGTGAAGGTAATGCAAGACAGCATCCGTGCCGCAGCAATCAAAGAGTTCTCGTTTGCCCAAGTGCGAGAGTGGCAGGCCGGAGCTGATGAAACTCTCGATGACCAAACCTATCAGACCGGCACGGTCACTTACATCGCAGCGACGATTCTGGGGAAC
Organism: Verrucomicrobiota bacterium; assembly: GCA_037134575.1. Lineage (GTDB taxonomy): Bacteria > Verrucomicrobiota > Verrucomicrobiia > Verrucomicrobiales > Akkermansiaceae > Luteolibacter. The sequence goes on along the minus strand of JBAXLW010000044.1, from coordinate 2,340 downwards.
AAAAAGCTCCGGGCCAAGGCCTTGATTCAAAGCGGGAAAGTCTGTCGCTGGGTCAGATCTAACAGTGGAATCCGACTCAACTGAATCGAGCTAGCCGTTTTTTTAGACGCAAACCCTTGCCAGCAGCCGGGCTGTGAGTTAGGAGATCTGCCTATGGCAAGCTATCGCGTATTGGTTTCTGACCCTATTTCGGAAAAAGGCGTGGATGCCCTGCGCTCCGCCCCAGAGATTTCTGTGGATGTAAATACCGGCCTCAAGCCGGAAGAACTGCTTAAAATCATCGGCGATTACCACGGCCTGGTCATCCGTTCCGAAACCAAGGTGACGCCAGAGGTTTTCGCGGCGGCCAAAAATCTCAAAGCCATCGGCCGCGCGGGTGTCGGCGTGGATAACATTGATCGCTCCGCCGCGACCGATCACGGCGTGGTGGTGATGAACACCCCCAGCGGCAATACCATTTCCACCGCCGAACACGCATTTGCTCTGATGCTTTCGCTGGCCCGCAACATTGGCCAGGCGCATTGCTCGATGATCGCCGGCAGGTGGGATCGCAAGACACTCCAAGGCGTGGAAATGTTCGGCAAGCGCCTCGCCATCCTCGGCATGGGCCGGATCGGCACCGAGTTCGCCAAGCGTGCCCAAGCCTTCGGCATGACGGTGGTCGCTTACGACCCATTCCTCACCGCCGCCCGCGCCCAGTCGCTCAAGGTCGAGCTGGCCGAAAGCGCCGCCATCGCCCTGACCGGTGCCGATGTGGTGACGCTGCACATCCCGCTGACTCCGGAAACCAAGCACGTGCTCGATGCCGAGCGCATCGCCCTGATGAACCCCGGCGCGCTGATCGTCAATTGCGCCCGCGGCGGACTGGTCGATGAAGCCGCCGCCAAGGCATCCATCGATGCCGGCCATCTCGGTGGCATCGCGCTCGACGTTTACGAAGTCGAGCCACCACCGGCGGATTTCCCGCTGTTTAGTGCGAAAAAGTGCGTGTTCACCCCGCACCTTGGCGCTTCCACCGCCGAAGCCCAGGAAAACGTCGGCATCGAAGTGGCGCACCAAGTGAAGAACTTCCTCCTCACCGGTGAAATCGTCAACGCGGTCAACATGCCCAACCTCGACAGCCGCACGCTCGAAAGCGTCGGGCCCTACTTGGCGCTCGCCGATTCGCTGGGTAAATTGCTCTCCAAGATCGCCCCCTCGCAGTGCGATGGCATCCGCGTCTCCTACCTCGGCCCGGTTTCCGAGTTGGATACCGAGCTGATCACCCGCAAGGTGCTCACCGGCTACCTGTCCGCCGCGCACAACGAAGAGCAAGTCAATCTGATCAACGCTCCCGCGATCGCCAAGGCCCACGGCATCAACGTGACCAAGTCGACCGCCGCGTTGGCCACCAACTGCACCGAGCTGATTGAAGTTTCCGCCATCAAGGGCAACGAAGTTTGCACCGTTGCAGGAACCTTCTTTGGCAAGTCGGCCCGCATCGTCCACATCGCCGGTCACTACGTCGAGACCAGCCCCAACGGCAAGTTCCTGTTTGTGGAGAACGACGACCGCCCCGGCATTGTCGGCACGATCGGCACTTCCCTCGGCAGCGCCTCCATCAATATCGCCAACATGGCCTTGAGCCGCTCCAGCGACCGCAAGCGGGCCGTCACCGTGATCGAAGTCGACACCGAGCCGCCGACAAAGCTGCTCGAACAACTGCGGGCGACGCCGGGAATCATCCGCGTGCTCAGCTTCGAGCTCTAAAAATCCCGAATTGCGAAAAATCCATTGCCAAGTTTGCCTCATTTTTCCTAGAATTTCCTCGCATGAAAAAAATCCTGATCATCGCTACCACTCTCGCTGCCATGAGCGGTTTCGCATTCGCCGACATTCAGGCGCCGCCGGGATCGACCTACACGCCGACGCGCAAGCTGGGCCGCGCGCTTAGCAACATCATGTACGGCTTCATGGAGATTCCAGAACAAATCGTCCGCAAAAACGATGCCTACGGTCGCAAGGGCGGTTCCGTCGTGGGCACCCTCGACGGCACCAGCCGCGCGCTGCGTCGGCTCGGCTATGGCTGCTACGAACTGATCACCTTCACCTGCCCGACCTATCGCGGCACCTTCAAGCAGCCTTACGAACGCTGTGGGGAAGACAATCGCATCGAGATGAACGTGCAGGACGGACTCTCCGAATTCCCACCGGAACTCGGCTTCGAAACCGCCTTCCCTTACAGCCGCCAACAGAAATTCTGAGTCGTCTGAGCGAACCGATGAATTTTCAGGTGGAGCGCCGACCTTGGAGCGCCGACTTTAGTCGGCGAGTATCGATCCAATGCTGCCGACTAAAGTC
>JBAXLW010000043.1:0-18007 GCA_037134575.1 Verrucomicrobiota bacterium | reverse complement strand
TAACTCACTCCTCGGGCAAGCTAACTCACTCCTCGGGCAAGCTAACTCACTCCTTAGGCAAGCTAACTCACTCCTCAGGCAAGCTAACTCACTCCTCGGGAAAGCCAACTCACTCCTCGGGAAAGCCAACTCACTCCTCGGGCAAGCCAACTCACTCCTCTAAGAAGACGACCCACTCCGCGAAAGAGGGGTCAGGTTTGATCAAATAGATCAACGAAAGAGCGGCCGCTGGCATAAACGGCCGCGAGAACCAAGATTGTGGGAAGAGTTCATCGGTTCTTTCCCCTGCGCCAAGTCGATGCGGGCGGGAATCGAAGCTATTTCTTCGCGGGTGTTTTGACCAGTTTGGTGATGCGCCCCCACTGGTTCCAATCTTGGATGTAGAGGTCGCCATTGTAATCGATCGCGCAGCCGTGTGGGGCGGTAAAGACGCCTTCTTTCCAGTCCTGTGGTGGGACCTTGAACTTCGCGCGCTGGGCCATGACGGGGTTGTCGCCGAGGACGCTGAGGATTTTGTAATCCTTATCGAGGATCACGGCGCGGCCGGCGAGTTCGGCAACGAGCATGAGGTCGCCACGGATCGTGGCGACGCAGGGGCGGCGCAGTCCGGTGATGGGAATATTGATGACATTGCCGTTGAAGTCGAGGAGCTGGATGCGGAGGTTCTCACGGTCGCAGACGATGAGAAGCGGTCGCTCGGGATTGCGGGTGTCCACGGTGAGACCATGGCAGGTTTTAAACTGACCGGGTTCCGTGCCACGGGCACCGAATTTGCCGAGGAATTTTCCGTCTTGCGCGTATTTGTAGATGAGGTTCGTGCCGTAGCCATCAGCCACGAAAATGGTGCCGTCCGGGGCGGCATCCATCGCGGTGGCATCAGTCCAACCGAGGTCGTCGCTGCCGGGCTTGCTGTTGATCTGCAAGACGATCTTGCCGTCGAGATCGAGTTTACAGACGCGGCTGTGGCCGGCAGCGTAGAGGTATTCCTTGCCGCCTTCCTCGCGTATGGCGAGGCTGTGAAAGCTGCGCGAGGGTTCGCCCCAACTGCGGATAAAGGTGCCATCTGGCTCGTAAACGATCACGCCGTTCGGGCCGTCGGTGGAGACATAGATATGGCCGGATTTATCGACCGCCACGCCGCCATGGGTGGAGCCGATGTATTCCTGCCCGGGGATCTTCCCCCAATTAAGAACGGTCTGGTAAATCCAATCCCCTTGGCCGGTGAGCGCGCCCCCTTCGAGGGAAGGCATGGGAGCGGCGCTTGGCTTTTGATGACCTTCCGGATGGGCGGTGGCAAGGTGGGAAACGGCGAGGCCGAACGCGAGGCCAGCGAGGAGGGTTCTGTTGGGGATCATGGTTTTTCCGGTGATTGGTTGGACTTGGGATCAGGCGAGGGTGATGGCGCGGGGGTCGGCGGCGGGGCTCGGTCGGGAACGTCGATGCCGAGGACCTCGACCTTCATGGCGATGTGGCGCGAGTTAAGAGCCTTGATCTCTTCTTCGATGTGTCGCTTTTTGTTTTCGGGGAAGCGGGTCTTGACGAAGGTCTTCGCGGCGTCGGGGCTGACTGTCGTATCCCAAGCGGCGAGTTGAGTAAGGTTCGGGAATTTCGAGAAGAAATCCACCGAGCGGTCGGTGACTTCGGTGCTGTTGAGAGCGAGGATGAAGTTATCGATCGGTGTACGCGGCCAGGCCTTGTCTTTGACCTCGGGAACTGTTGGCTTCACCGGCGCGATGAAGGCCCAATGCGGCTCGTATTTTGCGCCTTGGCGAATCCACTCCGTGATGACCGCGATTTGTTCCTCATTGACGGGTGGCTTCTTCGCGGTCGGCGGCGGCATCAAAGCATTCGGATCGTGCGTGGTAATGCGCTGGAGAAGGAGGCTTTGCTCCGGCTTGCCGGGAACGATGCCAAAGCGAGGCGGATCACCCGCTTTGGCGAGGTTGGCGCGCGCGTGTTCTTCGGTGTCGAGGCGGAAGGGGCTGGACTGGTTTTGGGCGTCGGGTCCATGACAGGCGAAGCAACTGTTCGACAAGATCGGTCGCACCTGGCTACTGAAGGAAATCTTCTCTCCGCTAGATTGGGAGGCTGCGGCCGCAGGCTTGCTTGCCGCGGGTGTGGCGACCTTAGCCGATTTTTGATCATCGGAGCCGGCGGGGGAAGCTGCAGGCTCGGGGGCTTTCTTACAGGAAACCAAGGTTAGAACAGAGATCAGGATCGCAAAACCGATTTCTTTCATGATTCAATTACCTGTAAGGTTTTCTTAATTAGAAGAAAATAGGGCGAAATACTGCGCGTGCAACAGTTTTTCGGGTTAGACTTTCTATCTTATAGGATAGTGCATTGCGGCCGGGGACCTGCGCGCCGGACCGCCAATGGGGGGTGCCGTACCCCTTCAGCGCGGGATCGTAATCCATCTGGCCCTCAAGCGATATGCGGATGGCCGCCTAGCTCTGGCTGTTCCAGTTTTAGACCCACGCCTTTGATGCGGCCCCTTCCCAAGCCCTCTGACGATCGCCTTCGTGGAGTTCTCGCTGGTGTGACATGCTCAAGGCGCTTAGGCTGGGGGGTGAATGTGTGCCTGAGGCGTGATTGTCGTGCAGAGTCCGCTGGAGTTGCTTCAATCGCAATGAAAAACTTCTTCCATATCCGTCCACCATTCGCCCGGATTGCGATCGTGGAGCGGTTCTTGACAGGGCTTGCAGGCATCCCACCAGCGCTGCGTTTCTGGGTCGGATCCCATTTTTGCCATATCAGCCGCAAAATCTTCGCCTATGTATTCAAAGTAGCTGAAGAGGTAATGTGCGCCATCAGGCATCCTGCGGAAATAAATCGAAAAGTTCCGGATGTTGCAGTCGTGGATCATGCACAACACTCCAGGCCATACGGCGGCGTGCAGGCGCTTGTATTCGTCGAGCTTTTCTGGCTTTACCCCGATAATGCTTCCGTATCTTTTCATTTTATTTTTAATTTGATGGCGATTTTATCGCGGGAGCCATGATGGTTGTCAATCGGCCTTATGTTCTTCTTATTCGCGAGTCAACGTGGCTTACCCGACGAGCTGCGCGCCGCATCTGGCAGAGCCAGAGCTGGCTTGAATCAGCCTTCCGCGATTTGCGGGCTTGGGCGGGTCGGATTATCTCGACCAGGAACCACGGACGACGGGGGGCAGTCCCATGCCCACCGTGGTGTAGGATGTAGCACCGCGAGCACCAATGAGGCTGATTCCGAGCGTGCGCTTCCAAGTGACACTCATGCTTTCCGCCGTGTGACATCCCCAGCTTTTACAGTAGGCTTTGGGGGCGAAAATGGAGGCTTTCAGGCGCGGCAGGTCGCGCTCGTGAAGCAAGACGGTGGATGCGCCCATGATCCTGTTGCTGTAATCGAACATGAACGCATGCTTATTGGAATGACCATAGAAGTCGAATGTTTCGACCGAGCCGCGGGGGCGCGCGTTGAGCGCTTGGATGAAATTGGCGGAGCTGCTGAACCAGATCAAGGTGGCACGGCGTTTGGCGGCCAGTTCAGTGATCCACTTCGTATAGGGCTTGCGGTCTTCTTTGCATCGCGACAAGAAACTCGGCTGATAAACCATCCAGACCAACTGCGCATTCGGGCCGGAGGTATTTCGGATTTCATCCAATCGCAGCGTCGAGGCGCGGATAAAGTTGGCCCACCAGTGGTCGTGTCGGTCATCTGGCACACGCAGGTTCTCCCACTCGCGCAAGGCTGGCCCGCCGGTGACGACGAGATGGTCGGCACGGCCCCATGCCGAAAGCAGGAGAAAAGCGAGAGCGATGAGGCGGACGTGACCTGTCATATGGAAAGACTTTGAGCCAAGTGGTGAGGCGCGGTGGTGACCCATCGATCAAGATAAACCAAACCGAGTGACGACCGCAAATCAAATCACTCCGCGCTGCCGTTGACGATGATTTCGAAGAAGCTCTGGGGTTCCAAAGCCGCTCCGCCGATCAGCGCGCCGTCGATGTCCGGGCAAGCCATCAGCTCGGCGGCGTTGCCGGGCTTCACGCTGCCACCGTACTGGATGCGGATTCTGCCCGCCGTGTCAGCACCATAGAGTTCCGCGATGACGGAACGCACGAAGGCGTGGGCGTCTTGGGCTTGCTGGGAAGTGGCGGTGACGCCCGTGCCGATTGCCCAGACGGGCTCGTAGGCGATGACGGTTTCCGCCATATCCTTATCCGTCAGATCCTTGAGACCTTCAGTGATTTGGGTGCGCAGCACGCTTTCGAGTTTGCCGGATTCGCGTTCAGCGAGGGTTTCGCCGATGCAGAAGATGGGCTTGAGGTTCGCCTCGCGTGCTTTCTTCATCTTGGCGTTGATGATCGCGTCGGTCTCGCCGTAGATCGCGCGGCGCTCACTGTGGCCGAGGATGACGTAGTGAACGAAAAACTCGCGCAGCATCAGCACGCTGATTTCGCCGGTGTAGGCGCCGGAATCGAACTGCGAGCAGTTCTGCGCAGCGATCTGGATCGCGTGTGCGTTTTTCCCAGTGGCGGCGGTGTGCAGCAAGTCCGCCAGCTTGGGCAAGGAAACAAACGGCGGCGCGATCACGATCTCGCAGGAAAAACTCTGCCCTTGCGTCTTCGAAAGGAAGCTTTTAACGAAGTCTTCCGTTTCGGAAGCGCCCTTGTTCATTTTCCAGTTGGCGGCGAAGATTGGCTTACGATTGATGTTCATAGAATAGTTGGATTGGAGTTGGAGGGATGAATTAAATCTCGGTCAGGGCGGCCACGCCGGGAAGGACTTTTCCTTCGAGCAGTTCGAGGGAAGCACCACCGCCGGTGGAAATAAAGGTCATCTTGTCGTCCAGGCCGAATTGATTGACGGCGGTCACCGAATCTCCGCCACCGACGATCGTCACGCCGTCGCTTTTGGCCATCGCCTCGGCGATGGCGCGGGTGCCTTTGGCAAAGCTTTCAATTTCGAAGACGCCCATCGGGCCGTTCCAGATAATGGTCTTCGCCTTGGCGACTTCGGCGCAGAATTCATCGATGGCCACGTCGCCGATGTCGATGCCTTCCCAACCGTCAGGCGTCGAGCCGCCTTGTTCGTAAGGAGCGGTGACTTTCGTCTCGGCGCCTTCCTTGAATTCTTGGGTGACGCGGGTATCGGCCGGCAGCAGGAAGCGCACGCTTTTGGCCTTGGCCTTAGCGAGGATATCGAGCGCGAGGTCGAGCTTGTCGGCTTCGACGCGGCTGTTGCCGGTTTGATAGCCTTGGGCCTTGCGGAAGGTATTGGCCATCGCTCCACCGATCAGGAAGGCGTCCGCCTTTTCCATCAGGGCTGTGATGACTTGGATTTTGTCGGAAACCTTGGCGCCGCCCATGATCACGAGGAATGGTCGCTCGGGATTGCGCAGCTTGCCGTCGAGGTATTCGAGCTCGCGCTCCATCAGCAAGCCCATCGCGCTTTGTTTGACGAAGTGAGTCACACCTTCCGTGGAAGCGTGGGCGCGGTGCGCAGTGCCAAAGGCGTCGTTGACGTAAATGTCGGCGCTGCCCGCCAGTTGCTTGGCGAAATCGGTGTCGTTCGCTTCTTCAGCGGCGTAAAAACGGGTGTTTTCCAGGATCAGCACTTCGCCGGGTTGAAGCGCGCTGCGCAGGGCGGCCACTTCGGCACCGATGCAATCGGGAGCGAGCTTCACGGGCTGGCCGAGGATTTCGCTGAGGCGCGCGGCCACCGGAGCGAGCGAGAACTTCGCCTCAGGTCCGCCTTGTGGACGACCCAAGTGGGAGCAAAGGACCAGTTTGGCGCCGCCGGCAATCAGTTGGCGAATCGAAGGCACTGCGCCTTGGATACGGTTTTCGTCGGTGATGACGCCGTCCTTGAGAGGGACGTTGAAATCCACGCGCATGAGGACTTCTTTGGAGGAAACATCGAGATTGCGAATTGAAAGTTTGGCCATGTCACGGGAATCCCGCCTCAGCAGAGCGCTAGTGTCAAGTTCATCAACGATTATGACGCTTCTTCATGGACCCAATGCCGAAAAATCGGCGAAACTGATCCCAGATGTTTCAGTAATTTCAAAAATAATGAAATAAATCTGTGCGCAGTAGCGTTGATGATTTATAAATGAGTTGTAAGTAAACTCTCTCCCGACCATGGCCTACGAATCTGACAGCAGCCTGAAATTCTATTTGCAGGAAATTTCCAAGACTCCCCTGCTCACCGTCGAGCAGGAAAACGAACTCGCGGAACGCATCAAAGCGGGCGACGAGGCGGCTCGCACCCAGATGATTCAGGCCAATCTGCGGCTGGTTGTGAAAATCGCGCACGACTACTCCGGCTATGGCCTGTCGCTGAGCGATCTGATTTCCGAAGGCAACATCGGCCTAATGAGCGCCGTCGAACGCTTTGACCCGGAAAAGGGCGGCAAACTTTCAACCTACGGTGCGTGGTGGATCAAGCAGTCGATCAAGCGCGCCCTGGCCAACCAGTCGAAGACCATCCGCCTGCCGATCCACATGGTGGATAAAATCGCCCGCATGCGCCGGATCGCGTCGACCCTCGGCGAATCGCTGGGCCGCGAACCGACGAACGAGGAACTGGCCGAAGAGCTGGGTCTGCCACAGCAAAAAATCGCGATGCTGAAGCAAGCCGCGCTGCGTCCGCAGTCGCTCGATGCTCCAATCAACGAAAGCGAGGCCACGGAATTCGGCGAAATTGTCAGCGACGAGTCGGCCTCCGACCCGCTCGAAATGCTCTCTGACAAAGATCTTCACGCCGAGATTGGCGGTTTGCTTTCGATCCTGAACGAACGTGAGAGGCGGATCATCGACGAGCGCTTTGGCCTTACCGGGCTGAAGCCGATGCTGTTGGAGGATGTCGGCCGCGAGTTCGGCGTGTCGCGCGAGCGGATCCGTCAGCTTCAGAACTCCGCGCTCACCAAGATGCGCAATGCGCTGATGAAAAAGGACCGCCCAACGCCGCAGCCTTATCAGCGCGGCATTGCTCGGGCCTAATTATTCAGCGGCGCTTATAGCAGAAGCGGGCGCGTATCCCCAGCATAGGAATCGGTGATTCCCCTGCTGGGAAAGCAAATCACTCCCACTCAATGCTGGCGGGCGGCTTGGTCGAGATGTCGTAGAGCACGCGGTTGATGCCTTTGACCTCGTTGAGGATGCGGTGGCTGGTTTCGCGCAGCAGGATCGGCGGCAATTCCACCCAGTCGGCGGTCATGGCATCTTCCGAAACCACGGCGCGGAGAGTGATGGCCCACTCGTAGCTGCGCTCGTCACCTTTGACTCCGACGGTTTTGACGGGGATCAGGCCGGCGTAGGCTTGCCAAACTTTGTCGTACCAGCCGTGCTCCTTGAGCTTACCGATGAAGATGGCGTCGCACTCGCGGATGATACGGAGGCGGTCTTCGGTGATGATGCCGGGGCAGCGCACCGCCAGGCCCGGGCCAGGAAACGGGTGGCGCTGGAGGATGTCTTGCGGGATGCCGAGCGCAGTGCCGAGCTCGCGGACTTCGTCTTTGAAAAGTTCGGCGAGCGGCTCGAGGACTTTGCCTTGGGCCTGAAGCTCGAGGATGCGATCGACGCGGTTGTGGTGGGTCTTGATCTTCGACGCCTTCGACTTGGCGTTGGACGCGCTTTCGATGACGTCGGGGTAGAGCGTGCCTTGGGCGAGCATTTCAGCGTCGCCGACCGAATCCCAGAAAACATCGATGAACAGATTGCCGATGATGACCCGCTTCTTTTCGGGATCGTCCACGCCTTCGAGCGCGGTGAGGAAACGCTCGGCGCAATCGACCGTCTCGATCGGCACGCCCATGCGCTCAAAATTGCGGCGCACTTCGATGCCTTCATCCATCCGCATCAAACCGTGGTCGACGAAGATCGCGCGGACGTTGGCACCCGCTTCGTGCAGCAGGACCGCCAGCACCGTGCTATCGACACCACCGGAAACGCCGCAAACGACTTGCTTGTTGCCGACGGTTTGGCGGATGCCTTCGATGATCTCGCGTTTGAAATCGTCGATGCGGAACGGCAGCAGGTTGTTCGAGTGGTCGAGGAAGTTCTTGAGGATCTGAAGGCCTTGGTGGCTGTGCGTGACTTCCGGGTGGAACTGGATGCCGAAAAACAGCTCGTTCCATTGCAGCGAAACAGGCGTGCCGTGCTGGTTCTTGGCGATCACCTTCGCACCTTCGGGCAGTACTTTCACGGTGTCCGAATGGCTCATCCAGACTTGCGACGATTCAGAAATGCTGGCGTAAAGACCCGTGAGTTCGGTCGGGAACAAGCTGGCGGGACCGTATTCGCGGCGGTTGCTGGCTTCCACGCTGCCGCCGAACTTAATGTTCAGCAGCTGCATGCCATAACACACGCCAAGCACCGGCACGTTGAACGCCTTGAGTGCCTCAAAATCGAGATCCGGTGCGTCGGCTTCGCTGGTACTTTTCGGGCCGCCTGACAGGATGATCGCGCCGGGTTTGCCGATGTCGGGGAAATCCTCGATCGCGTAAAGTTTGGCAAAGTAGCCGAGCTCGCGCACGCGGCGGACGATGAGCTGAGTGTATTGGGAGCCGAAATCGAGGACGGCGACGTGATTTGAGTCGTGCATGGTTAAATCGGGAAGAGGTTTACCGCAAAGGCGCTGAGATCGCGAAGGGACGCAAAGGAAGAATGATTGGGTAGAGTCTTCTTTGCGTTCCTTGGCGGCCTTTGCGGCTTTGCGGTGAAAAATAAATCAGCTAAGCGGTTGGTAGTTCGTTGGCTCCTCGGTCATGACGATGTCGTGGACGTGGCTTTCGCGCAGGCCGCCGGCGGTGATGCGGACGAAGTTGGCGCGCTCGCGGAGTTCCTGGAGGTTGGAGGCGCCGGTGTATCCCATGCCCGACTTGAGGCCGCCCATGAGTTGGAAGATAACGTCGGACAGGGGGCCTTTGTAGGGCACACGGCCTTCGACGCCTTCCGCCACCAACTTGCCAGAGCTGTTCTGGCCGTAGCGGTCGCCCGCGCCTTTTTGCATCGCGCCGATGGAACCCATGCCGCGGTAGGTTTTGAAGCGGCGGCCCTGCGATTGGACCGTTTGGCCGGGGCTTTCGCGGGTTCCCGCCAGCAGCGAACCGAGCATCACCAGGTCAGCGCCAGCGGCCAGCGCCTTGACGATGTCGCCCGAGTAGCGGATGCCGCCGTCGGCGATGACTTTCACGCCGTGCTCACGGCAAATGTTGGCGACATTGCGGATCGCAGTGAACTGTGGCATGCCCACGCCAGAGATGACCCGCGTCGTGCAGATCGACCCCGGACCGACGCCGACTTTCACCGCGCTGGCACCTGCGGCAACGAGATCGCGTGCGCCTTGTTCGGTGACGACGTTGCCAGCAACCACCGGCACGTTCGACAGCGAGCGCAGTTGGCCGATCACTTCCAAGACGTGGCGGGTGTGGCCGGTGGCGGCGTCGATGAAGAGTGCATCTGCACCCGCGTCGATCAGCACGCGGCCGCGGTCGATGCAATCCGGACCCACACCGACGGCCGCGCCGCAGCGGAGTTGGCCGTTCGCGTCTTTGGCGGCGTTGGTGAAGGTGATCCGCTTTTCGATATCCGATCCGGTGATGAGTCCGACCAAGCGGTCGCTTTCATCGACGAGCGGAAGTTTCTCGATGCGGTTCTGATAGAGAATGCGGCGCGCTTCTTCGAGGCTAGTGTTGCCCGGCGCGGTGATCAGCCGGTCGCGCGGCGTCATCACGTCCGAGACACGGGCGTCGGTGCGGTCCAAGTAGCGGACGTCGCGGCCGGTGACCATGCCTTCGAGCCGGCCTTCGGCGTCGATGACCGGGAAGCCGGAGAAGCCGTTTTTGGCCATTACCGCGCGAACGTGATCGACCGTGTCCTCTTTGCGAACGGTGTGGGGTTTTTGAATCACCGCATTTTCCGAGCGCTTGACCCGGGAAACCATCGACGCCTGCTCGTCGATCGGGCACGCGCGGTGGATCACGCCCATGCCGCCTTCGCGGGCCAGTGCGATCGCCAAATCGTGTTCGGAAACCGTGTCCATCGCCGCCGAAACGACGGGAAGAAAGAGCGGGATACCCGCCGTGACGTGCGTGGAAAGATCTGCCTCACCGGGCAGCACCGAGCTGAAAGCCGGCACCAAAAGCACGTCGTCAAATGAAAGTCCTAGAGAAATCTCTGCCATGAGGGATTCAATAGAAGAGCCCCCTCGCTTGCAAGTCCGAATCTGAAAAATGAATTTGAGGCCGGTTCAATCCTCGATCTGAAGGGTCTTGGGGTCCCAACTGATGAGTGGAAACTCCATGTTCAGCTTCTTCAGGGTGTCGAGCATGATGCGGGCGACGCAGAGGTTGCGGTACCACTTGCGATCGGCGGGCACGACATACCACGGCGCGAACTCGGTTGAGGTCTTTTCCATCACGTCCTCATAGGAAGTCATGAATTCATCCCAGTGAGCGCGGTCGATAAGGTCGTCGGGGTTGATTTTCCAGTGCTTGACCGGATCATCGAGCCGCGACTGGAGGCGGCGCTTTTGTTCGTCTTTGGAAATGTGCAGGAAAATTTTGACGATGGTCGTGCCTTCCTCGGCGAGCATGCGTTCAAAATCGACAATGTGGCGCTGGCGGCGTTTCCAGACGGCATCGGGGAAGATTTTTTTCACCCGCACGGCGATGACGTCCTCGTAGTGGCTGCGGTTGAAGATGACCAACTGGCCACGGTGCGGAACCTTGGAATGCACCCGCCACAGGAAATCATAGGACATTTCCTCCTCGCTGGGTTTTTTGAATGAGCGGACGTGGATGCCTTGTGGGTCGATGCGGGAAAAGACGTGTTTGATGCAGCCATCCTTGCCGCCGGTGTCCATCGCCTGCATCACCACCAGGATGCGGTGCTTGTTTTGGGCGTAGAGTTTTTTCTGAAGCTCTTGGAGCTCGTCCTGGAGTTGGTCGAACTGGGCCGCGTAATCCTCCTTCTCGCCTTTGAAGAGCAGCTTTTCGCCGCCGTCAATTTTCACGAGATCCGGTTTGGTCCCAGGTTGCACCCAATATCGTTCCAACGCTCCAGAAACTGGCATGCCACCGTTATCAAGAGCCAACACCCGCCTGACAAGTCCTGACTGATGCGAAAACCGATTGTCACATATTCGAGATTGTATGGGCCGACAATGCGGCAGATTCTTTTCGGGATGCCGAAAGACCGCCAATCCGCGAAAAACACCCCTGTCGCCGAGAATCTCCTGACCGCTCTGCACATCGGGGCGAGTTCGGTCTCCATGATGGTGGCGGAACGCGATCCGGATGGATTTCTCTCCCCGATCGATTTCTTGGAACAACCGGCACCAGTCGCTCGCGATATTTTCCGCAACGGCAGTGTCAGCGCCTCGACCACCGAGCGAGTCGTCTCAATCATCAGGGGCTATCAGAAATCTCTCTCCGAGCTGGGACTCGACCCTCATGCCGTAACCCGCGCGGTGGCAACCAATATTCTCAGCGAAGCCGCCAACCACGAAACGGTGATGAACCGCATCCGCATCGCCTGCGGCCTAAGGATCGGCACCATCGATGACGGAGAAATGACGCGCTTGATCTATCTGAAGACCCGCCGGCGCCTGCTCCATCTGCCAGCGATGCGCAAGGACACGACCCTGGTGCTGCACGTCGGTCCGGGAAACACGCGGGCACTGCTCTTTCAGAATGGCTTGATCACCCGCTACACCAGCTACCGCATGGGTACCCACCGCACGCGCGAGGCGGTCGAGGCCTCCCACGCCGAAGGCCCTACCCTGCTGCGCGTGATCCGCGAACACGCCTACGGCAACCTCGCGCAGATCCGCTTCGACTACTCGGACGTCACCATCGATGGTCTCGTCCTGATCGGCTACGAGCTGCAATCCGTCGCTGAGACCCTGACGAAATCCAGCCAAGTCTGCTCACTCAAGAACTTGCGCCAGTTCACGGCCGATTCCTCAAACCTCAGCGATGTGGAGTTGGTGAAACGCTTCCAACTCGACTACCAGACCGCCGACGCGCTGATCCCAGCTCTGGAAATCAACCTCGCCATCGCAGAAACCCTGAAGCTGCGCGAAGTCCACATTCCCACCAGCGAGTACGAACAAGGACTGCTGCACGACCTGCTCGTATCACAGGAACTCACAGGCGTATTTGCCGACGAGGTGCTGCGCTCCGCCCGGATTCTAGCAGAACGCTACCAGTCCGATCCCAGCCACGGCGAACACGTGGGCAATCTCTGCACGCGGTTTTTCGAATCTCTGGCCGATCTCCATCAACTAACAGACCACGACGCACTGCTGTTGCAAGTCGCTGCCATCCTCCACGAGGTAGGCACCTATGTCAGCCCGCGCGCGCACCACAAGCATTCGGAATACTTGATTCTGAACTCGGAAATTTTCGGACTCGATCGTCTCGATGTCACCATTGTCGCACTCGTCGCACGCTACCACCGCCATTCCGGGCCACGCCTCGTCCACCCGAGCTACGCCGCGCTGACGACTGACGACCGCATACGAGTGTGCAAGCTGGCTGCACTGCTGCGTGTGGCCGACGCATTGGAGCGCACACACGCCCAACGCGTCGCCAAGCTCGAAATCCGCCGCGACGGAGGAAAGCTCCGTATTCGCCTGCCCGGTCTGGCCGACGCCGCTGTCGAGCGACTCGCCATGGCGTCCAAAGCGGATCTTTTTGAACAGGTCTTCGGTCTGAGTGTCGTGATCGATGAAGATAACTGATAACAAACGCTCAACCCTTTCCCCATGTCCATCCCTTACCTCAACCGTGAACTTTCCTGGATCGAATTCAATCAACGGGTTCTGAATGAAGCGCTGCGCGATGATTTACCATTGTTAGAGCGCGTCAAATTCCTGGCGATCACGGCGTCAAACCTCGACGAATTTTTCCAAGTCCGCATCGGCGGGCTGATGTTGCTACGCCGCAGCGGTCGCAAAACGCCGGATGCCTCGGGCCTCACGCCTGCAAAGAATCTGGCCGCCCTACGCCAGCGCATCCTGAAGATGAGTGCGGAACAATACCACCTACTCACCGACACGATCGTGCCGGCCTTGATCAAGGCGGGCATCCATCCGCTACAGCCACAAGACCTCTCCGTCGCACAGGCCGCACAAGTTGCAGCAACTTTCGAGGATTCCATTTTCCCACTACTGACCCCCTTGGCAATCGAGCCGACCGGAGCGCCACCCGCTGTCCCCGCGTTACAAGTCATCGTCGCCTGTCGCCTGCTCGATCCTGAAACACAAGGCGTGCGCCAGACCCTCATTCCCATTCCGGAAATTCTCGGCCGCCGCGTCAGCGTCGCCAACGAGGACCAAGGGCACAGCTTCATCCTCATCGAAGACCTGGTTGCCCTGCACGCGGGTCAACTTTTCCCCGGCGAGACCGTCACGGCCACCACTGCCTTTCGGGTCACCCGCAATGGCGACATCGCGGTGCAGGAAGAGGACGCCATCGATCTGGCTGACGAAATGGAGGACGTCCTGTCCGCCCGCCGCTTTGCCGATACGGTGCGCCTTGAACTTCGCTCCGATGCCCCGCGCGATCTGATTCGCATCATTCAAAACGTCACCGGTGCGACGCCTCAGGAAGTTTACCGAGTCGATGGCCCGCCGGGGCTGGCGTCGTTCATGGAGCTCGCGTTTCTCTCCGGATTTGATCACCTGCGCGATACGGATTGGCCGGCACAAAACTCCCCCGCCATCACCCCCGGCTCGTCGATGTTTGAAACCATCGCCTCCAACGACGTCCTGCTTTTCCACCCGTATGAGTCATTCGAGCCAGTGCTGCGTCTGATCGAAGAGGCCGCCGAAGACCCCGACGTCATCGCGATCAAGCAAGTGCTCTATCGGACCGCGCGCAAATCCCGCATCATCGACGCCTTGATCAAGGCTGCCGAAAACGGCAAGCACGTCACGGCCCTCGTCGAACTCAAAGCCCGCTTCGACGAAGCGCGCAACCTCGACCGCGCGGACGAACTCCAGCGCGCCGGTGCCCAGATCGTTTACGGCGTCAAAGGCCTCAAGACCCACGCCAAGATCTGCCTCATTGTTCGCCGCGAGTCAGGCCATTTGCGCCGCTACGTCCACCTCGGCACCGGCAACTACAACGAGACAACATCCAAACTTTACACCGATCTTTCTTACCTCACTTGTAAGCCGGAGTACGGAAACGATGCGTCGCTGTTTTTCAACGCCGTCACGGGCCGCTCGAAGCTGCTGCGCTTTCAGCGCCTGATCCCCGCCCCCACCGCCATGAAACCGAGCCTTCTCGACCTGATCGCGGGCGAAGCCGAGCGTGCAAAGCAAGGCCTGCCCGCCCGCATCATTGCCAAGGTCAACTCACTGCAAGACCCGGACATCATCACTGCCCTCTACAAGGCATCGCAGGCCGGCGTCGAAATCCGCCTCAATGTCCGCGGCATCTGCTGCCTCAAGCCGGGAGATTCGAAGTATTCGAAAAACATCGAAGTCGTCTCCGTGATCGACCGTTTTCTCGAACACGCCCGACTCTTCTACTTCCACCAAGGCGGCGATGCGGAGGTCTATATTTCCTCGGCCGACTGGATGACGCGCAACCTCGAAAAGCGCGTCGAGCTCATGATCCCGATCGAAGAAGCACCGCTCAAGCGCCGTCTCGTCCGCATTTTAGAAGCCTACTTCCAAGACAACACGCAAGCCTCACGCCTGTTGCCCGATGGCAGCTCGCAACGAATCATCCGCGCGAAAGGCCAAAAGGCGTTCCGCGTCCAAGACTATTTCTATCAGCAGGCCAAGAAATCCGCCAAGGCCCGCGAGCATGAGCGTGCGATGACCTTCGAGCCACACGTGCCTGCCGAATAACAGACGCTCCCATCTCCATGCATTTGCTCTTCGACCTCGATGGCACGCTCACGGATTCCCACCTCGGCATCGTCCGCTCGATCCGTCACGCGCTCACCGAATCCGGTCTCACCGCACCGCCCGAAGACAGCCTCCGCTGGTGCATCGGGCCGCCGATCTTCAAGAGCTTCTCCATCCTGTTAGGACAAGAATCCGGCGATTTTTTTGATTCGGCGATTCGGATCTACCGCGAGCGCTACAGCCGGATCGGATTGTTTGAGAATGAGGTTTATCCCGAGATTGAAGCGGCCCTCATCGCCCTTTCTAACCAAGGCCACGTGCTGCACGTCGCCACCTCCAAGGCGGCAGTGTACGCGAAGCGAATCATCGACCACTTTGGATTAGCATCCTACTTTCACTCGGTCGACGGCAGCGAACTGGACGGCACCCGCGCCGACAAATCCCACCTAATCGCCCACATCCTAGAGCGCGAGAATATCGCCGCCGCCACCGCGATCATGATCGGCGACCGGGAACACGACATGATTGGTGCGCAGGCCAACGCCGTCGCCCGGATCGGCGTGCTGTGGGGCTACGGTTCGCAGGAGGAGCTCAAGGCGGCGGGTGCGGGCGCCTGCATCGCTTACCCGCGCGATTTATTGACCGCCGTTCAAGAAATTTGCCCAACATAGAATCAGGGACTTAATGCCGGGGCCCAACTCCGCTCTCGCCACCGCGGCCGCTTCCCGCTTCCATCGGCTCGCCGATGGCCAATGCTTTTTCTTTTGACTCCCTGAACAACGCCCAACGTGAAGCCGTGGGTGCGCTCGATGGCCCGGTGATGCTTCTCGCGGGCGCCGGCACGGGCAAGACCCGCA
This sequence comes from Verrucomicrobiota bacterium, assembly GCA_037134575.1. Taxonomy (GTDB): domain Bacteria; phylum Verrucomicrobiota; class Verrucomicrobiia; order Verrucomicrobiales; family Akkermansiaceae; genus Luteolibacter. The sequence goes on along the minus strand of JBAXLW010000043.1, from coordinate 2,297 downwards.
CCGTCACCTGCCGGATCGCCCACATGTTGGAGAAGCGGATCGCGCCGTCGGAGATCCTCGCGGTGACCTTCACCAACAAGGCCGCCAGCGAAATGCGCGAGCGCATCGGCGGCATGGTCTCCAAAAAAGCGGCAGAGGAAATGACCGTCTGCACCTTCCATTCGCTCTGCGTCCGCATCCTGCGCGGCGGCATCGACAAGCTCGGCTACAAGAAAAACTTCTCGATCTGCTCGCACTCCGACCAAGTCGGAATGATGAAACAGCTGCTCGTCCGCAAGGGCGGCTCCGCGGAAAAAGTGAAGCCCGATGAGGTGCTATCCGCGATCTCGAAAGCCAAGAACAAGGGCATCGATCCCCAAGATCTGGAAGACGATTATTTCGCGATGCTCGCCGTGGCCTATCAGAACGAACTGCGCGCCCAAAACGCGGTGGACTTCGACGATCTCCTCCTACTCGCCGAACAAATCCTGCGCGAACACGCCGACGTCCGCGAGGTTTTCCGCCAGCGCTACACCCGCGTCACGGTGGATGAGTTCCAGGACACCAACGCCCTCCAAATGCAGTTGCTCCAGCAGCTCGTCGGCGCGCCTTACCACGTCTGCGTCGTTGGCGACGATGACCAGTCGATCTACGGCTGGCGCGGCGCCGAAGTGGCCAACATCCTTCAGTTCGAGAAATTCTTTCCTAACCCGAAAATCATCCGCCTGGAGGAAAACTACCGCTCCACCCACGCCGTCCTCCACACCGCAAACAGCCTGATCCGACACAACATCGGCCGCCGCGAGAAAGTTCTTCGTTCCACCCGCAAAGGCGGCGATCCCGTCCGAATCATCGCCATGCCGGGCGACGATGAGGAGGCCGAGTTCATTGCCGAGGAAATCATGGCGGAGAAGGGTGCCGTCGGCCGCGTCTGGGAAGACTTCGCCGTGCTTTTCCGCACCAATGGCCAGAGCCGCAAACTCGAACTCGCGTTGCGCGAGCGCAAGATCCCCTACCGCATGGTCGGCGCCCAAAGTTTTTACGACCGCCGGGAAGTCCGCGACGTGCTGGCCTACGCCCAACTGGTCGCCTCGCCCGATGCCGATGTCCCACTCCTGCGCGTGCTCAATGCGCCCAATCGCGGCATCGGCCAATCCACCGCGGTGCTCGCCACCGACTGGAGCCGCGAAAACCACCAGTCCGTCTGGCAAGCACTTTGCGACCCAAATTTCACCGACCAGCTCGGCCCCAAGTCCGCCACCGCGGTGCAGGAGTTCGTCGCCACCATCGCCGGTGCTAAAAACCGCATCGAGATCGCCAAGGAAAATCCCGCCGACGTCCTCGACGGCCTGATCAAGGAAATCGAATACCTGCCGTGGATCGAGCGCGGCTGCAAAACCGATACTGAGCGCCAGCAGCGCGGTGATGGAGTCTTCAGCGTCATCGACAGCCTGCGCAAACACGCCGAAAAGGGCAAAAGCCTCCAATCCTTCATCGACCACAGCGCCCTAGCCTCCGAGCGCGAAGACGACGATCTGGAGAAGAAACAAGGAGCCACGCTCATCACCCTCCACGCCTCCAAAGGTCTGGAATTTCCCATCGTTTTCCTCGTCGGCCTGGAAGAAGGATTCCTCCCCCACACCCGCAGCATCGCCGAAGGCACCAAGGACGAAGAGCGCCGCCTGCTCTATGTCGGCATCACCCGCGCCCAGGACCAGTTGACGATGACCTACTGCTCCACCCGCATCAAATGGGGCCAGGAAACCGGCTGCCAACCCAGCTCATTCATCGGCGAGCTCGACGACGAGCATCTCACCCACACCACCTACGACGACATTCTCGGCGCCGAACCCAGCACCGACGAACTCGACAACTTCTTCGGCGGCCTCAAGGGCTTGCTCGACGATACTTGATGGCGGAAAAACCGAGCTGCGTGCGACCGCGTTTCCCTACTGCCATCGACCGCACAAGTCCTCCCATCGACCGCACAAGTCCGGCCTGCTGGCGATACCCCGTGCAATTCGTGCGTTGGCACTCGTAATTCGTGCGATGCCCCGTGTAATTCGTGCGATGCCCCGCGTAATTCGTGCGATGCCCCGCGTAATTCGTGCGATCACCCGCGTAATTCGTGCGATGCCCCGTGTAATTCGTGCGATGCCCCGTGTAATTCGTGCGATGCCCCGCGTAATTCGTGCGATGGCCCGCGTAATTCGTGCGATCACCCGTGTAATTCGTGCGATCACCCGCGTAATTCGTGCGATCACCCGCGTAATTCGTGCGATCACCCTCCAAATGAATTTGAGATTCTTCCGAAATGC
>JBAXLW010000042.1:0-18227 GCA_037134575.1 Verrucomicrobiota bacterium | reverse complement strand
CGCATGACATTTTCACAGCGCCACCCCTGATTGCGCTAGCAGCTTGAATCCGCCATCGCAATCTCGGTCATGGCAAAAACGGCATTGATCAACAATAGCAGGATCACCAGAGCGGTTTCGAGGAGGGGGGTATTCATGGGGGATGTCGCCCATGGCAACCGGTCGATCATGGCAGGACCGGGCGGTGAATTCCAAGACTTGAATCGCTATTTCGTTCTCCCGTAGGATTTTTCGCAAACGGCAAAGTGCATGATTCACGGGCGGGAGTCGTGCATATTGCGATGAGCTTACCCGCCCAGCGCAGCGATTAACAAGGGATAGATGGTTTTAATGCGCCTACGCTGAGAGGCTTGGGTTTTTATGCTGCCGATTGGCCCTTCATCCGCTGAGAGGGTACTGATCGCTTCGGAGATTCTCGCTCATGAATGCGACGCCAAGCACCTCCTCCCTAGAAAACCACAGCTCATGAAAACGCCAATTACCCAAAGACTTCGGATCGGTTCAGGCCTTGCCATCGTTTTCGCGATCGCCTCATCCCTCCACGCCCAGCCTGCCGAAATGGGCAAAGGCAAGCAGATGATGGAGGGAAAAATGATGGAGGGGAAAATGATGGAAGCCCGTCAGAAAATGATGGCTGACACCAGTGCTCAAGACAAGGAGCTGACGGATCTCGTCGCCAGCATCAACAGCGCTCCCGATGACAAGAAGGTCCCGCTCTTGGCTCGAGCCGTGACACTGTTGGTCGAGCAGCGCGTCGCCATGGATGCGCGACGATCCAAGATGGCCGACAGCATGATGAAACACGCGATGTGGCATATGCAGATGAACCGCGAGGGGATGGAGTCGTGCCCGATGTTTATGAATATGAAAGACGTTGATGAAAAGGACGAAGCCGCCCCTCAGACGCCTCCGGAGAAGAAGTGATAGAGGCGTGAGACTCTCACGCGTAGCTCCAGAGACGCGGAGTTCACAGTGCCGCCAAGGTGGCCTGTGATCCCCCCCTCCGCGTCTCTGCACCTGCGCGTGAGCTGCCTCCGATTAACGCTGACCCATTCAGGGAGCAGGCAACGCCTTCGGGGAAAAGGACAACGGATCTCTGGAGGGGGACAAAAGACGTTTGGAGAAGTGTTTTCAGCGCTGGACGATGAGGTAGATGGTGCCGGTGTGGTCGACGACGTAGAGGTTGCCTTGCGGGTCTTCAGCAAAGGAGGCGATGTGATTGATTCGGCCGCCTTGAGGCTGAAGTTGGGAGGTGTGGTCCTTAAAGTCGGTGGCCTTGCCCTGCTCCATCTTGAAGGACCAGATGCGAGGGTTACTGTAATCGCCGAAAACGTAGCGTCCTTGGAGCTCCGGGATGGGGCCACGGTAAACGTAGCCGCCAGTGACGGAGTTGCCTTGGGTGTCGCCTCTGCCATGTGTGTAGACGTAAACCGGTTCGACCGCATCTTTGGGTGCGGGCCCGCCGGTGCCGGGTTTTGGGGTTTCTTGGTCGCCCTCGCGTAGGCTCCAGCCGTAGTTGGCGCCGGCACCTTTACCGTGGGGGACGAAGTCGATTTCTTCTTTGGTGTTCTGGCCGACATCGCCGATCCAGAAGTCGCCGGTGAGTCGGTCGAAGGAGCCGCGCCACGGGTTGCGCATGCCGTAGGCCCAGATCTCGGGTTTGGCGTCCTTACGATTTACAAAGGGATTGTCCGCGGGGACTTTATAGCCCGATGGCGGCGAGACGTCGATGCGCAGGATTTTTGCCAGGTAGGTGTCGAGTGCCTGCCCATATTTGTTAGGGTCATTGCCTGATCCTCCGTCGCCATTGGCGATGTAGAGCATGCCATCAGGGCCGAAGTCGAGCCAGCCGCCATTGTGGTTTTCAAATTCCGAGGGGTATTGGAGAATGATTTCGCCGCTGGCGGGTGGGGTGGTCAGGCGATCGGGCGAGGTGTAGCGGACGATGCGCGTTTGCTTGTTTTTGTCGGTTAGGTTGACGTAGAAGCGGCCGCTCTGGGTAAAGTCGGGGGCGAAGGCGAGGCCTAGCAGGCCTTCCTCATTGCCCTTGCGGCTGACGTCTTGGCGGATGTCGAGAAAGGGTTCCGCGGCACGCTGGCCAGTTGTTTGATCGACGATCCAGACTTGTCCGGCTTGTTCCATGACCCAGAGTTTACCCTCAGAGCCACGGGGGACGCCGGCCCAGACGGGGCGATCGAAGCCGGTAGCGACGCTTTTCACACCGATCGCTGCGTGGGCGAGGGTCAGGCAGGCAAGGTAGGTGGCGAGGGTCTTGAGTAACATGAGGCTTGGCGGTGACTTCTTGCTACGCAAAGTTTAGACGTAGGGCATTTGTTGTCGATGACGGATGTGGGCTTTTCGGCGCTTGGATATCAGACCCGCCTTGCTATGAGGGTGGAGCTGGGTATATTGGGAGGACCAAGCCGCTATGACGCCATTTTTAAGGAAAATCCTAGGGATGAATTGGATGCTCATGCTGGTGATGTACGGGCTGTTGGTTTTTGGCGTTTTTATGATCGAAAGCGCCTCGCGTCATGTGTCGATGACCAGTGCGAACCTGAGTCAATATGGCAGTGCAGGGGCTTACTTTGCGTCGAAGCAGAAGATGTTCATTTTGATCGGCAGCGCGGCGTATTTTTTCGCGGCGTTCATGGATTACCGCTGGATTCGCTGGCTGGGGCTGCCGATTTATGTGATCAGTATGGGCTTGATGGTGCTGGCCATGCATCAGAACGATGCGGTGTACCAGTTGAGACTGGGTGGCTTATCCTTTCAGCCGGCACAGCTTGGGATCAGCTCGGGGATTTTGCTCATTTCCTGGTTGGTTCAAGACTTGCCGAGGGTTCACCGCTGGTTCGCCGCGCCGATGGTGCGCATTGGCACGATCGGCATTCTCGCAGCCATTCCGTTTTTGATGGTGATGAAGATGGGTGATATGGGGTCGGCCTTGGTCTGGATTCCGGTCTTGATCGTGGCGCTCTTGATCGGTGGCACGCCGTTTCGGCACCTCACTTTCATAGGGTTGATAGGTGCCGGGACCATTCCTCTATTGTATTTTGTGGCTTTGCCATTGGTTTCCAAGCGGGGGCCGGAGCGGATCGACATTTGGCTGCGCATGATGAAGGGCGAAGAAGTGGATATCAGCGGCAACGCTTGGGCGCCGCACAATGTATCGATGGCGATCGGCAAGGCGGGCTGGAAGGGGGTGGGCTACAATGCGACGGTGGAACAGGGGTCGCTCAATGCCAAGGGTTTCATCCCACTGGAGACGGCGCACAACGACTATATCTTCGCAGTGATCGGCGAGGAATTGGGCTTTCGCGGCAGTTTGTTGCTGCTGACGGCATTTTCACTGCTATTGATCCAAGGGCTTTTTATTGCGTTTTACAGTCGGGATGTGATGGGGCGAATGCTGGTGTGTTTGATTGTTGCAGCGTTTTTCGCGCACATTTTCGAGAGTATCGGCATGTGTGTGTTGATCATGCCGATCACTGGGATTCCGTTGCCGCTGGTCAGTTACTCTGGGACTTTTGTGGTTATTTGCATGTTTCTGCTGGGGTTGGTGCAGAGTGTCTGGATTCACCGTCACGAGAAGCCGGGGCTTTCTTTGAAAGAGGCGGAGGCATAAGTCCGTCGGACTTTGCATTGTCCGAGGGCTGCAATCCGTGTATGTTACGAATCTGGTGAATCGGATTTTTAACGAGTACTTGGCGCTGGACTGGCCGTCTTTATTGTCGGCTGGGATTACGTCGGAGGTATTGCTGCGTTTGGGATTAGCCGCGCTAGCAGGGGGGTTGCTTGGTATCGAGCGAGAGCGCCGAGGCCGGGCCGCTGGACTGCGGACGACCTTGTTGGTTTGTCTGGCGGCCTGCATTGCGATGATTCTGTCGGATTCATTTTACCAGCAAAGCCTAGCGCGTTTCCCGACGGGTGGAGGCTCGCATCCAGATCTGGCACGGCTGGCGGCTGGCGTCTTGTCGGGTATGGGCTTTCTGGGAGCAGGGGTCATCATTCGCGAGGGCAATCACATCGTACGTGGGGTAACCACGGCAGCCGCGATTTGGTTTGTCACCATCATCGGGCTGGCCTTTGGTGCCGGCGCGATTGGTGTCGGGATTGTCGCAACCCTGCTATCATTGTTGATACTTGCGGTGATTCCGGCGCTGGAATTGATGATCCAACAAGATCAGTATTCGGATTTGACCGTTTGGCACTTGCCGTCGGAGTGCCCGCTGGAAAAAGTGATCGAGGTCCTGAAGCCCCTAAGGGTAATCGTCACGGGAACTGACCTCGTCGAGGAGTTGGATGACCGTGCTTGCCGCAGCACATTCCACCTGATTTATAAGCGACGCGGGATGGCGGATCTCGCTGGATCTATCGCGGGCGCGATTCGAAAACTGCCGGGAGTGAGTCGGATTTCGTTCCAGAGTTGAGGGGGAACTAAGCGTCCTCTTCCGGCGCCTTGGGCAGCTTGTCGACTTCTTCGAGAAGATTGACGATTTCCACGCCGCGGAGGGCTGAGGCATCGTGAGCAAAGCGTAGAACTGGAGTGGATTTCAGCACCACACGCTTCATCACTTTCGATTGGATGGCCCCGTGGTCTTTGTTCAACTTCGTCAAAACAGAATTCGTTTCGCCGCCCAGCACGCTGATCCAGACCTTGGCTTCCTTCAAATCTTGCGTCACCTCGACATCGCTGACAGTCACGAGTCGGTTGTGCCATTCGTAATCTTTCTGAATGACTTGGCCGATTTCACGGCGGAGGAGCTCATTGACTCGATCAAGGCGGCGGGACATATGGGAAAGATTCTAAATCTAGGAAAAACAACCGGCACGAGTTGGGTGGTTCCAAATCGTCATGGGCGACTTTAATTCGACAGCGCGGCGGTTAGAGCGTTTGCGCGTATTTCTCTAGCTTGTAGCACTCAATGATGTCGCCTTCCTGGTACTCATTGAATTCGCCGAGGCGGATGCCGCATTCGAAGTTGGTGCGGACCTCCTCGACTTCGTCCTTGAAGCGGCGGAGCGTGGACATACGACCGTCGAAAACGGGGATGCCACCACGAATGACGCGGGCATGAGCCTTGCGATGAATGCGACCATCGGTAACAAATGATCCCGCGACTCGACCGCGGTTGAGTTTGAAGATCTGGCGAACTTCGGCGTGGCCAATGACCGTCTCGCGGGTGAGCGGCTCCAGCAAGCCGAGCATCGCCTCGCGGACCTGGTCGATGAGTTCGTAAACGACCGAGTAGAGTTTGACTTCGACTCCGGCCGCCTTGGCAGACTTCACGGCTTTAGCCTCAACCTTGACGTTGAAGCCAAGGATAGTCGCGTCTGTCGATGCGGCGTAGGAAATGTCCGACTCGGTGATCGGTCCGGCGGCAGCCGTGATGAAGGTGGACTCGACTTTGTCGGACTCGATGGCGAGCACGGCCTTTTTAATGGCTTCCACGGAACCTTGGACGTCGCACTTGAGGATCAGCTTGAGCTGGGCCTTGCCGCCGCCATCACGAACCATCGAATAGAGGTCCTGCATGCGGTTGCGATGCTGTGGCTTGAGGCGGGCGAGGCGCTGGGTCTCTTGGCGCTCGGTGGCCAGAGATTTGGCTTCGCGTTCGGTTTTCATCTCGGTGAGATGATCGCCCACGTTTGGCAGCTCCTCGAAGCCGATAACTTCCACTGGCATGCCGGGGTGGGCGGATTTAACAGCCACGCCACGGTCGTTGATCAGCGAGCGAACCTTGCCCGAATAAGGACCGCAGATGAATGCGGTGCCGACCTTGAGAGTCCCGGATTCGACGATGACGGTCGCCGTCGTGCCGCGACCTGGCACCACGCGGGCCTCGATGATCGCGGCGCGAGCGGTGGACTTGGGGTTGGCCTTAAGTTCCAACACTTCCGATTGAAGCGCCATAAGGTCCAGCAAGTCGTCCATGCCGGCGCCGGTGAGTGCGGATACTTCGGCAAACTCGGTGTCGCCACCAAAGTCAGTGGTTTGCAAGCCCTGTTCGGCGAGTTGGGATTTCACCCGATCTACGTTGGCGGTGGGTAGGTCGCACTTGTTGATCGCGACGATGATGGTTTTGCGCGCTTTCTTGGCGTGTTTAATCGCCTCGATTGTTTGCGGCATGATGCCGTCGTTGGCTGCCACGACGAGTACTACGATGTCGGTGATGTCGGCACCGCGGGCACGCATATCAGAGAAAATGGCGTGGCCGGGGGTATCGAGGAAAGTGATTTCCCGGTCGTTGTGGATCACCTGATAGGCACCGATGTGCTGAGTGATGCCACCCGCTTCTGCTGCGGTGATCTTCGTCTTGCGCAGGTAATCGAGGATCGAGGTTTTGCCGTGATCGACGTGTCCCATGATCGTAATGATCGGTGGGCGGTCAAGCATGAGGTCGATAGGCTCGGCCTTCACGATTTCTGGCTCCTTGATCACTTCCTCAACCTTGTGGAAGCCCTTTTCCTTGTCGCGTTTTTCACGTTCGAAGACGAAGCCGTGAATTTCACAAATCTTCGCGGCGATTTCCGGCTCCAGTGGTTGGTTCGGTGCAGGAAAGACCCCGATCTTGATCAGGTCCGCCATGATATTGAACGGCTTCAGTCCCAGGCGATTCGCGAGGTCCGGGACGAGGATCGGGGGCTTGATGATGATCAGTTTGGGATCATCGCTGACTTCAGTGCCCTCGGTGGTCTCAATGATCTCCGGTTTGGCGGCCTCAACGACGACGGGCACTGCGACGGGCTCAGGTGCGTTATCCTGATCGAGGACTTTGGAAATCGTACCCAAAACCGCCTTGCCGCTGCGTGCCGTCTTGCGGACCGTTGGCTTTTTCTCGTCAGTGAAGAGATCAAGCGCGTTGGCCTTCTGGGCATCAAGGACACTCGGAGCTGGCGGGACAACCTCTGCCTCCTTGCGCTGGCGCTCACGGCGCGAAGGTTTCTTGGTCTCTTCGATTAGATCGAGGACCTTGCTTGTCTTAGGAGAGCTGTCGCTATTTTTGGGCATCCGGCTTGTCTGCAGTGTTCGTGAATTGAAATAAAAAGTGGTCGATGTGGGAAATATTAGTCATTGGCCACAGCGACTTGTGAGCCGCTAAGGATGCCTTGAGCGCGGACGAGAATTTCTTCGGCTGCTTCCTCGGTGATTTCCAATGCGGCGGCAATATAGTCGGCAGGCATGTCGATCACAAGCTCGGGATTAAATCCACCGGCCAGGGTGAGCTTGTTGGCTAGCTCGTCAGTGATGCCCAACTGTTCGCCCAAGGTGTGAGCCGCGCCGCCGATTTTTTCTTTGAATTGTTCTTCCTTCGACTCGTCGCGTCGGACTTGGACGTCCCAGCCCATCAGGCGGGAGGAAAGGCGGGCGTTCTGGCCCTTACGACCAATCGCCTTGCTGAGATCTATTTCGTCCACGGTGACATGGACCACATGAGCAGCCTCATCGACCGTGATCGAGCGCAGTTCGGCAGGCTTAAGCGCCTCACGCACAAACTCCGCGGGATCCTCGCTCCAGCGCAGAATGTCGACCTTTTCGTTGTTGAGTTCGCGGACGATGTTTTTGACCCGTGCACCGCGCATGCCGACGCAAGCGCCAACGGGGTCCACCTTCGGGTCGCTGCTCCAGACCGCGACTTTCGTGCGGAATCCAGCTTCGCGGGCGATCCCGCGGATCTCGACGGTGCGGTCAGAAATTTCGTTTACTTCGGCCTCGAACAAACGGCGCACGAAGTTCGGGTGGCTGCGGGAAAGGATGATTTCCGGTCCACGGCCTTCGTTTTCAACAGCTAGGACGTAAGCACGGATGCGGTCGCCGATGTTGTAGTCTTCGCCCTGCACGCGCTCGCGATTTGGCATAATGCCTTCAAATTTGCCAAGGTCGATCATCACATCGTTGCGCTCAAAGCGGCGCACCGTGCCGGAAACGACATCACCCGCGCGGTCCTTGAATTCTTCGTAAATCATTTCCTTCTCCGCTTGGCGGAGGCGTTGCATCATCGTTTGCTTTGCCGTTTGCACGGCGATTCGACCGAAATCTTTCGGCGTGACGTTGAATTCCTGAATATCACCCACGACCGCTTGCGGGTTCTTTTTGACGGCAGTGGAGAGGGGGACTTCGTTGAATTTGTTCACATAATCCTCATCCGCCACCACAGTCAGTGCGGCGAAAATCCGGGTTTCGCCCTTCTTGGTGTTGACCTCCGCCCGCAGGGATTCGATCGCATCCGCGCCTGGAACCATTTTGCGGTAAGCCGAGATGAAAGAAAATTCGAGAGCAGAAACGATCTTATCACGATCGATTCCTTTTTCTTTTTCGTAATACTCAATGAGAGCGATGATGTCGTTGGTCATGGCGGCGGTTTCTGCGAGGTTTCTGCTGAGGTCTGGGGACAAAAAAGAGTGGGTACGAGACCCACTCCTTTCTTTCGTCAGAAGCTGTGCGGACATTTGTAATGTCGCAATATTTAAGTTGCAAGTCGAAACTCGGCACGCTCAGCGGCTGTAGCGCCGCACCTCGAAGGTTGCGTGACTTTCCATGATTACCGACTTGGTGAATTCATTTTCAAACATCGGAAACCAAGTGTCGCCCGCATAATTCTCATAAACATGGCTTACTAGCAGCTCGTCCAGCTGTGGCATCATTGCTGCATAGATCTCTGACCCGCCGATGATGAAGACCTGGCCGTCGAGATCGGCGAGGTTCGCGAGCTCCTCGGGCCGATGGATCACTTCCACCCCCTCGGCGGTCCAGTTTTCATCGCGCGTCAGCACGATATTCCGCCGTTTTGGCAGCGGGCGACCGATCGACTCGTAGGTCTTGCGGCCCATCACGATCGGGTGTCCCGAGGTGGTGCGTTTGAAAAACGCCAGATCTTCCGGTAAATGCCACGGCAGGGTTCCCGCGCGGCCGATCACTCTCTTCGGGGTCATCGCCACGATGGCGGTCAGGTGCAGGCTCATGATTTTTTCTCCTCTTGATCCGAATCGTAATGGAAACTGTGGAGAATCCGGTGCGCGACGGGCGCAAATAGTAGGCCCGCTAACACCAGAAACGCCAATCCTGAATAAAGCGCATAGGCCCCGGCAAAGATCTTTCCCGTCTCTGTGTTCATCGGGTTCACTGGCCCCATTCCGCCCAGAATCATCGAGGCGTTGAGAAACGCATCCGTCCAGTCAAGCCGCTCGAACTCGTGATACCCCATCATTCCCACGCCCAGCGACACTCCGATCAGGATCCCAACCACTAAAAACGAATGCCCCAGACGGCGCAGGAATGCGACCTTGGAGATCAGTTCGTCCTCGCGTTGTTCGTAACGGAACATCGGCTTAAATCGCCACAGGCGCTTTGATGTGCGGGTGCGGATCGTAGTTTTCCAAACGAATGTCGTCGATGGTGAAGCCGTCGATCTCGGTCACATCGGGATTGAGCCACAGCGTCGGTAAGCTCCGCGGTTCGCGCGCCAGTTGCTGTTCCGTTTGCTCCAAGTGATTGGAATAAAGATGCAGATCGCCAAAGGTGTGGACGAAGTCGCGCGGCTCGTATCCGCAGACGTGGGCGACCATCTGGGTCAGCAGCGCATAGGACGCGATGTTGAAGGGCACGCCCAGAAACAAGTCCGCACTGCGCTGGTATAGCTGGCACGAAAGCCCAGGCCCGCCGCCATTCGTCGGCTCATGCACGTAAAATTGAAACAGCAAGTGGCACGGCGGCAGCGCCATTTGGTGGATTTGCCCCACATTCCAGGCCGACACAATGTGCCGCCGCGAGTGCGGGTTGCCCTTCAGCCCGTCGATCAGCAGGTGGATCTGGTCGATCGTCCGTCCCTCAGGCGTTTCCCAAGACCGCCATTGCTTGCCGTATACCGGCCCGAGCTCGCCCTCCGCATCGGCCCACTCGTCCCAGATCGTCACGCCGTTTTCCTTGAGGTAGCGCGTGTTGGTCTCTCCGCGTAGAAACCACAGCAGCTCGTGGATGATCGAGCGCAGGTGCAGCTTCTTCGTCGTCACGCACGGGAATCCCTGGCGCAAGTCGTAGCGCGCTTGTCGCCCAAAAACGGAAATCGTTCCCGTCCCCGTGCGGTCCGCCCGCACTTCGCCGTTCTCCAGCACGTCGCGCATCAAATCCAGGTAGGCTTTCACGCCAACGATCTAACCACAGCTGCGGCCGCAATCAAGCCACGACTCAAAATTTCATCAGCCCGCGCATGGCACCCGATGGAATGAATCCAGGTGATGGCCTCGATCTCACAGTGCCTCAATGGCGCTCATGATCTGCTTGGCGATGCGGTCGTAGCCTTCCTTGTTGCTGGCAGCGCGCAGTTCATCAGGACTGAGGCGGATCGGCTTGCCGACCGTGACGGTGATACGGGCGAAGTGGATGCGGGCGGAGCCGCGGGGCAGCGCGTCGCGGGCACCGGAGATGCGCACGGGCTGAATCACGGCACCGGACTTGACCGCGATCAGGCCGATGCCAGGGGCTGCTTCGCCGATGCTGCCGTCTTGCGTACGTTCGCCTTCAGGGAAAACGAGCACGCGCTCGCCTTCCTTGAGCTTGCGGATGATCGTCTTGAGGCTGGCCATGTCGGGCCGGTCCTGATCCACGGGGATGGCGTTCCACTGCGGGTAGAGCCACTTGAAGAAACCGACGAAGAGCGTCTTGCGGGCGAGGAAGACCATCTCGGTCTGGTAGAGATTGCCGATCAGTGGGGGATCAAGAAAACTCTGGTGGTTGGAGGCGACCAGCACAGGACCTTCGGAGACGAGGTTTTCCTGACCCACGATGCGTAGGCCAAAGAGCGTGCGGAAGGCTGCGCCGAAGGCCATCCAGCCGAGCCAGTAAACCCAGCGCATGGGAGCGGATTCTTTCACAGGGACGAGAGGCCTTGTTGTTTGAGGATCTCGATGGCGGCATCGACGCCGCTTTCGATGGTGTGATGGGAGTTATCCAGAATCACGGCTCCGTGGGCGACAATGAGCGGCGCAGTCGTGCGCTTGCTGTCGGCTGCGTCGCGTTGGGTGACGGAGTCGACTTCACCCATCTTGGCACGGCGGGCGGCGCGGACTGCTTCGTCGGCATCGACATAAATTTTGTAAGGAGTGTCTGGGAAAACGACCGAGCCAATGTCGCGGCCTTCCATGATGACGCTGGTATGATCGAGGTAACTGCGCTGAAGGGCGACGAGTCGGTCGCGGACTTCGGGGATGGCGGAAATCATCGAGACATTAGCGTTGACGCTCTCACTGCGCAGGGCGTCCTCCGGATCAACGCCGTCGATGGTGCAGGTGGAAGTAAGCCCGTCGTGGCCGCATTCGATTTCGATGCGGTTGAGGAGCGAGACAACTGCTGCATTGTCGCTGGGGTCGATGTTTTCCTCAAGTGCCTTCCAAGTGACGGCGCGGTACATCGCACCGGAGTTGACCATAACCAGGCCGAGACGTTCTGCCAGCTTGCGGGCGAGGGTGCTTTTGCCCGAAGCAGCGGGGCCGTCGATGGCGATCGAGAAGCGTGTGTTAGAACTCATGCGCGTGGAATGGTGGGCAGGGTGAAGTCGGCGGCGTCGGAGCATTCCAGCAGAATGGCCTTCAAGTGATGGGCAAAGCCGGGGTAGGAAGTGTTCACGCAGTCGGTGTTCTGGATGACGGTTTCGCCCGTGGCAAAAAGTCCGGCGATGGCAAAGGCCATGGCGATGCGATGGTCGCCGAAGCTGTCAATGGTGGCACCGTGCAATGGCTTGCCACCGACGATCTCCATGCCGTCCTCGAACTCCTCGACCTCGGCACCCATCGCGCGGAGGTTGTCGACGACGGTGGTGATGCGGTCGGTTTCCTTGACGCGCAGTTCCTTGGCATTGCGGATGATTGTGCGGCCTTGGGCTAGTGCTGCGGCCACTGCGATCACGGGAATTTCGTCGATTAAGTTAGGCACTTCCTCGAGGAAAATCGTCGTGCCGGTTAGGGCTGCACCATGGATCTCGATGTTGCCGATCGGCTCGCCTTCGGTTTGGTGGACGATCTCGGTCATGTGCGCACCCATCCGGCTGAGGACTTTAAGAATCGCGGTGCGCGTCGGGTTGAGGCCGACGTCTTTGATCAGCAAGCGCGATCCGGGCAGGGCGGCCGCTGCCACCAGCCAGAAGGCCGCACTGGAAATGTCGCCCGGCACCGTGAAGTCGCAGGCTTGCGGAGTTTGGCCGCCGTCGAGCGAGATCGCCTTGCCATCGTGGCGGGTGTGGATACCGAATGAAGCGAGCATGCGCTCGGTGTGGTCGCGGGTTTCCGCAGGTTGGATCACGGTGGTTGTGCCCTCGGCAAAAAGCCCGGCCAGCAGCACGGCGCTTTTCACTTGGGCGCTGGCGACGGGCATGTCGTAGGTGATCGGGTGAACTTTCGCGGCGTGGATGCGCAGGGGCGCGCAGCCGGGTTTTTCGCCGAGCGTCTCGATGTTCGCGCCCATTTGAGCGAGCGGTATCGTGATGCGGCCCATCGGCCGTGAGGAAAGCGAGGCGTCGCCAAAGAGTTCAGAGGTGAACGATTGGCCCGCGAGTAATCCCGCGAGCAAGCGCATGCCCGTGCCCGAGTTGCCGCAGTCGATCGGTGCTGCGGGCGCGCTGAGTTTCATCGACTGGCCGTGGATGCGCAGGTTGATCGGGCCGTAGCCCGCCAGTTCGTCGAGAACTTCGTGGCGCGCGCCGAGCGCCTGCATGGCATTGAGCGTGTTGACGCAATCCTCGCTGGGAAGGAAGTTCCGCACGGTGCAGGTGCCGTTGGCAAGGCCGCCGAGGATGGCAGCGCGGTGCGACATGCTCTTGTCGCCGGGGACGGTGAACTCCGCTTGGAGTTTGGAAATGGCTGTGACTCGAAATTCCGACATGTGAAGGTACTGAAAAAGGACTAGAGGAGAAGTGAATTCAAAGGGTCGCGGCGCTCTTTGGCGAGGCTCAACCACTGCTGGGCTTGGGCTGGGTCGCCGCTTTCGAGGTGGCCAAGGACTTGGCGCAGGTCGTCGATGCTTTCGTGGAGCAGGCCGATCAGGGCTTCGCGGTTTTCCGTGACGATTTCCGCCCACATGTCCGGATTTCCCGCAGCGACACGGGTGGTGTCGCGCAGTCCACCGCCGCCGAAGCGACCATCGGAAGGGTCTTTCAAGCAAACGCGGGCCGCACTGGCCGCGATGAGGTGGGGCAGGTGACTGATGCGGGCGACCAGTTGATCATGCGCGGTGGCGCTGAGCCACGTGGTGCGACAGCCGATGGCTTGCCAAAAACGTTCGACTGCCTCGGCTTGCGCGGGCGCTGCGCCGTCGTCATTGGTCAGTAGACAGGCGGCATTTTGAAATAGATCTGCGGTGATGGCGGCCAGGCCGTTGCGCTCCGAGCCTGCCATCGGGTGGCTGCCGATGAAGGCGATCCGCTGGCCCACTAGCAAGGGGCTGATTTGGCGATGGGGAACGCCTTTGACGCTGCCCACATCGGTGATCACGCAGCCCGCAGGCACGCCGGCATTCAGGGCCGATGAAACCAGCGCGGCCATCGAACCGACGGGCACCGCAAGGATGATCAGATCAGCATCCTGCACCGCCTGCGCGAGATCAGCGGTGGCATCGGGGATGCCGATTTTGAGCGCAGCATCCACGGTTTTCGGCTTGCGCGCCCAGAGGCGGATTTTCTGTGGCGGAATGTCCAATGCCGCCAGTGCTAGGGCCAATGAGCCGCCCAGCAAACCACCGCCGAGGATGGTGATGTTTTGGAAATCCGTCTTCATGCAAAATTAAAAGACCGGGTCCGGTGCTTCGGACCCGGTCGGTTTCCCTCACGGGAGGTACTGGAAAATGAAGACTGCTTAGGGCACGCGGAAGTAGCCTTTACCCGCGCCGGTATAGGTCGGGTCTTGGACGAGGGTGCCGCTGGGAATGTCACGGACATCGACGACTTTGTTGTTGTAAGGGCTGAAGACGAAGCCTTCCTTGCCGGGCACTTTGCTGGCCACCGAATACTCGGGACGCTTTTCCTCGACTCGAGGTTTCGGTGCTTCAGGCGTTTTGGTCGGCGCCGTTGCCGTTTTAGGGGCTGCCGGTGCGGTGCTTGCGGCGGTGGCAGCCTCCTTCTTCGGTGCTTCAACAGGCGCGGTTGTCTCGGTTGCCACCGCAGCATCTCTCGGCTCTTGGACTTGCTGCGGAGCGGGCTTAGTCACGTTTCTGGCGGCTTGCTTGCGGGTTGGCCGTTGCTGCTGGCTCTCGTCGTAAGGGTAACAAGAAGCCAGAAAGACGCAGCCAAGCGTGACAAAGACGGTGATAAGGCGAGAGTTCATGGTATTTGAGGAAGAAGAAGTGTTAAGAAGTTACGGCGTAACGTTGCATTGAATCTCGATCCTCTCGGTCAGTCCGTCAAGCAACGTCATCATTTCTCGCGCGAGAATCGCAGATTTTTTTGTGGGCAAGTAGGCTTGTCCTTCGGCCATTTCTGGGGTGAAGCTCTGCCCACGCCATGCCAGATGCCACGATTCACGCCGTTGGGACGATTTTGGAGAATCTCAACCCCGTCCTCTACCGAGTCGCTATGCCTAACGGCAAGCGGGTCCTCGCCCACCTTTCCAAGCAGTTGACCGAGGCGAAAGCGACGTTCGAGGTCGGCCAGCGATTGGTGTTGGAGCTGACCGCATTCGATTTCGATCAGGCGCGAATTCTCGGGGTGCCGGAGGAGTGATCTCTTTTGCCACGAGTGCCGAAGACCTCCGGACGAGTGCCGAAAGCCTTCTTTGGTCTATTTACCGATGCAGAAGCTGCTGAAAATCACGCCGAGCAGGTCTTCCGTGTCGACGCGACCGGGGATTTCGCCGAGCGCGTCGAGGGCTTCCCGCAGATCAATCGCGGCGAGTTCGGTGTCGTTGGAGAGGTCGTCTAGCAGTTCCAATGCGGCGAGCAGCGCGGTGCGGGCGAGTTGCAGGCTCGCCTGGTGGCGGGCGTTGATGGCCACGGCGTGCTCACCCCAGTCGGCTTCGCTGAAATGAAGCGCGTCGCGGATGGCGTTAGAGAGTCGATCAAAACCCACGCCGCTGGTGCAGGACAGGCGCACGGCCTCGACTCCTGCCCACGATGGATGTTCGCCGAGATCGGTTTTATTCAGCACCTGAAGGCGCTTGGCATCGCTCGCCGGAAGAATCGCCTCGGTCGGGCGCGGCTGGCTGGCATCAGCGATTTCTAGCAGCAGATCGGCCGCTTCGATCTGCCGGACCGTGCGCTGGATGCCTTCCGCCTCGATGCGGTCGGAGGCCGCCCGAACACCCGCCGTATCGACGAGTCGCAGCGGGATGCCATGCAGGTTGACCACTTCCTCGATGGTGTCGCGGGTGGTGCCGGCGATGTCGCTGACAATCGCGCGCTCAAATCCTAACAGCCGATTGAGCAAACTGGATTTGCCGACGTTCGGTTCGCCGAAGATCACTGTTCTAACACCCTCACGCAGCACCCGCCCTTGGTCGGCGGTGGCGAGTAGGGAATCGACAACGGCAAGCACTGCGCTGACCCGCCCACGCAGCAGGACGCCGGTCTGCGGATCGATGTCTTCTTCGGGGAAGTCGATCCACGCTTCGAGGTGGGCGAGAGTTTCTAACAATTGATCGCGGGCCTCGGTCGTCCGTTGTCCCAAGGTGCCTTCTAACTGGCTGCGGGCGGCCCGCAGCGAGAGGCGGGTTTGCGCGGAGATCAGATCCATCACGCCCTCGGCCTGCGTGAGGTCGAGTTTGCCATTGAGGAATGCGCGCTGGGTGAATTCGCCCGGCCCGGCGGCGATGGCACCGCATTCGAGAAAGCGCCCTAACACTTCGCGGGTCACCAGCACGCCGCCGTGGCCGGTGAACTCGATATTGTCCTCGCCGGTGTAACTGCTGTTGCCGCGGAAAACCGTTAGCAAACCGTCGTCGAGGATCTGTCCGTTAGCGTCTTTGATGCGGCAGTAGTGGGATGTGCGCGGCGCGAGGGGGCTGGCTTGTCCTCCCGTCGCCGCGTCGGCCACCGCGATGGCATTCGGCCCGGAAACCCGCAGCAAGAAAACCGCACCCATCCCGGGCGGGGTGGCGATGGCGGCAATCGTCGTGCGGTGCGGATCAGGAAGTGCGTTCATTCGAAATGGATAAATTCAAACCACGAAAGACACGAAATTTCACGAAAGCAGAAAGCATCAAGCTGTTGTGGTGTGAACGAGTTCCACCCCTCTTCATCTTTCGTGCCTTTTCGTGATTTTCGTGGTTCCTCTTTTCGGATTGGGCTTCAAACGATCACGCCCGCGCGGCCAGCACGGAGTCGAGCACCTCGATGCAGCGGTGGTTCTGCGGCTCGGTGCCGATGGAAATGCGGACCCAGTCGGGCAGTTTGTAGCTGCTCATCGCGCGGACGATCACGCCTTGCTTGAGCATGTCGCGGAACACTTGGTCGCCTTCGCCGACTTTGATCAGCAGGAAATTGGCGTAACTCGGAACGTATTCGAGGCCTCTAGCAGATAGAGCGGCTACGTAAAACGCCATGCCGGCGCTGTTGACGGCGAGGGTTTTGGCGATGTGATCGGCATCAGCCAGC
The DNA here is from genome assembly GCA_037134575.1 of Verrucomicrobiota bacterium. Classification (GTDB taxonomy): domain Bacteria; phylum Verrucomicrobiota; class Verrucomicrobiia; order Verrucomicrobiales; family Akkermansiaceae; genus Luteolibacter. Next base: position 1,651 of record JBAXLW010000042.1, on the reverse strand, counting down.
GCGGCCAGCGCACCGGCTTGAGCAATGGCATTCACGTTGAATGGCTGTCTCGCCTTTTGCAGCAGATTGGCGACGTTTTTCGAGGCAAGTCCGTAGCCGACGCGCAGCGCGGCGAGGCCGTGAATCTTGGAGAAGGTCCGCAGTACGCAGACGTTTTTACCTTCGTGGATGTATTTGAGCGTGTCTGGCGGAGAGTCGGGAAACTCATAGTACGCCTCGTCAAAGACCACGACAACATGTTCGGGGACGCGCGCCATGAAGCGGTCGATTGCCTCTTGGTTGACCATGGTGCCGGTCGGGTTGTTCGGGTTGGCGATGAAGACCAAGCGCGTGTTTTCGGTGATTGCATCCGCCATCGCGTCGAGATCGTGGACAAAGCCGGGGTCGGGCACTTTAACATACTTGGCGCCAAAGAGTGTGGCCATCAGTTTGTATACCACGAAGGCATGTTCTGCGGCGATGAGCTCTGCATCACGATTCAGAAACGTGTGGCAGAGTAGTTCGATGATTTCGTTAGAGCCATTGCCTAACACGACATTGCCGATGTCCATACCGAAGGATTCGGCGATCGCGTTGCGCAGCCGGTAGCCGCCGCCGTCCGGATAGATATGGGATTCTTCGAGCGCCTCGCGCATCGCGATCTTGGCCAGCGGCGAGGGGCCTAGCGGGTTTTCGTTCGAGGCGACCTTGACGATCTGGGAAGGATCGAGCCCGAGCTCGCGGGCGGTTTCATCAATCGGTTTCCCGGGCTCATAGGCCACGAGGTCGCATACAAATCGGTTCGCGTAGGGGTCAATCGTCATCTCGCCGCGAAACTAGGCGGGGGATCGGGATTGGTCAAACCTTCGGAAGAATTCTTCAACAAAACAAAAAGGGCGGCCGCTCGCGCGACCGCCCTTGGAATGATTCAAGTCAAATGACTCAGAGTCGGCTTAGAAGCTGACGCTGAGCATCGAACCTGCAACGAACTCGTTTTCCGCACCATTGTAAGCGGTGTCATTGTCGTCGCTGAGCGAGATCGACTTACTCACAAACGGGGACAGCTTGGCGTGTTCGGCGAAGGCGTAGTCGAGTGAGACCTTGCCGGTCCAAGCAGTGGCTTGGCCTTGTTCAACAAGGTAGCCGACGTTGCCGCCGAAGTTGAGTGTGAGGCATGGGCTGAGTTCAAAGCTGCGGCTGAGTGCGAGCTCGGAGTAGCCGTCGTTGTCGTAAACGATGTCCCAGAAGTAGGTCAAGGAAGCCGTTGCGAAACCAAGGTCACGCGAGAGGCCGAAGGACACTTCTTGGGCGTCTTCGCGATGGCCGTCTAGTTCATACGCTTTATCAGCACCGTTGGCATAATAGATGTAGCCAATGCTAGCCGTGGCGAAACCGAGATCCTTGGAGGCGCTCGTGTAGAGGTCAAGTTCGTTGACGTCGTTATTACCAACTGCTTCTTCGAAATTTGCGTACCAAGCGCCAGCGCTCAGGTTGATGCCGGACACTTCGGTGGAGGCGTCAAGGCCGGTTTCGATGAGGTCTGCGCCAAGGTTTTGACCGCGGAACAGGTACTCGCTGGTGTAGCCAGTGTGCAGTTGATATTCGACTTCCGCGTTAGCGTTGCCGGCCACAAGGGCGGAGGCAGCGGCCAAGGCGCCAATGGTTTTGCAGT
>JBAXLW010000041.1:0-18561 GCA_037134575.1 Verrucomicrobiota bacterium | reverse complement strand
GCAGCACGTCTATCAGGACTTTTGTCTTCGAGGATTTTTTCCGACTGCAAAGACTGTCCATTTCCTGTGAAACTGGCACCATGAAGGTAACGAATCCTATGACCATCCAACTGAACGGCAAGTCTCATGAGATTGAAACCGCGATGACTCTCAGCGAGTTGTTGGTAAACCTCGGCTTTGGCGGTAAACCCGTCGTGGTCGAGCTCAACGAAGAGGCGATCTTCCCTCGCGATTACCCGACCGCCAGGATCGAAGACGGTGCCCGGGTTGAAATCGTCACGCTGGCGGCAGGCGGTTAGAAATTGGTGAGCTTCACCTTCCGCAGCCGCAGGGCGTTGGCGATGACGGAGACCGAGCTGAGACTCATCGCTGCACCGGCGAGCATGGGGCTGAGCAAAACGCCATAAATCGGATACAAGGCACCGGCGGCGATCGGGACGCCGAGACTGTTATAAAGGAAGGCGAGAAACAGGTTTTGCCGAATGTTGCGCATCATCGCGCGGCTCAAGGTGATCGCTTGGACGATGCTGCGGAGGTCACCTTTGACGAGCGTAATCCCAGCACTCTCGATCGCGACATCGGTGCCAGTACCCATCGCAATGCCGACGTGGGCTGCGGCGAGGGCGGGAGCATCATTGACGCCATCGCCCGCCATCGCGACGACATGGCCTTGTTCGCGGAGTTGGCGGACGCGCTCATGTTTGTGCTGCGGCTCGACGCCAGCCTCGACCTGATCGATCCCAAGTTTTTGAGCGACCGCATGGGCGGTGCGTTCGCTGTCACCCGTCAGCATGATGATTTTAAGGCCCATTTGATGCAGTTGGGCGATGGCTGGGGGCGTAGAAACTTTGATCGGATCAGAAACCGCGAGGATCCCCGCGGCTTGGCCGTCCAGACTCACGTAGATGACGGTCTGTCCCTCGTCCTGCCACCCGGTGGCGCGTGCAGCGATGGCTTCGAGTCCTTGAACGCCGCGCTGTTGGAGAAATTGGAGTTTGCCAACGATCACCCAGCGATCGCCGAGTCTGCCGATCACGCCACCGCCGGAGATGGAGTCAAAATCAGTGACGGCTTGCGGAGTGATGCCGCGCTCTTTGGCGCCACGAACCAAGGCAGCAGCTAAGGGGTGCTCGCTGTTTTGTTCGATCGAGGCGACCGCGAGCAGCAGGTCCTCTTCATGGGTGCTATTGACGGCTAGAAGCTCGGTGAGGCGCGGTTTGCCTTCCGTGAGCGTTCCGGTTTTATCGACGACGAGGGTGGTGACTTTTTCCATCACCTCGATCGCCTCCGCGTTGCGAATGAGGATTCCCGCATGGGCACCGCGGCCGATGCCGACCATCACCGACATCGGCGTGGCGAGTCCGAGGGCGCAGGGGCAGGCGATGATGAGAACCGCCACCGCATTGACGATGGCAAACGCGTAGCGTGGCTCGGGTCCTAACCAAGCCCATAGCAGAAACGTGATCACCGAAATGGCTATGACGGTAGGCACAAAATAACCCGCGACCCGATCGGCAAGCGCCTGGATCGGTGCGCGACTGCGTTGCGCCTCGGCGACCATTCCAACGATTCGCGCCAACATCGTGTCGCTGCCGACACGCTCCGCCGTCATGATGAAACTGCCACTCGTGTTGAGAGTTCCGCCTGTTACGGCATCGCCCAGACTCTTGGCGACAGGGATTGCCTCACCGGTGATCATCGATTCGTCCACCGCGCTTTGGCCATCGACCACGCTGCCATCGACGGGGATTTTTTCGCCGGGGCGGACACGCAAGCGGGCTCCGACTAACACCGCCTCGATTGGCACATCGCGCTCCACGCCGTTTTCGACGAGGCGAGCGGTTTTTGGTGTTAGATCGAGCAGCGCGCGGATGGCGCTGCCGGTTTTGCCGCGTGCCCGCAGTTCGAGCATCTGTCCTAACAATACCAGCACCACAATCACTGCCGCCGCTTCAAAATAGATCCCGATCCTGCCGTGCATGGCGAGAGAACTGGGAAATGCGCCTGGTGCTAGCATCACCGCCGCGCTGTAGCCATAAGCGGTCGCGACACCCGTGGCGATGAGCGTGAACATATTCAAATTCCGAGAGACGAGCGAGCGCCAGCCGCGTTTGAAAAACGGCCAACCCGCCCACAGCACCACCGGCGTCGAGAGCGCAAATTGAAGCCACCGCGACACATCGCCGTCGTGGCCGAGAGAGGGGATCACATGTGCCATCGCCAACAGAAAAACCGGCAGGGTCAGTGCCGCGCCGATCCAGAAGCGGCGGGTCATGTCCGCCAGTTCTGGGTTAGCCTCGTCGGCGATGCTTTGTGAAGTGAGCTCCAAGGCCATACCGCACTTGGGACATACGCCGGGCCAGTCTTGCCGGACTTCCGGGTGCATCGGGCAGGTGTAAATGACCTTGCTGGCAGGCGCGACCCACAGCGGATTCCGCTCCAAGGCCATGCCGCACTTGCTGCATTCGCCGGGTTGGTCGGATTCCATGCCGGGGCACATCGGGCAAAAATACTTTGCGTTGGCCGTCGGTTTGACGGGTGGATGCGTGCCGCCGCAGCACGTGGGGTTGGACATCGGCAGCGCGGGTAGGCGCGTCGTCTCATTCCCCGTCATTCCACAAATCGGATCTTTGGCCATGGCGGTTGTCTTTCTGAAAACTCGCTCGAAGACTATGAAGTTTTTCCTGCTGTGACGAAATAAAATTCACCTTCACGGTCATTGAGTCGACGGGCGATCCAAAGTCGCTCTTTTTCCTGAAAGATCGCGTGGTTCTTCGGAATGCGGTACGCCCCCCCGGTGATCGCCCTCCTAAGATCCGATTGGCGTGTCGGAAAAATTACCAAAAAAATCTGATTAAATACAAGACATCTTGCTTTTCCGTGATAATGTCGCATTGATGTTTCGTCTCCAGTCAACCCCAAACAAACCACATCACAATGAGCAGTGACCATACCGACCCGTCCCACAGCAAAACAGACTTAGGCCCCGTTTTTGGAGTGCTAGTTCTACGCCTTTGGCTTGGAGTTAGGGCGGTTTTGACCGGGGTCGAGAAATACGCTGGCACTTCCACCTCCAACTCACCTGTGACCATTGACGGTTCGGTGAACTCCTATGGACTGACCGATGCGGTGAGCACGAAGGTATACTCGATTGCCAACTACCATGGTGTTCCTAAGTCTCTTTACGAAAAGTTCCTCACCGAACCTCTGCTGCCCGATTTTTCACTGAAAATCTACGATCAAATCCTCGGCCCAGCCTTGATCGCGCTGGGGATCGCTCTGCTGATTGGTTTCGCAACTCGTTTTACACTTTTGGCGATGGGTATCCTTTACACCAGTCTAACGGTTGGGCTAATCCTCACCAACGAGAATGCCGGCGTGTCTTGGCTCGCGATCCACATCGCGCTGGTTGCCCTGATGCTTTTCCAAGCGAAACACAGCCGATTCGAACTCACATCAAAATGGAAAATCTGACTCAAAACTTGGACGCCGGTCTGACACGGCGTGAATTTCTCCTTAAGGGAACGCTCGCCGGTGCGGGCCTCGTTTTTGGCGCTCCGGCGATCCTGAAGGCTGCCGGCGGCCCGGAAGCTCCGTCGAATGTGATCAATGTGGGTTTCATCGGCTGCGGCAAACAGCAGGAGGTGCTGTTCAATGCGATGGTAAACATCCCAGGCCTGCGTTACACGGCCGTCTGCGACATCATGAAGGACCGCGTCGGCGGGTCCTATGGGCGCATCAAGGCGCGATTTGGAAACTCCCCAGGCCGATACATCGACGCGGAGGAAATGCTCGAAAAGGAAAAAGATTTGGATGCCGTGGTCGTGTCCACGCCAGATTTTTGGCACGCGCCCCACACCGTCATGGCTCTGAAGGCGGGCAAGCACGTGTATTGCGAAAAAATGATGTCCAACACGATTGAAGGCGCGCGCTCAATGGTGAAGGCAATGGATGAGACGGGCAAGCTCTGCCAGATCGGCCATCAGCGCCGGAGCAATCCTCGATACATTTACACGCTCCAAGAACTCATCCGAAACCACAAGATTTGCGGACGCATCGTGAATGCCAACGCCCAGTGGAACCGGGCCGTGAGCTCCTCGCGCGACATTAGCGCCCCATCGCGCATCCTTCCGAATGCCCAGACCCTCTTGAAATACGGTTTTGGCCGCGAGGCCCAAGATCTTCCGATCGAGGAGCTTCAGCGGCGCTTCCTGAACTGGCGCCTCTACAAAGACCTTTCCGGCGGCCCGATCTCGGATCTCGGCGCGCATCAGATCGACATTTTCAACTGGTTCTTCGGCGGTCCGCCGAAATCTGTCATGGCCTCGGGCGGATGCGACTACTTCAAGGATCGTGAGCATTTCGACAATGTCATGTGCATTTTTGACTACGATACCCCCGAGGGCGGCGCGCGGGCCTTCTACCAAGTCCTCACGACCACCAGCGCAGGCGGCGGTTACTCGGAGGCGTTCATGGGCACGGAGGGAACGATCGAAATCTCCGAGCGGGCGGCCTACACGAAAATCTACCGTGAGAGCGGGTCGGCTCCCAGCTGGGAACCTCTCGTGCAAAAGGGTTGGCTTAAAAAGGCCACAGCTCCGGCCCGGCCCAGCGAATCATCGGATGCAATTGCCTCCTACGCCTCGGCGCCCCCAGAGGGCTTCGAACTGCCCGGGGGAATGAATGAGCCGCCCCACCAGCCCCATTTGGCCAATTTCTTCGCGACGATCCGCGGAGAAGCTAAGCTCAATTGCGACGCCCGCGAAGCCCTCCACTCCGAGGCTCCGATTTACTGGGTGAATCCCGCCGCCGAGCGCAAAGAAACCATTATTTTCACCCCAGAACACCTCCACACATGAAAAAAACAACACTCCTTCTGCTGACCGCCACCCTAACCGCCGGATCCACTCTCTGCGCAGCCGAAACGATCCCGCTCACTACAGTGATTCCCTCCGAAAAAATCGAGGGTACGCCGATCGAGGTCAAGGTTCCGAATTTGAAACCCGCCGCTGCGAAAGTTTCCGAACTCCAAGTTCCGGCGGGAACCGTCCTGCTTTCTAAAGGTAAACCGGTGACCTCGAGCGACGAATTTCCGATCATCGGCGATTTGTCTTATGTGACCGATGGCGAGAAGGACGCCGGCGAGGGCTATTTCCTCGAACTCTCCAACGGACTCCAGTGGGTGCAGATCGACCTCGAGCAGCAAGCGGACATTCAGGCGGTTTGGCTCTGGCATTTCCACTCCCAGCGCCGCGCTTACCACGATGTAATCGTGCAAATCTCCGACGACCCGGCATTTGGCTCCGGCGTCACGACCGTCTTCAATAACGATTTTGATGACTCCGCCAAGCTCGGCAAGGGTTCCGACGCGCCCTACATTGAGTCGCAATACGGGCTCCTCATCCCCGTCAAGGCATTGAAGGGTCGCTATGTCCGCCTTTACAGCCAAGGCAACACCTCGAACGACATGAACCATTACATCGAGGTCGAGGTGTTCGGAACGCCGGCGAAGTAGACTCCTTTGTATGCAACTCCCTTCCATACGCGCCACCGCGTGGAGCGCCATAATCGTTCTTGCGGCCGCCGGAAGCGCCATCGCCTCGGATTACTCGGTGTTCAACCAGCACCCTGATACCACACGCACAGCGGATGGAGCCTGGAGAGTGCATGACATGTCCCGCCCGTGGCCGCCCTCGGCCACGCCAAAGCCATGGCTGGAACTCGAGCAGGGAACGAAGCCTCCCTCCGGCGCACGAATCCTCTTCGACGGCTCGACCCTTGATGCCTGGGTTGTGCCGCAACCATGGGTAATTCAGCAAGGCGTCCTGCAAGTGCACCCGGTCAAAACCTCACTGAGCTCCAAAGTGCGCCCGGACAAAACCTCACTGAGCTCCAAGGAGTCATTCGGCTCGTGCCACCTCCACTTGGAGTGGAGAACCCCGCCGGAAAACTCCAAAAAATCAGGCCAGGACAAAGGCAATAGCGGCGTGTTCCTGATGTCCAACTACGAAATCCAAATCCTAGACACTTACGAGAACAAAACCTACCCCGATGGCATGGCGGCCGCCCTCTACGGCGTGAAGCCTCCTGATGTCAACGCGCTCCGCCCAACCGGGGAGTGGCAGTGCTACGACATCTGGTTCAGGCGCCCACTCTTCGATGATTCGCTAAAAATGACATCGCCCGCCTGCGTGACTGTCATGGTCAACGGGGTCATCGTTCAGAAGAATGTTCCGTTCGACGGCCCCTCGTCCTTCAAGAAACGCAGGCCCTACAAGAAACACGCGGATGCCCTGCCGCTCGCCCTCCAAAACCACCTCGAAGTCGTGGAATTTCGCAATATCTGGATTCAGTCGCTCCCCGATGACGCTGTCCTCTCAGCCGCAGGTTCGGCCGGCATCAACAAATGAAAACACGCTTGGTGCTCGCCGTTCTGTCGGCCTCGATCCATCTGTCCGCTGCGGAACCCGTCGTTTGCAAATCCATCGACGAGGCGATCGCGCGTGGAAACCTTGAGGCTGTCCAAAGCTTTCTCGCCACCGACCTCGCTCTCGCCAAGGCTGGAGCTAGTCCGCGCATGTCCCCGCTTCAACAAGCCATCCTCCGCAACCGTGCGGAAATCGCGGCCGTCCTCATCGAGGCGGGGGCGGAAATGAACACTCCCGATTCCTCGGGAAGAACCCCGCTTCATCTCGCCGTGGAACGCCGCAATCCGAGGATTGTCAGTCTTCTCCTGGCCCGCAAAGCCGATCCTTCCCGCCGCGACAGTATCGGCTGGACCCCACTCCACCACGCCGCCGCAAAAAACGACACCTCCGTTGTGCGTGCCTTGCTCGAAGGCGGATCGGACACCAAGGTCCTCAGTGCCTGCGGCGGCACCCCGCTCCACGAGGCCGCCGCCAGCGGGGGTGTCGAAATCATCGCCCTGCTCCTCAATCATGGCGTCGATCCGACCACTGTTTCGCAAACAGGCGACACAGCCCTCGCCATTGCCGGCCAACGAGGGGATGCCGCCATCATTGCCGCCCTTGAATCCGCAGTCGCCCAAAACCCCTAAGATTCCCAAGCCCCGTGACAATCATCCCAACCAACTCCACTGCGACACTATCCCGCCGATCATTCACCAAAGCCAGCCTTGCCGCTGTTTCGAGCACCATATTCTTCCCTTACATTGCCAGATCCAACCCGATCGGCGCGAACAACCGCGTCCGCATGGCTTTGATCGGTTGCGGGGGAATCATGGGCGGCCACCACGGTTGGGCGCAGTCCCACCCGATGATCGACCTTGTCGCAGTCTGCGATGTGAAAACATCCAAGCGCGAAGCCGCTCTGGCCAAGCTCAAAAAAAAGAACACCGAAGCCGTCGGCTATGTCGATTATGGCGACATCATGGCCCGCAGCGATATCGACGCCGTCATCATCGGCACGCCCGACCACTGGCATGCGGCGATTTCGATCGATGCCATGCGCACCGGGAAGGATGTCTATGTCGAAAAACCCATGGCCCTCACACTGGACGAGGCGGCGGCCATGGTGGCGGCGGAAAAGCGCTACGCTCGCATCCTTCAAGTCGGCAGCATGCAACGCTCGGACCCCGCATTCCGCCAGGCCGTGGAGATCATTCGCAACGGCTGGATCGGCGAGATCACCGAAATTCACATTGATTTTAAGAGCGATTTCCCACCCGTCAGTCTGCTTGCCGAGGAACCCGTCCCTGCTGACATCGACTACGACCGCTGGCTCGGCCCCGCCCCGTGGAGGCCCTACAACGACCTGCGAGTGCTCGGGTCTGCCGGCGGCGGGTGGCGCATTTTCTGGGACTACGGTTGTCGCAAAAACGGCGACTGGGGCGCACACCACTTCGACATCGTGCAATGGGCACTCAACATGGACGATAATGGCCCCGTGCTCTTTGTTCCCAAAGGCTTCGAAGGGGCCCCTTATCAATACCATCAGTATGCCAACGGCCTGAAAGTCACCGCCTCGAAAGGCGGCGGCCCAGCAAATGGTACCATGATCCGGTTTGTCGGAAAAGACGGGGAGGTTAAAGTCTCGCGCTCAGGCATTGAAACCACACCCGCCGGATTGTCTTCACGCGTGGCCTCGTCCAGCGAATTCATCGCCTACCGCTCGAACGACCACCGCCAAAACTGGCTCGATTCGATTATCTCGAGACGCCCGCCGATTTGTCCGGCCACAGTCGGCGCAAGCACCTTTAATATCTGCGCGCTTGCCGGAATCGCCGAAAGACTGGAACGTCCAATCCACTGGAACCCGGACGAACGCCAGATCAAAGACGACCCCGAAGCCTCGCGCTTCGCCGACTACACACGCCGCGAGGGATATCCACTCCCCGTTTGAAACCTCCATCGATCGAACCCATAGCACTCTAAACACCATGCCCATCCACCCGTCCAACCCGACCGCGACACTATCGCGCCGATCATTCACCAAAGCCAGCCTTGCCGCTGTTTCGGGCACCATATTCTTCCCTTACATTGCCAGATCCAACCCGATCGGCGCGAACAACCGCGTCCGCATGGCTTTGATCGGTTGCGGGGGAATCATGGGCGGCCACCACGGTTGGGCGCAGTCCCACCCGATGATCGACCTTGTCGCAGTCTGCGATGTGAAAACATCCAAGCGCGAAGCCGCTCTGGCCAAGCTCAAAAAAAAGAACACCGAAGCCGTCGGCTATGTCGATTATGGCGACATCATGGCCCGCAGCGATATCGACGCCGTCATCATCGGCACGCCCGACCACTGGCATGCGGCGATTTCGATCGATGCCATGCGCACCGGGAAGGATGTCTATGTCGAAAAACCCATGGCCCTCACACTGGACGAGGCGGCGGCCATGGTGGCGGCGGAAAAGCGCTACGCTCGCATCCTTCAAGTCGGCAGCATGCAACGCTCGGACCCCGCATTCCGCCAGGCCGTGGAGATCATTCGCAACGGCTGGATCGGCGAGATCACCGAAATTCACATTGATTTTAAGAGCGATTTCCCACCCGTCAGTCTGCTTGCCGAGGAACCCGTCCCTGCTGACATCGACTACGACCGCTGGCTCGGCCCCGCCCCGTGGAGGCCCTACAACGACCTGCGAGTGCTCGGGTCTGCCGGCGGCGGGTGGCGCATTTTCTGGGACTACGGTTGTCGCAAAAACGGCGACTGGGGCGCACACCACTTCGACATCGTGCAATGGGCACTCAACATGGACGATAATGGCCCCGTGCTCTTTGTTCCCAAAGGCTTCGAAGGGGCCCCTTATCAATACCATCAGTATGCCAACGGCCTGAAAGTCACCGCCTCGAAAGGCGGCGGCCCAGCAAATGGTACCATGATCCGGTTTGTCGGAAAAGACGGGGAGGTTAAAGTCTCGCGCTCAGGCATTGAAACCACACCCGCCGGATTGTCTTCACGCGTGGCCTCGTCCAGCGAATTCATCGCCTACCGCTCGAACGACCACCGCCAAAACTGGCTCGATTCGATTATCTCGAGACGCCCGCCGATTTGTCCGGCCACAGTCGGCGCAAGCACCTTTAATATCTGCGCGCTTGCCGGAATCGCCGAAAGACTGGAACGTCCAATCCACTGGAACCCGGACGAACGCCAGATCAAAGACGACCCCGAAGCCTCGCGCTTCGCCGACTACACACGCCGCACCGGGTTTCCACTCCCCGTTTGAGATTTCAATCCACCACACTTATGAAACACTTTTTCGCCACTCTCTTCCTTGCAACCGCCTTGGCCGCACAAGCAGCCATTCCAGCGGATGTCCTCGAAAACCTCGCCTCGTCGGATTTGACCAAGCGCTTCGAAGCGGAAACAAAACTCCGCCAGCTCGCCTTCGCGGGTGGAAAATCCGGAGCGGACCCGGCCACCGCAGCCTCTTTAGAAAAAGACCTTCTCGCACTCGCCTCGGACACAGCGGCCCCCGAGCCTTCGCGCCTCAGCGCATTGGGGCAACTGCCCTTCCTCGCTTCCGCCTCCTCGGTTCCCGGTCTCGGCGCCCTGCTCTCCGATCCCGCGCCCCTCATTCGGGAAGGAGCCCGTTGCGCTCTGCAGAACAATCCCACTCCCGCCGCATCCGCACCACTCCTGCAGGCACTTGAAAAAGCCGAGCAACCCGCGTGGACGCTTGGCCTCATGGACTCGCTCGCCACGCGTGCCGATACCGCCGCCATCCCAGCATTCGCGGTGAGGTTGACCTCGCCAAATACCGCCATCGCCTCGCTCGCCGCCCAATCCCTCGGCTCGCTCGGCGGCGCGGAGGCGCTCAAGGCGTTAAATAAATTCCTGCCAAACTGCCCGCCCGCGACCCTGACCGTGGCCCAAAGCGCGCTCGTCCGCTGTGCAACTAAACAAGCGGATGGCGACAAAGCGATTTCCGCCCTTTGGCCAAAAGCCGTCAACGCCTCGATCCGTTGCGAGATTTTCAACGCCTTGGCTACCGCAGGTGATGGCTCCCTAGCCGCGCCCCTTGTCGCTGAACTCCTCGCCAAACAAGACACTCCGGCCACCACCGAAATCCTCCACCTCGCCGTTCTTTCAGGCAACGCCAAGCTGAAAGATCCCGTCCTCGCCGCGCTGCCAACCCTCAATGAGGATGCACGCCTCGCCGTGCACGCCGCGCTGGCACAAAAATCGGACACCTCGCGTGAAGACGATATCCTTGCCCTCGCCGCGACTCTCGACGGCAGCAAAAAGGCAACCGCGATCGAGTTACTCGGCTCCTGCGGCACGGATAACAGCTTGAAATTTCTCCTTGCCGAGGCGGCCAAAAAGTCCCCTCAAACCCTCCCTGCCACCTCGCTCGCCATCAATCGCTTGAAGATTTCCGGCCTCGACAAACGACTTGTGGAGCAGACCAAAGGTGCGCCAGGCCGCGAGGCAATCACGCTACTCGCCTTCCGTAATCCGGGTGGCACAGAAGCCCTCCTTCTCAAACTCGCCTCGCCGAAGTCGGCGACCGAACAGCGCCAAGCGGCGCTTTCCTGTCTCGAAACCATGGGCCAAGTCGAAACGGGTTCCCAACTCCTCCGCTGGATCGGCGAAACTCCGCAAGGCTCCGACCCTAAACCCTACATCGCCGCATTCCGTAAAATCGCTCCGAGATTGAGCTCCGAAGCCGTCCTCTGGAAATCCGCCTTCCTCCCAGCATTCCAGGCCGCATCCCCGGAAAACCGCGAAATGCTCTTCTACACTGTCCCCGCGCTCCGTTGTCGCGAGTCCGCCAAGACGCTGGGCGAGTGGATTCGCAGCGATCCCAAGCTTCGATCATCCGCCATCGATCAATTTGGATCTTGGTCCGATTTTGCTGCCGGCGAGTCAATCCTTGCTGCCGCCTCGGTTCCAGATTTGGATGATCCCAGCCGCGAAAAACTCTTTAAAGCCGCCACCCGTCTTTTGTTTCCGACCGTTAAAGCCAATTCAAAAGATAAAAAAGCATTCGCCAACAAAGTCCTCGCTGCTGCTCCCGAGGGCCCAATCCGCGATGCTGTCCAAAAGGCAATAGCCGAGGCCAAAATAGATGGCCAATCAGAAGCACCTCTTAAGGGTGGACGCAAAAAAAGATAAAGGTTCGAAGGATCGAAATAAACCGCGCTAGTGTGATCACACATCAGGTGATTTCTCACAAAGATCATAAGTTACATAGAGTAAAATAATTCCACCCAATCCAAAAAACACTCACACACACCATGCCAAGACCTCTGACATTATTCACCGGCCAATGGGCCGACCTCCCGCTCGCCGACCTCGCCCCGCTTGTGAAAAATATGGGCTACGACGGCGTCGAGCTCGCATGCTGGGGCGACCACTTCGATGTCGACCAGGCCGCTTCGTCGAAATCCTACATTCGCGAAAAATGGGAACTCCTCGGCGACCATGGTCTCACCTGCTTCTCGATCTCGAGCCACCTCGTCGGCCAGGCCGTTTGTGACCCGATCGACGTTCGCCACAAATCCATTCTCCCGCCCGATGTCTGGGGCGATGGCGAACCCGAGGGCGTCCGTCGCCGCGCTGCGAGGAAAATGGCGCTCACCGCAAAGGCCGCCCGCGCGTTTTTTAATGCCAAGCCGGGCTTCTCGAAAGCCCCCCACCGCATCGCCGTCAACGGCTTCACTGGTTCCTCGATCTGGCATTCCATCTACGCTTTCCCGCCAACCTCGCAGGAATACTGGGACGCCGGGTTCGCCGACTTCGCGAAACGCTGGACCCCGATCCTCGATGCGTTCGACAAGGCGGATGTCGATTTCGCCCTCGAGGTGCATCCCACCGAGATCGCGTTCGATATCGCCACCGCCGAGCGCGCCCTCGCCGCCGTGAAAAACCACCGCCGCTTCGGCTTCAACTACGACCCCTCGCATCTCGGCTACCAGGGTGTGGACTATGTCGCGTTCATCCGGAAACTCGGCCAGCGCATTTTCCATGCCCACATCAAGGATGCCTGGTGGGGCCACGGCGACGGCTCGGTCGGCGTCTTCGGCGGCCACACGACCTTCGGCGACGGCCGCCGCCAGTGGGACTTCCGCTCGCCGGGTCGGGGCGACGTCAATTTCGAGGAGGTCATTGCGGCCCTCAACGATGTTGGCTACCAAGGCCCGCTCTCGGTCGAATGGGAGGACATACGCATGGATCGCATCCATGGTGCCACTGAGGCCGCCGCCTTCGTGCGCCAACTCGACTTCTCGCCGAGCGCCGTGGCGTTCGATGCGGCCTTCGACAAAAAGAAAGGGAAATCCAAATGAGCGCCGCCAATCGCAAAATCCGCATGGGCATGGTAGGAGGCGGCCGCGGCGCCTTCATCGGAGGCGTCCACCGCATGGCGGCGGCCCTCGATGGCCAGATCGAACTCGTCTGCGGCGCGTTCAGTTCTGATCCGCAACGTTCGCGCGACTCAGGAGCCGATTTATTCCTCCCACCAGAGCGTTGCTACGGCAACTTCGAGGAGATGATGAAATCCGAAGCCGCACTGTCGTTGGGCGAGCGCATGGATTTCGTGGCGATTGTCACCCCGAACCATGTTCACTTCCCCGCAGCCAAAGCTGCGCTGGAACACGGCTTCCAGGTTCTCTCCGACAAACCCGCCACATTCAACCTCGCCGAGGCGAAGGAACTCGGTGCCCTCATCGCCAAGAGCGGTCTCCTCTACGGCCTCACCCACAACTACACAGGTTATCCGCTCGTCAAAGAGGCCCGCGACATGGTGCGCTCCGGCCAACTTGGAGAAATCCGCAAGGTTGTGGTCGAATACCCGCAAGGCTGGCTCTCGACGCGCATCGAAGCATCCGGACAAAAACAAGCCGCCTGGCGCACCGATCCCACCAAATCGGGTGCGGCGGGTTGCCTCGGCGACATCGGCACCCACGCGGAAAACCTCGCCGAGTTCATCACCGGACTACGCATCAAGGAACTCGCCGCCGACCTCACCACCTTTGTCGATGGTCGCGCGCTCGATGACGACGGCAATGTCCTCCTCCGCTTCGATAACGGCGCGAAGGGCATCCTGCACTCGTCCCAGATTTCCGTGGGTGAGGAGAACAACCTTAACATCTGCGTCTATGGCGAACTCGGCGGGCTCGAGTGGCACCAACAGGAGCCGAATACTCTTCTTGTGAAATGGAACGACCGCCCAACGGAAATCCGCCGCACCGGCCTCGGCTACCTCGGCGCGAACGCCGCCGCGCACACGCGCATCCCCGCCGGCCACCCCGAGGGCTACCTCGAGGCCTTCGCCAATATTTACCGCAATTTCGCCAACCACCTCCGCGCCGTCATTGATGGCACCACGCCCGACGCCACAGCTCTCGACTACCCTAAGATCGAGGACGGCATCCGCGGCATGGCCTTCATCGAGGCGGCGGTTGACAGTTCAAAAAACAACGCCCGCTGGACCCTACTACCCGTATGAAAATCAAACACCTCGCCCTGACAATTATTCTTGGTTCTTCAATTTTGACCCAAGCCGCCGACGCCCCCAAGCGCGTCCTCGTTTGCACCACCACCGTGGGGTTCCGGCACTCGTCGATTCCCCAAGGCGAGGAAGCCCTCGCGGCGTTGGATGCCTCCGCGCCGGACTTCGAAATCGTCACATGGCTCCGCCAACCGGACATCAAGGTGCCTCAAGCGCCCAAGCCTCCGCGCAAGCCGGCGCGCAATGCTCCCCAAGCCGAACTCGACAAATACAACGCCGCCCTCGCCGATCACAAAGAGACCATCGCAAAATGGAAGCTTGAGGAAAAAGCGGATCTCAAAAAGGCGGAGTTCGATGCTGCGATGGCCAAAACCCTTGAGGCTCTATCGCCACAGGCCCTGCGCGACAACCGCATCGATGCTGTTGTCTTCTGTAACACCTCGGGAGCGTTGCCCTTGCCGGATCACGAGGGGTTTGCCAGCTGGGTGAAATCCGGCGGAGCCTTCATCGGCATGCACGCAGGCAGCGACACCCTCAAGGACTCACTACCCTTCACCGACATGCTCTGTGGCACCTTCGACGGACACGGCCCCCAAGTCCCCGCCACACTCCACGCGGGGGACAAGGAGCATCCAGCCAACGGCAATATCGGGGACATCTGGACCCTCTCCCAAGAGGAAATGTATCTTATCAAAAACCACGACCGCGAAAAAGTCCGCTCGATCTGGTTCATGCGCCACCACCCGAACCAGCCGGAGGAAAAAGGCTTCTTCCCGGTCGCGTGGGTACGCGGACTCGGCGAGGGACGCATTTTCTACACCACCCTCGGCCACCGCGAGGATATCTGGAGCCTCGACCCTGCGCTTCCGAATCGTATCAACTCGGTTGAAATCGCCTCGCAGTTCCGCCGCCACATTCTCGGAGGAATCCGCTGGGCTCTCGGCCTTGCTCCTGCTTCCTCCGACCCAAACCCAGCCATTAACTAAACAACTAAAAACGACGACACGCCACTGAAAACCCAAGTGGGCCGTCACAACTTCATAGCAGCAGGACACGGGGCTCCCAGTCCGGATCGCTGATCACTTGGCAGTCTGGCGGTAGGCTCGCGGAGAACTCCGCGATTTCCTCAAGCGTCATCACGAAGCACGCGGTCGAGAAAGCGTCGGCAAAGGGCGCGCGCGGGTGCTGTACCCAAACGCCTTGGTGTCGACTGGCTCCGCATCCGGTGGTAGGGTCGACAATGTGAACACCCTGCTGGGAATTTCCAGACGCACCGAGGGCCGCGTTGCAAAGCGAAATACGTCTCCTTCCGGTGCTGTGGGGGATATCCACTGGCCAAGACTGGCCTCCCATCGCGAGCAGGGTGCTGGCACCGGAGGTGAGGAGAGCATCGCTTACGCCGTGCAGGGCGAGGATCGAGGCCATCCTCTCGAGGGCGAATCCCTTTCCAATCGCCCCTAGGTCCACCACGCGTCCGGCCTCTAGGCAGGAAACCAGCGGCCGTTCGGGATCGAGCGCAATCTTTCCAGTTGTCAGCAGTCTCGCGTCGGAACCCTCCTTCACAGCGTCCACGAGCGCCCCGGCGCAGGGATCGAAGCGCCCGCCGGTCCAAGCGAGGGCCTTGATGGCAAGACGCAGGCAGGCATCGCATTCGTCGCTGAGGAAAAGTGACTCCCCGCTTTTGAGGGCATTGATCCTAGAGACATCGCTGCCTGGAACATATCGGCTGAGCAGGCTCTCGATTTCTTCGAGTTTTTGAAAAGCCGCCGAGACCGCTGACTCCGAGGCGGTCGGGGATTCCGCCAAAAAAATCTGGAAGGTCGTCTTCATTGCCTCGGTGGTGTGCAGGCGCACGCCGGAATAGGGGAAGACATGGGGAGCCTGCCCCGCTGTGGCTCTTACGTCTGGTTTCATGGTGCCGCCATTTCCTCCCGGCAGACGTCCCGCCTCACAAACACTGCGAGGGGCACCTCGCTGCGGAGCCCATTATAGTAAATCTCGTGTGTTGCCGAAAGCCTCTTCGATGCCTCAAATGTGGTTTCCGGCATGGCGACCACCACCGGAAACGATTCGACGCCCGGCGGAGGCTCTTTGAAGTAGCCCGCCTTGGCCATTCCCCTCAAATACCACGGTAGCGGCCAGTAGCCGGTTCCAAGCACGGCGATGCCGCCTTTGCGGAACGCCGGGGATTTCTCCCAGAGCGCGCGAAGCCTCGCCCCGAGAGAGACCACATTTCCCGAGGTCGGAGAATAAGCCATGGGATTTCTAGCATCGTTGGGAAACCGGAAAACCGCTGCCCGGGCTTGAAGAATCTGGAAGGCCACGACAATCAGTAGTGCCGTAACTGCCGCGTGTTGCGCGAGGAATTTTTGCCGACACAGGACGGCACCGCCCCAACCGGCGAGTAGGCAGGCTTGAATCCAAGGCACAAGAGCAAGCCATGGCGTCTTGTAAGGAATCGCTGAAAGAATGAGGAACTGAACGACCGTGGAGACTGCCAGCACCCGCGCCAACGTGTTTCCCGATCGCCATCCCCACCTTGCCCCCGTCAGAGCGAGAAGGGCCACACCGACTTCAGTCCACCACTGTGGAGCCTGGAATTTGGGGACCACCAGTAGAGTCCAGTAGTAGAGCGGTGGCTTCGCGTGGCCAATGTCGGTGGTGTAGAGATAATAGGTCGAGAAAAACTCCCGCAGGCCGCCGTGTGCCACGAAAACGCTGGCAAGGAAGGCCGCGGCAGACCAACCAGCCGCCCGAAGCAGGGATTGATGTGGAGGCCAGCCACGGCATACCACAAGACCCACCAGCCAGGACAACGCGATGATGCCGAAAGTTTCCTTTGTCGCGGCCATGAGGCCGAGGGCGATGCCGCCGCAAAGTGCCGCCATCGTGCCACCGCCCCGCAACCACCACCCCAGAGACAGAAGAGCACCGCCCGAAAAAATCGCCAGCAACGGCTCATGGATGAACACCCGCGAGAACTGACAAAGTAGCGGGGAGGTCGCTAACAGGAGCGACGCGATTAACGCCGCCGGGTCTCCCATCCACCTTCCGAGGAGAGACGGAAGCGTAACCACAAGGATTCCACAAACAGCCGGAACCAGTCTGAGGATGAATTCATCCAGATCCTGGAAAGATGTCCTACCTGCGGCCTTCGCCACTCCGGCAGCGATCCATGAGAGGGTCGGACCGTGATAGTGTCTGGGATTGAACTCGTAGGGATGCCCCTCAAGTCGATCGGCCGTAATCCGCGCCCCAACGGCTTCGTCCGCATGGAAGGGGGCGCTGCCAAGATCGACAAAACGAAGCGCGCCCGCGATCACGAGGATTGCAAGCCAGCCGAAACGACGCCCCACCGGACCTAGTTTGAGGAGAGCGTAAATACTCGCCATTCGCGCGTGCATGTTTAGATTTCCCTCCTCAGCACCGACGACGACCGTCGCCATTTTTGCGGAGAGATTCCAAACAACTTGGTAAAACTCTTGGTAAAGTGGCTCTGGTCGTAGAAACCGTATTGCAAGGAGATTTCCGAAATCGATTTGTCTGACGTGAGAAGTTCACCGCGAGCCTTTTTGAGCCTCATCTGCTGGCAGTAGGCCATTGGAGTGAGATGGAAAATATTTTTAAACTCCCGCTCAAACTTGCTCAGCGACATGCCCTGCTTCGCCGCGAGTTTGGAAATGTCGACGGTTCCCTTCTGCGATTGCTCCAGCAGTTCCAACGCAGGTGTGAAGGCTTTCAGGGTGTCTGAGCGGTTTGCCGACTCCGAAAGATTTCGCACGATCCCAAGGAGCCCCACAACCCGTCCCTGCGAATCCTTGAGGGGAATTTTTGTGGTCAGAACCAAATCATTCTCGTTCACCCCGTGCGGTCTTGGCTCGATCTGGTTCTTCAGCAACTGGCCCGAACTCAGAACCCGCCGATCGTCATCCATGTAGAGCCGGGCGCTATTGGTGCTGAAAAAATCCAGGTCATTACACCCCTCCAATTGCGACAATCTCGTCACACCGCACAGACTTAGAAAAACCGGATTGCCGGTGATAAAGCGGCCATCCACATCCTTCACGAAAAAAGCGACTTCCGGAACATGCCTGAAAGTCTCTTCCGCTATCGAGACCAGGGATTTCAAAGTTTCGGACTCTATTTCAAAGGGCACGCTGAATAAATAATCGATTCTGAAAAACCCACAAGCGAAGAAGGCTGGAACACTCCAATTTTTCTCGATGATTTGGAGCGGCCCCCCCAAGAGTTGGTCAACCCATAAGCACGAAAAAAGCCTTGCGGCTTGATTCCAGAATGGCCAAATCCTAGCGGGCGAGATCAAGCTGGCGACAGCTTGCCGGGGTTAGTGGCAGGTGGCCCCGTTCTTGCCAGCGCCCTCGAGTCAAAATCGCTAGCTCCATCACCGAGCGGCCCAACCAGGATTGGGCAACCCGATCACGCCCTCGTCCACTGCGGACGCGACGGTTGGTGCGTCTTTGTTCTCGTCGTTGACTGCTGCACCCGCGAGGTGATCGGCCATTCTCTCGAGCGGACTGGTAGAGCCAAAACCGCCAAGCACGCCTCAGAAGAAGCCTGCTCGCCCGCTTTAGAGCATTTTAAATAAAAATATAGCCGTTTTCAGATTCTATGCTACTGTCTGT
>JBAXLW010000040.1:0-18796 GCA_037134575.1 Verrucomicrobiota bacterium | reverse complement strand
ATCGACGAGCTCGACACGCTCGATTGGCCCGACGGCATCAAGATGCTCCAGAAAAACTGGATCGGCCGCAGCGAAGGCGCCGAAGTGAATTTCGACGTCCAAGGCCATACCGTCACCGTCTTCACCACTCGCCCCGACACCTTGTTCGGAGCGACGTACATGGTGATCGCGCCCGAGCATCCCTTCGTTGCGGAAATTACCACCGCCGAACAACAAGCCGCCGTCACCGCCTATCAAAAGGCCTGCTCGTCCAAGTCCGACATGGATCGCGGCGATCTCAACAAGGACAAGTCGGGCGTTTTCACGGGTGCTTTTGCCATCAATCCCGCCATCGGAACCCAAATCCCCGTCTGGATCGCCGACTACGTGATGATGGGCTACGGCACGGGTGCCATCATGGCGGTCCCTGCCCATGACGAGCGCGACCACGAATTTGCCCTGCGCTTCAAGCTGCCGATCCAACAAGTCGTCCAACCGCTCGATGACTCCGATTGGCAAGGCTACACCGCCCACGGCACCGCCGTGAATTCCGGTTTCCTCGACGGCCTGCCCACCGCCGATGCCAAGGCCAAGATGATCGACTGGCTGGAAAGCCAAGACCTCGGCCAGCGCCGCATTCAATACAAACTCCGCGACTGGCTGTTCTCCCGCCAGCGCTACTGGGGCGAACCCTTCCCGATCGTTTGGAAAGACGGCCACCACCACGCCATCCCCGAGTCCGAGCTGCCCCTGCTCGCCCCGCCGCTCGAAGACTACAAACCCAGCGGCACTCCCGAACCAATCCTCAGCAAAGCCACCGAGTGGATCCAGCTGCCCGACGGCTCGATCCGCGAAACCAACACCATGCCCCAATGGGCCGGCTCGTGCTGGTATTACCTCCGCTACTGCGACCCGAAAAACACCAATCGCTTCATCTCCCACGAAGCCGAAGACTACTGGACCGATGAAAAACCGGGCATGGTCGATCTCTACGTCGGCGGCACCGAACACGCCGTCCTCCACCTCCTCTACGCCCGCTTCTGGCACAAAGTCCTCTTCGACCTCGGCCACGTCCGCACCCCCGAGCCGTTCCAAAAGCTCGTCAACCAAGGTCTGATCCTTGGCGAAGACGGCCAGAAAATGTCCAAGTCCCGCGGCAATGTCGTCAACCCCGATGACGTCGTTTCCGAATACGGAGCCGACGCCCTGCGCCTCTATGAAATGTTCATGGGCCCGCTCGAACAAGTGAAGCCGTGGCAAATGAAAGGCGTCGAAGGCGTCTCGCGGTTCCTCGCCCGCGTCTGGCGCCTCGCCATCGAAGAGCAAGATGGCGAATCCAAAATCTCCGCCAAAATCCAAGACGTCCCGTGCAGTGACAGCACCCTGCTGCGCACCGTGCACGAAACGATCAAAAAAGTCGGCGAAGACATCGAGAAGCTCAGCTTCAACACCGCCATCTCCCAGATGATGATCTGCACCAACGCCTTCACCCAGGCCGAAGTCGTGCCCTTGCAGGAATTCACCCAGCTCCTCCGCGTCCTCAACCCCTTCGCCCCTCACCTCAGCGAGGAAATCAACGCCCGTCTCGGCAGCCGCACCATGCTCTCCGAAACCGAGTGGCCGGCCTACGACCCCGCCGCCCTCATCCGCAACGAGATCGAACTCGTCGTCCAAGTGAATGGCAAACTCCGCGATCGTTTCATGATCTCCAAAGACGCCGACGAGGATGCAGCCAAAGCAGCCGCCTTCGCCAGTCCCAAGGTCAACGAACACCTCGAAGGCAAAACCATCCGCAAAATCGTCTTCATCCCCGGCAAGATCTTCAATATCGTCGCCAACTGAGGCGGCTCGTCCTATAGGCAACGGCCGATATTTCCAATCGCCTGGCTGCTCGACCCGTGAAAATGCCCGCTATCTTCGGAAAAGCCCAAACGCCGGGTAGCGCTTTTCGTGCTTCACCACCGTAACGCAAAGGTGATCCACACCCACGATCCGAAAAAAGACGACATACGGAAAATGCCTCATCAACGCCCTGCGAATATCTCCGCGGACGATCATCCAGCGCGTCGGCATCGCGGCAATCCGTAGAATTTGTTTTTCAAATTCATCGACAAAATCCGAGCCAAGCCCAGCCGACTGCGCTTCGTAGTGATCGCGGATCTCCTCAAGTTCCGCCGCAATTGCGGGATGGTAATCCACGATCATGCCCGCAGCTGCTGCATCAGATCCGCGTGAGACAGCGGCGACACCATCCCATTTTCGAGTTCCTCATCCCGTGCCAATGCCAGTGTGACCGCATCCTCGTCGCTTCGTTGGCCACCGTGCGCATAAGGGTCCGCGATGCTCTCCCAGAGCGACGCCGCCAGCAGCGCCCGCTCCTTAGCTGGCAACTGGAGAGCGGCCGGGATAATCTGATCCAAACTCATGGCTAGACCCTAATCCTCACAGGCCAAAAAGAAAAGGGCGTTTTAGCAACACCACGCAGGCAGGCAGGTCTACTTTCAAGCACCCTGCTCCCCCTATTCATTTCAGCTTTCTACTTTACCATTTCCGCTTTACCTCCTCGCATTCGGCGGTTGATCGGCTAGCTTGTTTGAATGAAGCGCCCCCGAGTTTCAAAGAATGGCAGAAGTGCTAACCTTCCCAGGCACGAGCAGGTCACATTCACCGCCATCGCCCGCCTCATCATCGCCCAGTCCAAAAACCCTGAAGAACGGGAATTCTACTTGCACATGACCGTGCGCGAAAAATGGTCCAGGCGGGAGCTAGAGCGCCAGCTCAGATTCGCCCGCTTCGAACAAACCATTCTCCATCCGCAAAAAACCTCTGCCGCGCTGGAACATCTCCACCCCAATGCCACAGATCTTTTCAAAGACCGCTACGTCATGGAATTCCTCGACCTTCCCGAAGTCCACTCCGAGCAAGATCTCCACCGCGGCCTGCTCGCCAACCTGCGCAAGTTCCTCGCCGAGCTGGGACGCGACTTTTGTTTCATCGGCACCGAACATCCGATCCAAGTCGGCAAACAGGATTTTGCGCTCGATCTTCTCATGTTCCACCGCGAGTTGAACTGCCTCGTCGCCATCGAACTCAAAGTCGGCAAATTCGAGCCCGAATATCTGCCTAATTAAAAAATATCTGAAAACTTTGCGGCTCTGCGCCGTTGCGCGAGGCGCTCTTTCGATTGAAGCGAAACGCAGAGGCGGAGAAGACGCTGAGAAAGACGCGGAGGTTTTTTGGATGAAGATCCTGCTTTAGGCGCGCAAAATGCCTCACTAAAGATTCTGAATTCAAAAAATGGCTTCATTTGCGCATAATGGCTTGTTCAGGCGATCGATAATTCCAGGGCTACTCACTATCGAAAAATCCATTCAAAGCGATTCTAGGACTGTTTCTGCGACATGATTTTTTGGGGTTTTGTCGAAATTTTGGCTTTTTAGAAAGATTCGACCCTGCAACCCGCTCTCTGGCTGCGGTCAAATAAAACCGCTCAATTTTTGGATTTGTCCTGACGGGACACAAGAATCGGATGGATCTGATCCCAAGATTTCATGCTGGGCTGAGATGAGATGTCCCAACGGGACAAATAGAAATGGCACATCTGGACTCACAAGGAATCCGAATCGTCCCAAATCTAACGAAGAATCTGACTTATTGTCGCAGAAAAAGAGGACCACAGATTTCACTGATTCCACGGATTGAAGAATAAAACCGTATTCCTCTTCTCTGTTAATCCGTAAATCCGTGAAATCAGTGGTCTTCTTCCTCCTGTTTCCTGCACCTCAGCGTCTTCCTCAGCGCCCTCCCCGCCTCTGCGTTTCGCTTCACCTCATTCCACAACGACAGGAATGTCGTCGCTCCTTTCGAGCTTTTCGATCCACACCACCAGCATGGCCATGTCGGCGGGAGTGATGCCGGGGATGCGCGAGGCCTGGCCGAGAGTGGCAGGACGGATCTCGCTGAAGCGCAGCTGCGCCTCCTTTTTGAGGCCGCGAATGGCCAGATAATCGAGTCCTTCGGGCAAGCGGCGGCCTTCTTGGCGGGACATGCGGTCGATCTGCGCCTGTTGGCGACCGAGGTGGCCTTCGTATTTGAAGTTGGTTTCCAGCAGTGGCCAGAGTTCCAAGTGGAACTCTTGGAGCAAAGTTTCAGGCAAAGTTTCCCACGAATTCTCGCCGCGGCGGAACCATTGGTCGAGTTTGACGCCCTCATGCACGGCTTGGCGGACAAAGGATTCGGCCTTTTCGAGACCCGCGAGTTTCTCCTCCACCCGCCGAACCCGCTCGCCCGTGGCGAGGCCGATCTCGGCGGCACGGGGCGTGAGGCGGATGTCGGCGTTGTCTTGGCGCAGCAACAAGCGGTATTCGGCCCGGCTGGTGAACATGCGGTAAGGTTCGGTGCAGCCACGGGTGACCAGATCGTCGATCATCACGCCGAGGTAAGCTTCGTCGCGACCGAGGGTGAACTCGGACTGGCCGAGGGCTTTGAGCGCGGCATTGGTTCCCGCGATCAGGCCTTGTCCCGCGGCTTCCTCGTAACCTGAAGTGCCGTTGATCTGGCCAGCAAAGTACAATCCTTCGACCTGCTTGGTCTCCAAAGTGGGCCGCAGCTGGGTGGGAGGACAGTAATCGTATTCCACCGCGTAACCCGGGCGGAGGATCTCGCACCGTTCGAGACCGACGATTGACCGCAGAAACTCCAGCTGGACCTCGTAAGGCAAGGAGGTGGAGACACCATTGACATAATATTCCAGTGTGTGGCGGCCTTCCGGCTCTAAGAATACCTGGTGGCGCTCCTTCTCGGCGAAGCGCACGACCTTGTCCTCGATCGACGGGCAATAGCGCGGGCCGACCCCTTCGATCACGCCACAGTACATGGGCGACTGGTGGAGATTGGCCGCGATGACCGCATGAGTGGCGGGATTGGTGTAGGTGATCCAGCAGGGCATTTGTTCCACGTGGAACCGGGAATCCCCCCAGGGATTGAGGGTAAAGATGTCGTTTGCCTCGCGCTGGAGGGTATCTGCCATGAAACTGAACTTCGGCACGGGGCTGTCCCCATCCTGGCGCTCGCACTTGGAAAAGTCGATCGAGCGGCCGTTGAGACGGCATGGAGTCCCGGTCTTGAAGCGTTCGACCTCGAAACCAAGGCGCTTGAGCGCCTCGGAGACATTGGAGGTAGCATCGCCCATGCGGCCGCCTTTTTCATTGCGGAGGCCGACATGCATCAGCCCGCCCATGAAAGTGCCTGCGCTGAGAATGACGGATTTGCCATTGATCTGCATCCCGAGCGAAGTCGTGATCCCGACAATGTGGTCATTCTCGACCACGAGATCCGCAACATTGCCCTGGTGGATCTCCACCCCCGGCATCGCTTCGAGTTCGCGCTTCATCCGGAACTGGTAAGCCTTTTTGTCGCACTGGGCACGGGGCGCCCGAACCGAGGGACCTTTGGAGGCATTCAGCATCCGCCACTGGATACCCGTCGCATCGGTGTTCAGTCCCATCGCGCCGCCGAGGGCATCGATCTCGCGGACCATGTGGCCCTTGGCCAATCCGCCGATGGCAGGATTGCACGACATCTGGCCGATGGTGTCCAGGTTCTGGGTCAGCACAGCGACCTCAGCGCCCAAGCGGGCAGCAGCCATCGCGGCCTCGACGCCAGCATGGCCGGCACCAATCACAATCACATCATAGAACTTCGGGTATCGGAACATCTCGGGAAGCCCAAGCTAGCGCATCGCCGCCCGTGCTCAAGCTCGGAAACTGTGGCGTTCCACATGGAACATTCCACGCCAGTCATTTTTGATCGATCTTCCCGCGCTTGAAAAAACCTAATATAAACTGAGATTTTGGCCTAGCCGCGCCTATCAAAATCCTCAATTCTCCCACTGTCATGCACCGCTACCTCCCGCTCAGTCTCATTATCGGACTTCTCATCGCCTTTCGCGTCGTGGGCAGTGCGTTGCCGGAGAGTCAGCCAAACTTCCAACCACTGGTGGCCTTGTTTTTCTGCGGGGCCTTGCTGGCACCCGGCTGGCGGGGTTTTGCAATTCCTTTTGGGATCTGGGCCTTGACCTATCCCTTGGGAATCGGCCCGGTGGCAAATGTTTCGATTTTCATGACCACGCTGATTGCTTTGGGCGTGACCTTTTTGCTCGGCAAGAGTCTGGCATCGCGCAGCTTGCCTATCCTTCTCACTGGCTCCGTGGCGGCGGCGCTGGTCTTTCACCTGATCACCAATGGTGCCGCCTGGCTGGGTGATCCGATGTATCAGAAATCTCTCGGCGGCCTGTGGCAATCGGTTTGGAGTGGCCCTGTCGGATCATCCTTGCCATCGTGGGTGTTCCTGCGGAACTTAGCCGCAGCCAATGTGCTTTTCACCGGGATCTTTGCTCTGGCTCAAATCCGCCTGCCTAAGCCGATGGCTTCTACTGCCAATCCCGTTTTTGCGAAGTAACAGACTCCTACCCTTCCGCCTCCTGCCTATTTTTTCTTATCGCCATCATGACCAGCGCCAGTTCCACCAAACCTGATTTCGCCAGCTCGCCGATCAACCAATCACTCACCCGCGAGCGGAAGATCGAACTTTTCACGCAGATGGTTCGCATCCGCAGGTTCGAGCAAGCGGGGTTGAAATACTATCAGGCGGGTAAAATCGGCGGATTCCTCCACCTCTACATCGGCCAGGAAGCGGTCGCCGTCGGTACGATTTCTTTGGGTGGTGCAGACGATCATTTCATCACCGCCTACCGCGACCACGGTCATGCATTGGCCGTGGGCATGGGCATGAACGAGTGCATGGCTGAAATGTACGGCAAGCAGACGGGCTGTTCGAAAGGTAAGGGTGGCTCGATGCACTTCTTCGCTCCCGACAAGAATTTCTGGGGTGGCCACGGCATTGTGGCTGGCCAAACCCCCCTGGGACTGGGCCTCGCTTACGGTTTGAAGTATCTCGGTCGCGAAGGTTGCTGCCTGTGTTACCTCGGCGATGGCGCCGTCAACCAAGGTGCTTTCCACGAATCGCTGAACATTGCGTCCCTTTTTGGGATTCCTGTCATTTACGTGATCGAAAACAACGGTTACTCGATGGGAACCTCCCAAGAGCGTTCTTCGGCCTACACCGGCTGCCTTGCCCAACGCGCCGAAGGATATGCGATCGAATGGGATGTCATCGATGGCTCCGATGTGTACGAAGTCCGCGCCAAGACCCAAATCGCGATGGAGCGCGCCAAGAAACAGCACAAGCCGACGGTCCTTGAGATCAGCACCTACCGCTACTACGGCCACAGCATTGCGGACGCCAATCACAAAAAATATCGGACTCCCGAGGAGATCGAAAACTACAAACAGAACCACGACCCGATCGCCGTGTTTCGCCGCCGTCTGATCGACGAAGGAGTTTTCACTGAAGAAGATGCTGCTGCGATCAACAAAGCTGCCGCTGAGGAAGCCGCCGCCTCGGTGAAATTCGCGGAGGAGTCACCCGCGCCGACGATCGCCGACATCAGCACCGACGTCTACTGGGAATCTGACAATGACACCCCGGCATCCAAAATCGGCCGCCACTTTTTCAACGACTGAGCCGCCGATCCTCACTTTTTCCGCAATCTGCAATCCCTATTCCGCTAATTTTCCATGTCTCGCATTCTCACCTACCGTGAAGCCCTTCGTGAAGGTCTCGATGAGGAACTCGCTCGTGATCCCAATGTCGTCCTGATGGGCGAAGAAGTCGCACAGTACAACGGTGCCTACAAAGTGACCGAAGGCCTTTGGAAAAAATGGGGCGACAAACGCGTCGTCGACACCCCAATTTCCGAAGCGGGTTTCATCGGCATGGGAGTCGGTGCCTCGATGCTGGGTGTCCGCCCAGTGATGGAGCTGATGTTCTGGTCATTCCATTCGGTAGCCTTCGACCAACTCGTCAGTAATGCCGCTTGTGTGCGCTATATGTCCGGTGGTCTTTGCCATTGCCCGATCGTCGTCCGTGGCCCTGCCAATGGTGGAACCGGTGTGGGCGCGACTCACTCCCACATTCCTGAAGGACTGTTTGCTGCATTCCCTGGCTTGAAAGTGTGCGCGCCCGCGACTCCCGCCGATGCCAAGGGCCTGATCAAAGCGGCGATTCGCGACAACGACCCTGTGTATTTCATGGAAAACACCCTGCTATACGGCACCACGGGTGAGGTTCCAGACGTCGAAGACGGCGATTTTGTCGTCCCGCTGGGCTTGGCTGACGTCAAACGCGAAGGTAAGGATGTTTCGCTCATCGCCCACGGCCGCTCGGTGATTCAATCACTCGCTGCGGCAGAAATTCTCCAAAGCGAACACGGGATCAACGCCGAAGTTCTCGACCTGCGTTCCATTCGCCCACTCGATCAGGAAGCGATCCTCAAGACGGTGATGAAAACGAATCGGGTGGTTCTCGTCGATGAGTCGAAGCCGTTTGGCGGTGTTTCCGCGATGGTGGCGATGCTGATTCAGGATCATGCGTTCGACTACCTCGATGCGCCGATCAAACGCGTCTGCTCGATCGATGCCCCGGCAATCTATTCACCGCACATCGAGCATGAGCAGCTTCCCAATCCCAGAAGGATCGTGGAAAAGGTGCTGACTTTGGCCTGATTTGTTAAAAATCGAGATCGAATCAATCGATCTTCGGGCGAAGACAGTTGTATCTATCAGCACCTAAAAAAGCCCATCGTCTTTTTTGATTGCCAGGACAACCGTCTCCAATAGGGTGATTCTATGTTGATTCGATTAACAACACGGATAGCTGCAGCTCTATTGGCCCTTGGACTGTGCTCATGCTGCTGCCTGTAAATGATTTACTCTCCATCTCCAAATTCCCCAAGATCATTCTTCCATGAAAAACCTGATTCTAACCACGTCTTTGGCCGCCTTTTCCCTCGGCTTTTCGTCCTGCTGCTCGATGTTTGGCTACACAAATCAATATCAAGGCTACCGGACCGAAACCCGCCAAGTGAAGACCTGCCAATATGACATCATCACCGAAAAAGTGGCCAGTCCAGGCGACTCAAAAAGCGGTAAAAGCGGCATGGTGGAAACCATCGAGAAAAAAGTACCGCGATACAAGACTGTGACCAAAAGAGTACCCGTCTCGCATGGACCATGCACCCGGTATTATTGTCCAGAAAAGGAGCCGTGTGGCACGACTGCGGAATCCACGCTCAAGATGGCAAGCCCTCAAGGTTCTTCAGGCAGTCCTAACATCGGCTTGATTCCGACCATGAAGCCTATTGCTCCTTAATTAAATCTCCCATCTCTATCCAAGCGCAGAGGAGTGCAATCTCCCTGCGCTTTTTTAGTTTCATCATTACTGAGTAAAAAGACTGGATAAGGCCTGATATTTTTCCATGCTAACGGCCAACACCCTCTCCTAACAAAAAAATGTCTGTTAACATCGAAATGCCCAAGCTCTCGGATACTATGACCGAGGGAACTCTCATCAAATGGCATAAAAAAGTCGGCGATTCGGTTGAAATTGGCGATATTCTGGCCGAGATCGAAACTGACAAGGCCACTATGGAGATGGAGGCTTTCGATGATGGCACCATCACTGAAATTTTGATCCAAGAGGGAGAAAAAGCTCCGATCGGCGGAATTCTGGCCGTTCTCGATGGCGATTCAAACGAACTCGCTACATCAGCGCCTGCGGCCGCTACGATCGCACCAAGCACAACCGCGACTACCCTGCCGACAGCTGTCGCTGTTCCTTTGGTTCCAAGTAACGGCGAACGTATTAAGGCATCACCTCTGGCCAAAAAGGTCGCTGCCGATCTTGGTGTCGACCTTTCAAGCATTACAGGCTCAGGCCCTGCAGGACGCATCGTGAAAAGCGACGTTGAAGCACAAGACACAGCTTCGTCCGGAACCAAGAAACCAACCACAGAATCCCCAGAAGCTGCTGCGGCCAGTGCATTAGCTGCCTCTATCAAATCGAAAGTCTCTGCACCAGCAGGTGCCGCCGTCGCTGCTCCTGCAATTCTACCCACGGCAAAAGATGGAGACGAGATCATCCAGCTCAGCTCGATGCGAAAGATCATTGCTTCGCGTCTTCTCACATCAAAAACGACCATTCCTCATTTCTATCTGCATGTCGAAGTTGATGCCGCGCCGCTCATGGCACTTCGTCAGCAGGTAAATGCCCAATCGGAACAAACACACGGCAACAAGTATTCAGTCAACGACTTCATCCTTAAAGCGGTGATCAGTGCCACAGAGGCAGTCCCAGCGGTGAATGCGTCTTTTGCCGGGGATCACATCATCAAATTCAAGAATGTCGGGCTCGCAGTCGCCATTGCAGTGGAAGACGGCCTGGTCACACCGGTCATCAAAGAAGCTGAATCAAAATCCTTGCTGGCCATTTCACGTGCCGTTAAAGACTTTGCGATTCGAGCTAAAGACAAAAAACTCAAGCCTTCTGAATTCGATGGCGGTACGATTACGGTATCCAACTTAGGAGCATGGGGCATCGAGTCCTTTGACGCCATTGTGAATCCCCCTCAAGCGGCAATCCTCTCTGTAGGAGCGGCGATTGAAAAACCCGTCGTCAAAAACGGCCAGATTGTTCCAGGTCTTCGCATGAATCTCGGTCTCTCCTGTGATCACCGCGTCGTAGATGGAGCCGTTGCAGCCCAGTTCCTGTCAGAGATTAAGAAACTCATCGAGCAGCCCGCTCTGATGCTGCTCTAAGGCATTTAAATTCTCTTGATGAAGCCTCCCAGCAATCTGCTGAGAGGCTTCTTTGGTTTGTGGACAGGTCTCAAATTTTGGAAAAGATTGCTCATGAAACTGCCAGATTCTTGATTAATTCTTCATTTTTGAACCTATAAGATCATCTTCTTAATAGTGTTAATAAGTCGCTTAAAGGGCTGTTCCTCATTTCAAACACTGGAGTTCCACAGGAAGAATAAGTTGGGCGCAAAGCTGCATGATTTCTGAATGGATGCCCTTTTGATGCGGCCCAAAATCTTTTCCTCAATCCACTTAACGGTTATTCACAGGCTTTCAACAGGGTTTTCGAATCACGGGGCTTGCGAGGCCTGGACAAACCGGATCAACATGCCACTGCGTGAATCATTTGATCATCACAGGAGGCAGCGGTGGCTTGGGCCAAGCGGTCATAGATGCTTTCACAGCGCCAGACTGGCAGGTGAAAGCTCCCGTGCACGACGAGCTCGACATGAAAAGTACCCAGGCTATTCACGAGTATTTGAAGGCCTTACCCGTTGATGTGCTAATTGCAGCTGCGGGGCTGACTCGCGATGCTCCATTGGCTCGTCTCAATGAAGAGGCTTGGGAGGAGGTAATTTCTGTGAACTATCATGCTGCGGCCGCATGTGCCGCAGCCGTCTTACCGACAATGATCAAGCAGCGGCGGGGGCATCTTATTTTCATCTCCAGTTTTTCAGCGCTGCATCCCGGAGTTGGGCAAGTGGCTTATGCCACAGCAAAAGCAGCATTATTGGGATTGACCACCTCATTGGCTCGACAAGTCGGAACGCATGGAATTCGGGTCAATGCGATCCTTCCTGGATTTTTGGAAACCCGAATGACGGCCCGGGTCACAGCCGCACGAAAAGCAGAAGTTCTGGCGAACCACACGTTAGGCCGGCTGAACACGCCAGTCGCTGTGGCTAAATTAATCCATTTTCTTCATGAAAATCTGCCTCATACGTCAGGACAAGTTTTTCAGTTAGACAGTCGTATTTCTTGATTTTATCGATTGAATAATCCCAATAATCGTCTTGACTGTAGATCTCTCTTTTTCAAAGAGCTCAAATCTCAGCAACTTAAAATAACCCCCTATACCAGATGAAAATTAGCAAAAACACCTTTG
Source organism: Verrucomicrobiota bacterium (assembly GCA_037134575.1). Classification (GTDB taxonomy): domain Bacteria; phylum Verrucomicrobiota; class Verrucomicrobiia; order Verrucomicrobiales; family Akkermansiaceae; genus Luteolibacter. The sequence continues at coordinate 6,955 of JBAXLW010000040.1, read as the reverse complement.
AAAACGAAGAAGTAATCCTAGATTTCCATGAATACGAAGGCTGCAAATTCAACAACTGCCGCTTCATTGTGCTTGGTTATGGACCGTTCGTGCTCACTGGGTGTGAAATGACAGATTGCAGTTTTAGTCTAGCTGGACCTGCTTTCAGCACGATTCAGACCTTGTCCACGATCTATCATAGCATGGGCGAGCAAGGCAAAGCGCTCATCGAAGGCACCTTCGAAAGCATCCGCAATGCCGGAGCTAACACACCTGCCTAATGATCCGCACTCTGACCCGCATTGGGTCAGAGTGATCAACGATCCAGGAATTTTGGATGCTTATCCTAGCAGGTTCGGCCTCCTAATTACTTGATTTCAGTTTCAAGCTGTAGGCAGCAGTAGACGTCGAGCAGCGCTGAATTAGAAATTGTTTCATTTTTTTAGAAAAATGAGCTCGAGATAGACGCTTATGCTCAGACTTTGGTATCGAGAAGAGCGAACGATCATGACACTCATTTTTTTGCTTTTTTCGATTGGGATCCTTTTCATAGTGATTGAGGTGATCATTCCAGGTGGAATCTTGGGGGCAATAGGAACATTTTTGATGTTGGCGGGTTGCTATGTGGCGTTCACGAATTACAGCACGGTCATTGGAATCATGTGTGTTTTCATCGCTCTGGCTCTCGCGGCTTTGGCTTTTTTTATCGAATTTCGCATTCTACCAAAAACTAAAATCGGTAAGCGCGCCTTCCTCACCGCAGAGATCACTGGCGTATCCGCCGCACTTGGCAAGGAAGCCGAAACAATGATTGGTCAATCGGCCGAAGCACTCACTCTACTGTCGCCCAGCGGTTACATCGATGTTAATGGGCAGCGCTATGAAGCTTTTTGTCAATCCGGCCAGGCATCCGTCGGATCCAAGTTGAAAATCATTGGTGCCGATAATTTCCGTCTCATAGTCACCCAAGAGGGCTCATCCTAACTCAACCAACCATCTCATGATATCTACCTTAATCTTCGCTGTTGTTGTCATTCTCGGACTAATCCTTTTTGGGGTTATCGTTTCATTTTTCAGTGTCTGGCTGCGAGCTTGGCTGGCAGGTGCTTACGTCGGATTTATTGAACTCGTTGCGATGCGACTTCGGCAGGTTCCTTATGGCATGGTGGTTGATGCACGGATCACCGCGAAGAAAGCCGGAATCGATATTCCGATCAATGACATCGAAGCTCACTTCCTTGCTGGCGGTAATGTGGTCCCCTCGATTCAGGCGCTGATTGCTGCTCAAAAAGCGGGCATCACGTTGGATTGGAACCGCACCTGCGCGATCGATCTGGCCACCAAGGGATCGGGAAAAAGTGTTGTCGAGGCCGTGCGCACTTCGGTTGATCCCAAAGTAATCGATTGTCCGAATCCCGCATCGGGCCGGACCACGATCGATGGCGTTGCCAAAGATGGCATCCAAGTGAAAGTCCGGGCGCGTGTCACGGTACGCACCAATCTCGACCGATTTGTGGGAGGCGCCAAGGAGGAGACGATCATCGCCCGCGTTGGCGAAGGCATCGTTACAACGATTGGCTCGGCTGAAAGTTACAAGACGGTGTTAGAATCGCCGGATTCCATTTCCAAGGTGGTGCTTCACCGTGGTCTCGACGTTGGCACAGCCTTTGAAATTCTCTCGATCGACATTGCAGATGTGGATGTCGGCGAAAACATTGGAGCCCAACTTCAAGAGGCCCAAGCCGAAGCCAACAAAAACATGGCTCAAGCTCAGGCTGAAATTCGCCGTGCGGCTGCCGTCGCTCTCGAACAAGAAATGATTGCTCGTGTTTCAGAAATGAAAGCCAAGGTCGTCGAGGCCGAGGCCCAGGTGCCTCTGGCGATTGCCGAAGCTTTCCGCAGCGGCCGTCTCGGCATCATGGATTACTACAAGATGGAAAACGTCAAATCCGATACTCAGATGCGGACAAGCATCTCGAAATCGGAAGGTGCGTGATTTTTTTGACCCACGCCATTGAATCAAGATCATGAACTGGATATTCGACCACTTTCAGATCGTTGTTTTAATCCTGCTCATTGTGGCTTCGGTGGTGAAGAAACAATCCAAATTGAAGGCAAAATCCGCATTGCCGGATCTGCCACCAGGTCTGCCCGGGCCGCTTCAAGAGGACATGGCATCACCCCCTCCACCACAGATCCGCGACGATGGCAAGACCCGGTTGCCAATGGTGCACGATACGAGGGTCGCCACCACTGGCGATGCCGCAGCCACTCGTGCCCGCGTTGCGGCGCAAACGCAAAAAAAACCACTATCCCTCAGCCCGGTTACACTTGGCCACCGTTTGCGGGATCGCGGAGAAGTCCGCCGAGCCATCATCATGCGTGAGATTCTTGATCCACCCGTGGGTTTGCGCTGAAATCTTAATGAATTTACAGAACTGTCTAGAAGACGGCTGGCAGGAGCCACGGTATCCGAAGCGATGAGGCCGTGGGACTCAAGCGCCTTTCCAAAATAGAAAGGCTTTGGTGTCTTTTCCAATCTGGGGACAAGGAGCGTAAATATCGGCGTCTTTTGTCTTGTCACCCGTTAGAGTTGACGCTAAAAAAACCTTGTCTGGCATAAATTTCGTGTCAGGCGTTAAACAAATCAACATATCAAAATATGAAACTCGTTATCATTGCTATCGCCGCTGTTTTCGCCGCATCTTGCTGCCCTAGTGCCCCAGCGGCTGCCCCGAAAACCTACGTGGCTCCAACCAAGTAATTTTTCATTCCAGCCCCTCTCACGAGGGGCTGGATCCATTCTCTTCTCTGAATCACCGTTAGGCGCTGCTTTGGATCTCTTCTATCTACCAAGCCAATGACCCGTTTTTACGTCGCGTTTGTCGCATCTTTTTTCATCTTCGTCACCGCGTCTTGCTGTTGCACGGGTGAGCCAAAAGCTCCCGGTCTCCGCCCGCTTCCACACTTCAAGGAGATCCCGACAGAAACTATCGTTGCGGAACCCGCTCCTGTCGTGACCCGCACGAAGTGATCGATTCGCCCTCTAGCATTTGCTAACTCTCATGCGCTTTTTCGCTGGTCGAAAGAGCGCTTTTTTACGGATGCCAAAAAATAATCTAAAATCGCCTTTGCCTTCTGTGTATACTGCCGCTCTTTTAGACCAATGCAGTTTATGAAACGCTCACACACACCGGATCGACCTTCTCGGTTCGAGGGCAATTTGCGTCATTATCATCGCCACAGCAGTCAAAACCAAAAAAATTGGGAGGACTGGGTGGATGGGGTCGCGGCAAAACCCCGACAGTCGAAGAATTGGCTGCGCGTAGTTCTCATAGTCATCGCAATCATCGCGCTTTGCGGGATTTTGGTTGGTCTCATTATCGAGCTCAGCTAGCTTAGAAGAGTCTTTCTAAGTTCATTTGACATGCTGCTTTGACATTCTAGATCTCTCAGCGCATTTTTCCCGCCCGTCGCCAACCTCGACGGATAATTTAATCATGGGAAAAAGCCTCTTCCAAAAAGTCTGGGACGCTCACACCGTCGGCACCATTGCCGATGGACGCACGCAACTCTTCATCGGCACGCACCTCATTCACGAGGTCACTTCGCCACAAGCCTTCGGCATGCTCCGCGATCTCGGGCTGAAAGTGAAATTTCCGCAGCGCACCTTCGCCACCGTCGATCACATCGTGCCGACCATCGATCAAGACGCGCCGCAAGACCCCCTCGCCGCAGAAATGATGCAGGCGCTCCGCACTAACGCCGATGACTTTGGCGTCACCTATTTCGACCTCAGCTCCGGCAAACAAGGCATCGTCCACGTCGTCGGCCCAGAACAAGGGATCACCCAACCGGGCACGACGATCGCCTGCGGCGATTCCCACACCGCGACTCACGGCGCATTTGGCGCGATCGCTTTCGGCATCGGCACGACGCAAGTCCGCGACGTTCTTGCCACGCAGACGCTGGCTTTGGAAGAGCTCAAGGTCCGCCGCATCGAGGTGACTGGCGATCTTCGCCCTGGCGTTTACGCCAAGGACGTGATCTTGCACATCATCCGCCTGCTCGGTGCCAAAGGCGGCATCGGCTACGCATACGAATATGCCGGCGACGTCTTCGATCGCATGTCGATGGAAGAGCGCATGACCGTTTGCAACATGTCCATCGAAGGCGGCGCCCGCTGCGGTTACGTCAATCCAGACGCCAAGACGGTCGCCTATCTCCACGACCGCCCCTACGTCGACATGAGCGACTTCAGCGCCACCGCAGCTCGCTGGTTGTCCTTCGCTTCCGACGCAGACGCACACTTCGACGACATCGTTCGCATCAACGCGGCCGACATCGAGCCGACCGTCACTTGGGGCATCTCGCCCGACCACGGCATATTCATCTCCGAGAACATTCCTGACCCTGCGAAGGCTTCCACCCCGCTGGAAAGGGCATCGATCGAAGAAGCGCTCGCCTACATGAAACTCGACGCCGGCACCCCGATCAAGGGTGTGAAAATCGACGTCGCCTTCATCGGCTCCTGTACCAACGGCCGCATCTCCGACTTCCGCGAAGTGGCGAAGTACATCCAAGGCCACCACGTGGCGGCGGGCGTGCAAGCGCTGGTCGTCCCGGGCTCCCAGATCGTCGCCATCCAATGCGAACAAGAAGGGCTACCGGAAATCTTCCGCGCTGCGGGCTTCGAATGGCGCGGCGCAGGCTGCTCCATGTGTCTCGCGATGAATCCCGACAAACTCGTCGGTGACCAACTCTGCGCATCCTCCTCGAACCGCAACTTCAAAGGCCGCCAAGGTTCGTCCACGGGCCGCACCGTCCTGATGTCGCCTGTGATGGTCGCTGCTGCGGCGATCCGCGGCAGCATTGCCGATGCCCGCGAGCTTTTCGATCTGGAAACTCCGTCCAACGTCGCCTGATCACTCGCCATTCATCCTAAAACTTCCAATTCCATGGCACTCGAACCTGTTCCTTCCGTCACTGGCCGCGCTGTTTTCATCCCCGGCGCGGATATCGATACCGACCGCATCATCCCGGCTCGCTTCATGAAATGCGTCACCTTCGATGGCCTCGGAGAATTCGCTTTCTATGACGTGCGCTTCGACGAACACGGCAACAAAACCCAGCACCCGCTCAACGATCCGCGTTTTGCCGAGGCTTCCATCCTCGTTGCTGGCGTGAACTTCGGCTGCGGCTCGTCCCGCGAACACGCGCCACAATCGCTGCGCAAGTACGGCTTCAATGGCGTCATCGCCGAGTCATTTGCTGAGATTTTCTACGGCAATTCCACCACCCTCGCGATGCCCTGCGTCATGGCCTCTCCGGCCGATGTCGTCGCCATTCGCGATGCGGTTGAAGCGGATCCAACGACCGCAGTGACCATCGATGTGCAAGCCTTGCGCGTCCGCACTTCCGGCGGTCTGGATATCGCGGTGACCATGCCAGACTCCGCTCGCGAAGCGCTGCTTTCCGGCCGCTGGGATCCGATCCAAGAGCTGCTCGACAACGACACAGCCATCGACGCGAAAGCAGTCGAGCTGCACTACGTCTGAGCCGTGCCAGCTGACATTCCCGCTACTCCGCCCGTCGGCATCGCCTTGTTCGATCTCGACGGGACTTTGATCGCGTGGGATTGCCAGCTGCTGTTCCGGCATTTCATCATCCGCCGCGAGCCGTGGCGTGGCATATTCCTGCCCGTCTTCCTCGCGTTTTTGCCACTGGCTGGGCTGCTCGGCGCTGGCGGCATGAAGCGCATTTTCCTCAGCTACCTGTGGCGGATGGATTCGCAGGTGCTCGATCAATACTCGCGTGAATTCACCGACACTTTGATGCCTGCGATCTATCCGTCGCTGCTCGAAAAGCTCGAGCGCCAGCGCGAGGCGGGCCATTTCCTGATCCTCGCCTCCGCCAGCCCCGAGTTTTACGTCCGCCACATCGGCCGCGAACTGGGCTTCGACCTCACCCTTGGCACGCCCGTCGAACTCGGCTCCTTTTTCCCCGATCTGGAAAACCACAAGGGCCGCGCCAAAGTCGAGCGCCTGCACGAACTCCTGCCCGCCGCCTACTTCGAAAACGGCAAACTCCGCCATTGCCACGGCTACACCGACAGCTGCGCGGATCTGCCGATGCTCACGCTGTGCGACTCCGCCACGGTGGTGAACCCCTCCCCGCGTCTAGCCGCCATCGCGGAAAAGTCCGGCTGGGAAATCCTCCGCCCTGTCCGTCCATGGAAATCGAGGGTCACTTTCGCCGTGCGTGTACTCGCGCTGCTCTTTGGCATCGGCCAAGATCCTGGCGGCCTCACGAAATCCGCGTGATACCTCAAAGCTCGACTTGGAAAAAGTCCCGCATCACCTCGCGGTAAACGTCGCGCTTGAAGGGGGGCAGCCAGTCGAGGTCAAACTCCTCCGGTGGAATCCAGCGATACGCGCGGAACTCCGGCCGTTTCTGCTTCACGTTCACCTGCGGCGCATTTGTCCTGAGCTGACAGAGAAAGTACGTTTGTTCCTGACCGTGGCTACCGTGTTTACGGACCTTTTTCACGCGTACCCGCTTGGGGTAGAGGTAGCGGTAGCCCTCGCGGCGGTCGACCACCTCGTAGTCCTGCGCCAGTAGCCCGACTTCTTCGGAAACTTCGCGATGCAGCGCCGCTTCCAGCGATTCCCCCGTATCCACGCCGCCCTGCGGAAACTGCCACGCGCCCGGCGTCGTCTTCCGTTCGCAAATCAGCAGGTGACCTGCGGAATTCACGACCAATGCGGCAACATTTGGACGATAGACAACCATAGACATCATCGTGCCATTTTTACCATGACTGACAATCACGAAGTTACGGAACTCACTCATTATGCATCAATCGCCCAATGCCTGATAGTTTTCGCGGGTCGAGACGAGAGTGCCGCTTTGAGTTTCCAGTTCACAGGCATCCCATAGGCGGGATGATTCTGTCGACAGAAGCGGACTGGTGTTG
>JBAXLW010000039.1:0-18825 GCA_037134575.1 Verrucomicrobiota bacterium | reverse complement strand
CCACGGCCAAGTTCAACGTGGGCGGCCTGCTGGACTTCATCGAAGATCAGCACCTCGGGCAGCTCGCTTCATACGTGGCAGACCGCATCGCCGCCAGCCACGCCCTGCTCGACTCATGGCAGCTCAAAGCAGCCAGCCAGGGAGCTGAAGCGTTTTTGGCTGACGATAGAGGTCTGAACATTCTCCGCTAGAGATGCTCTAATCAAAAGCGGCCTGCTCTCCACCGTGGAGGGCAGGTTTTTTTGTGCAGCGTTAAAGGCAGTATTGAGGCAGTGGGCTTTTTTCTGTTAGACTCAAAAACCCCTAAAACCTTTATAGAGAAAGGGCGCGCCTGACTGGATTCGAACCAGTGACATTCCGCTTAGAAGGCGGGTGCTCTATCCAACTGAGCTACAGGCGCTGTGCCAGCTAGTGCTAACAAGCTCTGGCGGCGAAGTCAAAATCCGCGTGTGAAATTGGTCGATTTGTTTTCCGATCCGTCCGAAATTTACTATTCCAGTCGCTCCATTTCCCTTCGAGGCCCGGCCGTACGCATTGCGAAAATTGGCAGTGATCCTTCACGCGATAACCTAGCCCGTGGGCTGGAGCGACGCAGGATGCGAGCAATGGCTGTCGCTACTGCGACTCGCGGTTTCACCAAAATCAACATCTGCCACGGGATCGAATCGGAAATCCCACTTGATCTGTCCGCTTTTTGGTGTATTTATTTCCGTTGTGATTCAGAGCTTTGCCGACACTCTCACTGAAAAACTCTTTCTCGGCGCAGACATGAGCCGCCGAGAACTCAACAAAATCGGCACCCTCAACCCCGTCAAAGCCTTCGAGCGACTCGCTATCCTCAATGAGTCCGATGAAAAATCCCTCAGACTCATCCCCGCGCTCCACTACCACAAACTCAAAGGCAGCACCAAATACTCCATCGATGCCGATTCCCACAAATCCCCATGGCGTATCACCTTCCAATGGGAAAATGCGGAAATGAGAAATGTCGAACTCGTCAAAATCGAAGACACCCACTGAAGCCCACCGAAAATGAAACTGCAACCTACCGCCATTCCACGCGACCCGCTCAAGATTCCAAGACCCTTATCCAATCCGGCCGCCGCCCTGATCCGCGATACCATCGCACACCATGGCCTCACCCAGATCGCCGCCGCCACTGCGATGAGCCTCAGTAAGGCGCAACTCAGCGACGTTATCCGCGAAAAAAAAGGCGTCAGCGCCTCCATCGCCCTGCGCGTTCAATACTGCTTTGGCATTCCCGGCGACCTGCTAATCCGTCTCCAAAGCCAGTTCGACTTCCAAAAAGCCTACCACTCCCCCAAAAACCAAGCCTTGCATTGCATCGTCAAAAAAATCGCCTGAGCCCCCCGTGTATCAACTGAATTGATACGCCTTCATGTCGGATTCAAAAAGCTCTGGCGGCGAAGTCAAAATCCGCGTGTGAAATCGGTCGATTTGTTTTCCGATCCCTCCGAAATTTACTATTCCAGTCGCTCCATTTCCCTTCTAGGCTTCGGCCATGCGCACTGCGGTTTACGCCGGTTCTTTTGATCCTCCTACCAATGGTCACCTGTGGATGATTGAAAGTGGACTGGAAATGTTCGACCGCCTGATTGTGGCCATCGGCAGCAATCCGTCGAAAAGTTATTCATTTTCGGTTGAAGAGCGACTGGAGCTGCTGGACATGTCGATCGCCAGCCACGACCGCCTAGAAATTGCACATTTCGACAATCGCTATCTGGTGGATTACGCCAAACGGATGGATGCTAAGTACGTGCTGCGCGGGATTCGCTCCTCAAGCGATTACGAATACGAGCGGGTGATGCGCCACATCAACGCCGACATGGCCCCAGAAATCACCACGGTTTTTCTGATGCCACCACGCGACATCGCCGAGCTTTCGTCGAGCATGATCAAGAGCCTGACTGGGCCGACGGGTTGGGAAGAAACCGTGCGGCGCTACGTGCCGGAGCCAGTCTTCCAAGCACTGGCCGCCCGCGGCGGATCGCTCTAAATGAGCTAAAATATGAGGTAAGCGTTCTCGTTCGCCGCTAATCCCAGCGGTCTGGAGCATTGCGCCCGACCTTCGAAGCATTGCGCCCGACCTTCGAAGCATTGCGCCCGACCTTCGAAGCATTGCTCCCGACCTCAGAAGCCCCGCGGCGGATCGCTCATTTTTTACCCGAGAAAGCCCGTCAGTGGGCTGGTGGCGCTGGCATGATCGAGGGCTTCGGGCAGGCCCAGTTCGTAGGCTTCGCGTCCAGCTTGAACGGCCATCCGGAAGGCCATGGCCATCCGGACAGGGTCGCTGGCAATGGCGATGGCGGTGTTGATCAACACTGCATCGGCCCCGAGTTCCATGGCTTCGGCGGCGTGGCTGGGAGCTCCCAACCCGGCATCCACTACGACTGGGACGATGGCTTGATCGATGATGATGCGGATTTGATCGCGGGTGGCCAAGCCGCGGTTGGAGCCGATCGGCGCACCCAGCGGCATCACCGTGGCGGTGCCGACTTCTTGCAAGCGCTTGGCCAGCACGGGATCGGCGTTGATGTAGGGCAGGACGGTGAAACCTTCCTTGACTAGGATTTCCGCGGCTTTGAGCGTCTCGATCGGATCGGGCAGCAGGTAGGTTGGGTCGGGGTGGATTTCGAGCTTCACCCATTTCGGCAGGCCGGCGGCCGCAGCAAGGCGGGCAAGCCGCACGGCCTCTTCCGCATTCATCGCGCCGCTGGTATTGGGGAGCAGCAGGTATTTATCCGGATCGATGAACTCGAGGATATTGGCGTAAGGGTCGCGCTGACCGCTCAAGTCGGCACGGCGCAGGGCCACAGTGACGATCTGCGTGCCACTGGCGGCGAGGGCGTCGCGCATGGTTTCATGGGAAGGAAACTTCCCCGTGCCAAGAAACAGGCGGGAGTCGAAGGCGCGGCCGGCGATGGTGAGGGTGGACATGGAAGAGATTTCAGATTTCGGATTTCAGATTGGAAGAGAGCCAGGTCTCAAAAGCGGCGTGGTCCTTGAGATCGTATTGCCAGCAACGGAAGCCTAGATCACGGCCGGTGGCGATGTTTTGCGGAAGATCGTCGATGTAAAGCGTCTCCCCCGGAATGAGCCCGTAGCGATCGATGGCGTAGTGGTAGATCTGCGGCTCGGGCTTGATGAAGCCCGTTTCGTAGGAAAGAACCGCCGCGAAAAACAAGGCGAACTCTGGGAACTCGCCAAAAATCCATGGGCAGTGGATGGCGTTGGTGTTGGAGAATAGAATCAAGCGGTGGTCGTCTTTGGCCAGTTGGCGCACACAGCGCCACATCGGCTCGCAGGGTGTGAATATTTGTTGCCATGCGTGGCAAAACTCGTCGGCAGTCGCATCGCTACCCGTCACCTCCAACGCCCAAGCAATGTAGGTATCGATCGTGATCCTGCCGGTTTCAAACTCATCCTTGCGCTCGAGCAATCGTTCCAACCGCGCCGTAGGGTCCGCGACCGTCGCTGGCAAAAGACGGGAGAGCGATGACTCGAAGTCGAAATCCAAAAGCACGCGGCCGATGTCGAAAAGGAAGGTCATGGGGCGATGTGGAAATTGAAAAACCTAAGATCCGTGGCCGATTTGGTGGAGGATGTATTTTGCGGCCTCTAGGGCGCCGGAGTTGCGATCATGAGTCACGAGGGCATTTTTCATCGTGCGCCAGCTGCGGGCATGGTCGGCAAGCAGATTCTGGATTCTGTCGGTTAGAGCAACTGAGGTTTCCGCAAGGTGGCCACCGCCAATAAGTTCGAGCAGCTGCAGATTGCCCTCCTCCTGACCGGGCACGAGGTGATGAATGAGCATCGGGCAACGCGCGGCGATGGCTTCGTGGACGGTGGCACCACCCGCTTTACCGACGACTAGATGGTGGCGGTTGAGCAGCTCGGGTACGCGGCGCGTCCAGCCGACGAGCCGGACGCGGCCCGGGTAGGCTTGCCGGATTTCCAGCGCACGGGAATACAACAGCCGCGTATTGCGGCCGAGGACGATGGTGAGCTGGACATCGGGCGAGGCATCCAGCAGCGCGCGACTGTGACGGCGAACGAAGGGTAGCTTGGCCGTCGGAAAATAGAGAACGCGAAAGGGTTCGCACGCGTCGGCAGCATCCACGGGGCACATCTCGGCAAAGGCAGGATGCACTGGAAACCCCGTCGCGATGATTTTTTCACCCAGCAGGCCTTTGCCCATCATCGCCTCGCGCGTGGCTGAATCCGTCACCAACCATCGTTGGCACTGCGCCCGCAGCCACGCCGCGTTGATCTCGATGGAATCGGTCACCACCACAAACACCGGTATTTCCTCTCCCTTCAGAATCCGCGCTAGAAAATAGGGGTAGAGAGGGTAAGTGCTAACGATGGCGGTCGGTTGGAACTCGCGGATCAGATCCGCCAGCGCCGACTCGACCCACCGCATGGGCAGCGAACGTTGTTTGCTCAAATCACAGCGGTCGGTCGAGCGGTAGATTAGCTTCCATATGCGCGGGAAATGCGTCGTCACATAGCGGTAGGCGTGGTTGACCAGAGCCGTCAGACGCGGGCTACCCAGCAGGCAGGGGTCACTCACCTGCGCTACCCCGCCGGCGGCATGGATCGCCAGTGCCAGATTACTGGCAGCACTGTTGTGCCCTTCGCCAAAGGCGGCGGTCACAATGAGAATACGCGGTGGAGTGGGCATGGGCAGGTTGCGCGCGAGATTTAGAGTGAGAGTTGCATTGCGTCGATGGAGATTTACAGCTTTTCTTCCGGCGGAGATGGCTCGCGAGGAAAAACGAATCGAACTCAGACCGGTCGATGGGATGGCGAAAGCCAAAATCCCCGCCATTCGTCTGGGGAAAAAACGAAGTATCCCCGCTGAGCAACCCGTGCGGCTCAAGCTGCCTCCGGGACAGGTGAAAGTCGTCCAAGTCGTGGACTCTCCCGATCCCGATGCCTCGGCAGACAGCGACAATCGCGGACACCGTGCGCATGAACCGGGAATCGAGGCCCTGATCGAGACAGAAACAATCGATCCAGACTTGCTGGAGAAAGAGTGGGGAAGAAACCGCGCGCTATCCAAAAAAGGTCCTTGGGGCTGGCTCGTCTTGATCGTGGTCGTATTCGTCGGCGCTCTGGCGTGGTCGCTGATACGTGCCGGAAAAGGCGAGGCCAATTTGAAACAAATCAAATCTGCAACCGTATCCACCCTCAAGACCGAGGCAGAGGAAGATCTCCAGGCCGCCAGACTCATCGAGCACATCGAATCGACGATCCGACGTTATTGCAACACCACCAACATCGAAACCCTCGCCCAAGTAGTCCGCCAACCCGAGCGCGTGCATCCATTGATGGTTCAATACTACGCGCAGAAGCCACGCGCCTCCGATCGACTGCTGCGCATCAGCCTCATCCAACCGCTGACCCTCGATATGCGGGCCAACTTCTGGGTCGCCACCATCGAGCTGACCAGCCACGAGATTCAAAATCTCATCATCGAGATTCTCGATTCCGGCGAAGCCAGGATCGACTGGGAAACACTGGTCTGTGACCAGCCGATGCCTTGGGATACCTTTGCTAAAGAACGTCCCAGCGGACGCAGCCTTGACTTCCGCGTGTATGCCGAGAGCGACACGTTCTTTAGTCACGAATTCAATGATGCCAACCAGTGGAATTGCTTCCGACTCACCGCCTTGGACAGCGAGGAAACACTCTATGGCTACGCGAAAATCGATTCCGAAGTTTCTCAGCAAATCCGTGAAGAGCTCAAAAAAAACCAAGGAAACCGAACTTCACTCATTCTTCGGCTGAGCATCCCAGCGGGGCTCGAGTCAAAACGCGGCGTGGTGATTGAAAAGTTGGTGTGCCCCCGCTGGATTTATCTCGATCCGCCGGATACTGGCTCTTGATGTTTAGGCGAAATACCGCAAACCCCACCGTCCTTGAACGCACCCGCCGCTAAGCCGTCGCCCTTTCTTCACGTCCTGCTCGGTAGTTCGTTTTTTCTGGCAGTTCAATACGCGATTGCCATGTGGCGACTGACGAGTCCATCGGGCGAGATGGCCAACAAGTTCAACGCGCTGGCCCGCGACGAGTACTTGGGATACCTCGTTTGGCAGAACCTCCAGATGCTCTTGGCTTATGGCGTGTTGGCCCTCGTGGCCGCGGCCGTGATCCAGCCTTTTGTCGATCATTGGACAAAGCGCTCGAAACACCAATCTGCCCGCGCAGTCATTCTGCGCAGCCTCGGCCTCACCGCGCTGCTCCACGGCTACTTCACCCTGCGCTTGGTCGATACGCGGCCGTATTTTCTCAATGAGGCGGAGTTTGGGCAGTGGTACTATCAGATCCTCACCCTCATCCCGACTGCGGTAAAACCAGCGGCCTTGTTATTGCTTTTCACCGCACTGCCCTACACCGTAGCCGGCCTAGCGGGCTTCTGGCAAATCCGTCGCTATGGCCGCCGTGGCTGGGCCGTGAGCGCATTCCTAATTCCCGCGATCTGGCTGACGAGCGGCCTCCAGGTGCCGACGCAGAAACCCGTCGCCAAGACGGGCGCTAAGCGTCCCTTGAACGTACTCATCATCGGCTCTGACTCGCTGCGCGGTGATCTTCTCGGCTGCGCAGGCTACACGCCCCAACGCACCGATGGCCCCGCCAAGGCCGGTGTCTCGCCAGTGATCGATTCGCTCGCCAAGCGCTCCAGCCGCTTTGAGAATTGTTACACATCCATTGCCTCAACCATGGAATCCGGAGTGCAGCTGATGTCCTCCCAATATCCGCAAACCCACGGCATCCGCCAAATGTATCCGGATCGGAAAACGGTCGAGGCCACCCAACAACGGATTGAAACGCTGCCCAGCCTACTGCGCAAGCGTGGCTACGACACCGCCGCCATCGGCGATTGGTGTGCGGGATACTACGAGGTCATCCCGTTGGGCATGGAGCACCTGTCGGTCTCCAGTTTTGACAATTTCAAAATCTACATGAGCCAGGCCGTGGTGATGGCGCACTTCGTCGTGCCGCTGTATTTTGACAATCCACTCGGCTACCGGATCTTTCCCCAGCTCCAAGCCTTCGCCCAATTTGTCACACCCGAAGTCGTCACCGCGCGCGTTGAAAAACGCCTCGCCACTGTCGCCAAGGATGAAAAGCCTTTCTTCTGGCACGTCTTTTACTCCTGCAATCACCTGCCCTACCGCAGCTACGAACCCTACCGCAGTCTATTCGCCGATCCGACCTACCAAGGCCGCAACCGCAATGGCGTGGACTTCGACATCGACTCGTTCATCGGCGGCACCGATCTTGAATCCAAGTGGAAGGCGCTGCCGCCCACAGAGGTTAAACAAATCCGCGCTCTGTACGATGGCTGCACCCGCCAGTTCGACGATTGCGTGGAGAAGATCCTCGCCTCGCTGGAACGTAACGGCCTAGCCGACAACACCATCGTCATCGTCACTGCAGATCATGGCGACGACCACTATGAACCCGGCGTCACCCTCGGCCACGGCCTGACCTTCAACGGTGGGCTGCAGGCTAATCGCCCACCGATGATCGTCCACGTCCCGGGCACCAAAGCACAAGTGATTTCGCAAGCCGTGCGTCTCATCGACGTCATCCCTACCTTGGCCGAATTGTTGGGTCAGGAAAAATCCCCGACTTGGCAGGGCCAAAGTTTCGCGGGCTGGATTCACCAAACCGAGACGCCCATCGACCGACCCTTTTATGGCGAAACTGGTTTTCCGTTTATCCAATTCAAGGTCAAGGGCGTCGAGCGCCCCACGCTACCGCCGATGGACGAGCTGACCGGAATCGATCCCAACTTCAATTACCAATTCGTCCTCAAAAAACAATACCTCGACCGCCTCATTCATGCCAAACAGCGCTGCCTGAAGACGCGCGATTGGAAGCTCGTTTGTACTCCCACCGCCCAAGGCACGCGCCACTTTGCCCTCTTTCAGATGAGCTGCGATCCCCATGGCGAAACCGACCTCGCCCCTACCCGTCCCGAGGTTCTCGCCCCCATGAAGGCCGCCCTCGAACGCTGGATGGACCACCAGATCGAGTCCTCCATCGCTGAGATTTTTCCAAACGAGGAGCCGCCGTGACTTCCCGCTTTCAGCAATCGCCGATTAAGCCGTTATACTGCAGCGCAAGACGTGTCTCTCTTTCACGAACCAGTGGAGAAAGGCTCAAACTCATAGCGTAACGCAGAAAGACAGAATAGCGTGGCGGTTTCGACCCGCAGAACGATGCTTCCTAGCGTTACGGGAAGAAACCCAGCAGCCAGTGCGGCGGCGGTTTCTTCCGCCGAAAAATCCCCTTCCGGTCCGACCAGCAGGGTCGCTTGCGAAGTGGCTGGATACTCTCTTAACACCGTCCGCAAGGGACGTGCACCGGGAACTAGCGAGGCGATGAGCTTCAGGCCCACAGATTCGGCTTGATGGTTGATCCAGCGGTCGAAGGCGAGCGGCTCAGCAATCGTGGGCAAGGTGTCTTGGCCGCATTGCTTACAGGCTTCGAGGGCGTTGCGCCGCCATTTGTCAGACTTGCCATCGCCGGGCTGGACGACGGTGTAGCGGGTGACGAGCGGCTGGATGGCGGCGATCCCGAGTTCGACAGATTTTTGGACGATGAGGTCCATGTTTTTGCCTTTGGGAATCGCCTGCGCCAAGGTGATGGCGGGCAAAGACGTGCTCGAAGGCAGAATTTTCCCGATAGCCAATGGCACACGATCGCGCGAGACGCTCAGAACCTGCGCCACCGCGCGGCGGCCCTGGCCGTCGAAGACCGTGATCGACTCGCCGGGCTTGGTGCGGAGAACTTGGGAAAGATGGCGCGCTTCATCACCCGTCAGAGCGATGTCTGAATGCCATGCGGCAGGCGGGAGATAGAAGCGGGCCATGGGACGGACCTCTCAGAGATCGAAGAAGCGCTTGGCTTTTTTGAAGAATCCTTCCTGCATCGGTGAGTTGTGATCGCCGATGGATTCCGAAAACTCGCGGAGTTTTTCCTGCTGCTCGCCACTGAGTCTGGTCGGGACCTCGACTTGCACGGTGACGTTTAGGTCGCCGCGGCGGCCGTTGGAAAGCACGGGCATGCCTTTCTCGCGAAGACGGAAGACGGTGCCGCCTTGGGTGCCAGCGGGGATTTTGATCGAAGACTGACCGTCAAGCGACGGCACCTTGAGTTCGCCACCAAGTGCAGCCACCGAGAACGGCAGTGGCACGGAGCAGAATAAGTCCGCATCATCGCGCTCGAAAATGTCGTGATCGCGGACGTGGAGGAAAACATACAGGTCGCCCGCCGATCCGCCGCGCACGCCAGCATCGCCGTTTCCAGACGAACGTAAGCGAGTGCCGGTATCAACGCCCGCAGGGATGCGGAGCTTGATGCGGCTATCGCGCTGGACGCGGCCATCACCTTTGCAGCTCGGACACGGGTCTGAAACCGTTTCACCAGCACCGCGGCATTCCGGGCACGGCGTTTGCTGGATGAAGATGCCCGCTTGGCGAGCCACCACACCGCGCCCGCCACAGCTAGTGCAAGGGCGAACTCCGCCAGCTCCTTTGGAGCCTTTGGCACCGCACGGTTCGCAGGGGACGAAGCGTTCAATTTCGAGCTCTTTCTCGACGCCGCGCGCGGCCTCTTCGAGCGAGATTTCCAGATCGTAGCGCAGGTCGCTGCCACGTTGTTTGCCCGAGCCTTTGCGCGAGGCCCCGCCGCCGAAAAATTCTTCGAAGCCGCCGCCGAAGCCACCGCCGAAAACCTGCGAGAACATGTCCATCGGATCGTGGAAGCCGCCGCCATTCGAACGACCACCGCCGCCGTTGAACGCTGCATGGCCGTAGCGGTCGTAGGCTGCCCGCTTATCTGGGTCACTCAGCGCCTCGTAGGCTTCGCCGAGTTCCTTGAACTTATCTTCCGCTGTGTGGTCGCCTGGGTTCTTATCCGGGTGAAATTTGACCGCCAGTTTGCGGTAAGATTTTTTGATGACCTCCGCGCCGGCATCGCGCGTGACTTCCAAGATTTCGTAGTAATCGCGTTTCTCTGACATTATCTTTTAAGCTTCTACGCCTTCAGTAGGGGTTGGGGCTTTGGAAACGACCACGCCGGCAGGGCGCAGCAAGCGGTCGCGCAGGCGGAATCCGCGGCGAGTGACGCGCAGAATGCGGCCCTCTTCGCCTGCACCATCTTCTTCCTGGGCCACGGCATCATGCAGGTTCGGGTCAAAGTTGCCCGTCGTCGGAATTTCCTCAACCCCTTGGGAAGTGAGGAATTCATTGAGCTGGCGGCGGACCATGTTCATACCGATGTAGATCATCGACGAGGTATCTTGAGCGGCCGCCATCATGCCCATTTCGAAATTATCGATCACGGGCAGAAGGTCTTCGAGCAGGCGCTGGTTAGCGTAGCGGATGGCGTCCTCGCGCTCGCGGGCGGTGCGTTTGCGAAGGTTTTCCATCTCGGCGGCGGTGCGCAGGGAGATTTCCTTCCACTTAGCGGCCTCAGCTTCCAGAGTTTCCCACGGGTCAAGCGCGGTTTCAGTGGCGGGGGCATCGGAGGTAGGCTCCACGGCGTCAGCGGCCACCGGTGCATCCAGTGGTTGATTAGGGTCGTTGTCGACTTGCATGATGGCAACCTTGTAGCTGCCTTTCTGCTAGCGTCAACCCCTTGACGCATTCAAACTGCCCAACCACTGCGGTCCCGTGTCGGAAATCCGCTTGCCATCAGGCGATTAGACCGATAGTCAGTCGATTCCTCCGCAGTTGTCTGCGGATTTGGTTTTCGTTTTATGAAGTTAGCGAATTTGTTAAGTGCAGAACAAATCCTCCTCGATATGGAGGCGGACCACCACTGGACTGCCATTGTCGAATTGGTCGACCACTTGGTCCGCATTGGCCAACTGGCTGCTTCTCATTACGACGCCATGCTGGATTCCTTCCGTGTCCGCGAGGAGTTGCTGAGCACCGGCATCGGCTCGGGGGTGGCCATCCCCCATGCTTTCTCCGATCATCTCGAAAATGTGGTCGCGGTCTTTGGTCGATCAAAGGCCGGCATCGACTTCACCGCCTTGGACAATGCTCCGGTGCATCTGATCATTCTCTTCATCGTGCCGCGCACGAATTATCATCTCCACCTGAAAACACTCGCCGCCATCGCGAAAATATTTGTCAATCGTGAGATCTTAGAGCAACTCAACGCTGCGGAAATTCCGGAGGAAGTTCTCGCTATTTTGGACTTCAAGCCTTCCCGTGCGGACGTCTAACGCGCCGACCCTTTCTTTGTATGACGCTTCTTCAGGAACTCGAATCACGCCTCGCCGCCGCGCTGACTGCTACTCTGGGTGAATCCACCACCGCCGCCGTGACGACTGCCGCAGATCTACGCTTTGGCGATTATCAATCGAACGCCGCAATGGTCTTGGCCAAGGCGCGCAAGACCAATCCCCGCGCGCTGGCTCAGGAAATCATCGATCACCTCGCGCTCGATGGCTTGGCCACCGCCGACATTGCAGGCCCGGGCTTTATCAATTTTCGCATCCTCCCCACCGCCTATGCCGCGCGCACCGCTGCCCTGATCCGCGACGAACGGCTCGGCGTACCTGCCACCGGCGCTGGAAAAACCGTGGTCATCGACTTTTCCGCGCCCAACGTCGCCAAGCCGATGCATGTTGGACACATCCGTTCGACGATCATCGGCGACTCCCTTTCCCGCATCGCGCGCTTCCTCGGCTTCACGGTCATCGCCGACAACCACATCGGCGACTGGGGCACCCAGTTCGGGATGATTATCTACGGCTGGAACCATTTCCTAGACGAGGCAGCGCTGGCGACCGACCCGATCCCCGAACTGGTTCGCGTCTATCGCCTGGTCAACGCCGCCGCCAAGGAGGATCCCAGCGTGCTGGAAACCTGCAAGGCCGAACTCGTCAAACTCCAAGCGGGCGACGCCACCAACTTGGCGATTTGGAAGCAATGCATCGAGGTTTCCCAAAACGGACTGCAAAAAATCTACGACCGCCTTGATGTGAAGTTCGACCACTGGCTGGGCGAAAGTTACTACAACGATCGCCTCGCCGGACTCGTCGATGAATTCCTCGAACGAGGCATCGCCCGCGAAAGCAGCGGCGCGATCTGCATCTTTTCCGACCATTCCAAACCGCGCGAAGAGGACCCGTTCATGGTTCACAAGGAAGAGGGCTGGACTGACAATCCAGCGATCATCCGCAAGGCGGATGGCGGCTTCCTCTACGCCACGACCGATCTTTCGACGATCCAGTTCCGCATCGACGAATGGAAGGCCGATCACATCTGGTACGTCGTCGGCGTGCCACAGCAGTTGCATTTCCGCCAACTCTTCGACGCCGCCGCGCGTTGGGGAAAGACCGGCGACTTCAAGCACATCGGTTTCGGGTCGATCCTCGGCGACGACCGAAAGCTGATGAAAACCCGCTCGGGTGACAATGTCGGACTCATCGAGGTGCTGGAGGAAGCCGTCGAGCGCGCGGCCAAAGCGATCGCCGAAAAAAACCCCGACCTACAGGGCGAAGAAGCCGCCGCGATCGCCGAGATCGTAGGCATCGGCGCGGTGAAATTTGCGGAACTCTCACAGAACCGTCTGACCGACTATGTTTTCTCGTGGGACCGGATGTTGGCCCTCCAAGGTGACACCGCACCCTACCTGCAATACTCTCACGTCCGCATTCGCTCGATTTTCCGCAAGCTTGATGCGCCCTTCGATGCCGCCGCTGCAGAAATCCACCTCAACGAGGAGGCGGAAATCCACCTTGCACGCTTGCTCGTCCGCTTTGGCGAAGTGCTGCCAACGATTCTCGAAGACTTCCGCCCGAATCTGCTGGCGAACTATGTGTTGGAACTGGCTCGCGCCTTCCATTCGTTTTTTGAGGCCTGCCCGGTGCTCAAGGCGGATGAATTGACACGCTCCAGCCGTCTGGCGCTTTGCGAGCTGACGTCCCGCACCCTCAAACAAGGACTTTATCTATTAGGGATCAAAGTACCCGATCGCATGTAATCCCCCACCGCTACAAATCTCCCTCAGAACAACAGATTGCTTCTTGATGTATTCTTGGCCCAATCTACGATAGCCAATTCGCTGCTACCACTAACACTCATTATGCCGCAAACTCCATTCTACGTAATTGGCCACAAAAACCCAGACACCGATGCGATTTGTTCCGCCATCGGCTACGCCTCCCTGCTGCAGGCCTCGGGTGAAGAACCAAATGCGATCGCTGCTCGCTGTGGTGAAATTTCTCAGCGAACGAAATGGGTACTGGAACGCGCAAAACTGGAGGCTCCGGTGCTACTCACCGACGTGCGGGTCAACGCCGGCATGGTCTGCCACCGAAAAATTATCAAGGTGAATGTAGCCGATACATTCCTAACAGCCTACCGGCGCATGCTAGCCGCCGAGATCCGCTGCGTACCCGTCGAGGATCACGATGGCAACGTTTGCGGCATTCTACGCTACTTTGATTTGCTCAAACTTTTGCTGCCGGCGGATACGGAAGGTCTCAGCGTGCGGATGGTCCATGTCTCGCTGGCGAAACTCGCTGACACATTGCAGGCGGAAAAAGTCGGCGCGCAACTCCCCTCTCAAGAGTTCGAAGAAGATCTAATTTTGCTCGTCGGCGCATCATCGCAGGCGACCGTCGACAAGCGCCTCCAACAGGCCACACAGGATGGCAATGTGGGCAAATTCCTGGTCATCTGTGGCGACCGCCCGATCGTGCAACGCTACGCCATCGATCACGGCGCCCGCGCCCTACTCGTCACCGGCGGCAACCCAGTTCCTGCGGAAGTAAGCGCCTATGCCGCGCGCAAAGGGGTCATCGTCCTCCGCTGCCAACAAGATACGGCCAGTGCCTCCACATTGATCCGGTGCTCCCGTACCGTGCGCCACGTCATGGAGAAAAACTTTCTCACCGTCGGTCTCAACGAACCCATCTCGGTCCTTCGCAAGCGACTCACTCCTCTCGATCAAGACCTGTTCCCCGTGGTGGAGGCCAACAGCCTCATCATGACCGGAGTGATTTCCAAGTCCGACCTCATTGATCCACCGCGCATTCGCCTCGCGTTGGTCGATCACAACGAATATGCCCAAGCGGTTAATGGGGTCGAAGAGGCGGAAATCACCGAAGTCATCGACCACCACCGCCTTGCGGGCGATCTGGTATCGCGGGAACCCATCCGCTATTTGAACGAGCCCGTCGGATCGACTTGCACACTGGTGGGCCGCAAGTTTTTCCACCGCAAAATCTCGCCTGCGCCCAGCGTCGCTATGTGCCTTTGCGCTGGCATCATCTCTGACACGCTGTGCCTGACTTCGCCGACCACGACCCTGCTAGACCACGAAATGCTCACGTGGCTTAGCGCCATGGCAGGAGTGGACCCCAATAAGTTCACCGACGAATTCTTTGCCGTCGGCTCGTTGATCGCCACTGGCACCCCCGAAGAAATTCTCAACGCAGACCGCAAGGAGTTCACTGAACAAGGATTGTCTGTTAGTATTTCACAAGTGGAAGAACGCGACCTCCATGGCTTTGCGGCGCGCCGGGATGAACTGGAAGCCATGCTCAAGAAACTTTACTACCGTGAAAACTACGATCTAGCAGTTCTCGCGGTGACAGATGTAGCGCTGCACCATAGCATGATCCTGGCCATCGGCCACGAATCAGTGCTGATGAAACTGCCCTTCGAGCAGATCGACCACTCGCTCTTCCACGCTCCCGGCGTGGTCAGCCGCAAGCGCCAAATCTTTCCCGCCATCTGCGAAGCGATCCACCACTCAAGATAGGTTTCCATCCACGAGATAACGTGCCAGCGATTCGCGGAGCGCGCTGCGCGCTCGAAACAACAGGCTCTTCACGGCTGAAACGGAGAGTTCCAAAACTTCGGCGATTTCCTCGTACGACAGCTGTTCATAGCGCCGCAGCACCACGGCCATCCGCTGGGTTTCTGGTAGAGAGGCAATTGCGTCATCCACTGCGCGTTGCAGCTCGGCTTGTAGCAACTCCGCATCGGGCTGACGGGCGGGGTCTCCCTCCATCGAAAGATTGGCGCTCTCCTCGCGCTCGTCCAAGGAAAACTCCTTCTTGCGACTGCGGCGGCGAGTCTCGTTGAAGACTAGATTGCGCGTGATCGTAAAAAGGTAAGTCGTAAACTTCGCGTCCGGTCGATAGCGTTTTGCGTTGCGCCAGATCCGTAGAAACACCTGTTGAGCGATGTCTTCCGCCTCGGATGAATTGCCTAACATCTTTGCCACCGTGCCGATGACGGCGTGCTGGTGGCGTTCGACCAAGTGACGAAACGCCGCATGATCCCCTGCGCCGACCCGCTCCATCAGCGCGAAATCAGTCACGCTCACGTGTGCTGGAACGGGAGTGGCAGTAGCATCAGGCTCCATGTTCAGAAAAAAGGTATCGCTGCATAATCTGCGCTCAACATGGACGATGAAACCGCGAATCGGGGACGAAGTTGCGCTCGAAACGTTAGGTTCGCTCAAAGCTCTTCCAACTCCGCCCACGCTTCCACCTCTGGATCGAGAAAAATTTCCTCCACCACCTCGCGTGCCCAGTCCTCGCGCTTGGCCAGGCACCGCAGCATCCGCCACGCCACCACCTGAATCGCAGGCATCTCACTCCAAACAACTTCGGCCAAGCCTTGCCAAGCACGACCCGCCAAGCGCTTCGGCTGCTCGAGCACTTCGTGACAAGCCTCACACAGCAATAGCGTGCGCTCCAGATCGGGTTCGGCCGCCACCGGCGGAACCTCGTACGGTCGCAACGGCACACCGGCCGTGCCCGTTAGTTCGCACTTCGACTTTGCCCGCCGTGCCAGATCCTTGCCCAGCGCCTGCAGCGCTGCCACCCTTGCTTGATGCGTCTCATAGCCTTTTCCCATGCGGCGATGCTACCACCCCGATACCCGCGCGGGGAATCCCGAATTTTCAGCAAATACACGCCTCACCGCGATCGGATCATCCGGTCGTAATCTGCGTGCGTCCCGATCCAAAACCAATAGTAGGTATCACACTCAAGGATCGCCAACGCCCGGTAATCTTTCGTCACGCGAGCCGACCAAAGTTCACCGATCCGCTTGAATTGAACGGAGTGATAGTATGGGTCTTTCTGCCACAACCGATACTGCTTGCGGGCAGCCTGTCGAACGTCCTTGGGAAGTCGGGCATAAGTCGCCCAGAACTTATCCGTGGTTAAGGACTTCATCCAAAGAACGGGTATTGCCAGCGGCGATATCAGAGCGGACCTCGGCAAGAATCCCATCCAGCTTTCCTGCCGACAAATCTTCAGCGATTTGTCGATCCCAGTCCTCCCACAGCCCCTCCGAAAACCGATGCAGCAAATCCCACTTCTCCTCCTTGGGAAGTTGATGAATGGCTTTTTCAATCTCACGACTTGTGATCATGTCTTACCTTTAGTGGCAAAAGACGCTCCACGCAAGCCCTCGCTGCTCCCGGTCGCCTAGACCATTGATGCCTTCAGCCAATCGACCGCAGCCCCAGCGGCACGGGTGGCGGTGGCGAAACAGCCTTGCATGAGGTAGCCGCCGGTGGGTGCTTCCCAGTCGATCATCTCTCCGGCGACAAAAATACCGGGAAGCTTTTTCAGCATCAGGCTGGCGTCGGTTTCGCTCCAACAGATGCCGCCAGCGGAGGAAATCGCCTCGTCGATGGGGCGCGGGCGGGTGAGCGGGATGAGGCAGTGTTTAACCTCGCGGGCGAGCGAATTTGAGTCGTCCCAAGTTTGGCGGGAAAGAATGGCGTGGGCCGGCGGACTCAGTTTCCAACAGTCGCGGGCGGCGGCGAGAAAATCGCGGCGGACCGATTGCATCTTCGCGACGAGTTGATCATGCGTGAAGGTGGGCTTGAAGTCGATCGCGATGGCGGGTTCCGGCATAGCGCGGAGGGCGGCACCGAGCTGATAGATGGCACCGCCTTCGAGGCCATAGCGGGTGAGCATCAGCTCGCCGATGGCCGTGTGGTCGCCGGCGCTGACGTGAATGTTTTTCAAAGGCTGGCCCTCGGCTTGGGCGAGGACGGCGGGCGACCACGCGTGTTCCCAGCCGCAGTTGGCGGGCGCGAGCGGATGCAGGGCAATGCCGAGTTTTCCGAAAACGCCCGTCCAGCCACCGTCCGAGCCGGTTTTTGACCATGATCCGCCACCGAGCGCAAAGATCACCGCATCCGCCGTGGCGGCCGCGCCATTGGCAAACCCGAGCTGGTACGGCGTACCGGGGACGAGCGAGGTCCAGCGGTGATTCATCTCGAAACGCACACCGAGCCCGCGCAGCCGCTCGATCCAACGGCGCAACAACGGCGCCGCTTTGAGCGCGCGCGGGTAAACACGGCCACTGGTGGCTTGGAAGGTTTCCACCCCGAGCTCGGCCGCCCATGCGCGCAGTGCGGCAGGATCAAAGTCGGCGATCAGGCTCTGCCAGATTTCCGCGGGCTGGTTGGGGCCGGAGTAGCGGCCGACAAAACGCTCGAACGCCTCGCCGTGAGTGAGGTTCAGCCCACCCTTGCCCGCGACGAGAAACTTCCGGCCAACGGACGGCTTCCCGTCGTGTAGCGTGACTTGCAGGCCCGCAGTGGCCGCGACTTCCGCCGCGCGGAGCCCCGCCGGTCCGCCGCCGATGACGGCCAGTTGAGAATGATTCGACAAGGAAGTGATTGGATCAATCGGTGAAATGCAGCCAAAGCTTCAGCCAAAGGCCTTGAGGAATCCGACTTCAATCGCCAGCGGCTCGAAGGCATTGGTCTCCAGCGTGCGGCGCAGCGATTCGAGCGCATCCATGCGCTTCAGCAAGCGGCCTTCCGTCTCCGCCTCGGCGAGGCTGCGCAGGGCGGGCGCGGACTCAGGAAAATCGAGCCCGCCGCCATTGACCTTCATCCGCAGCAGATCAGCCATCCATGCCATCAGCACGTCAAAGAGGCGGTTGCGCGCGTCGAGGTATTCAGCCTCGGCCGCAGCTTTATGAAAGGCCTCGCGCTCTTTCAACCAGGCACCGTCCGTCGCATCGCGGTAGGCCGCGGTTTCCTCCTTTTCGGCGGTCTTGGCTGCAGCGTCCGCCTCCTCGCGGAAGTCGGTCAGGAACGAGGCAAACGCCGCCTTCAAATGCAGCGCAGCGACTGGCGTGCCGAATCCGCGGGTGGCGGCTTGATTCAGCGCGCTGACCAGCTCGGCCCCGCCATCGGCCAGCAGCGCGCGGCCGTCTAACAGCGGTAGGCGCACACAGCGGGAAAGAATCGTCGGCAGCAGGCGCTGCGGATTGGCGGTCAGCAACAGCAACAACGTGTTTTGCGGAGGCTCTTCCAGAGTTTTCAGGAACGCATTCGCCGACTGGTCGTTCATCCGGTCGGCCTCAGTGATGACGCCAACTTTGCAAGCGCCGCCGGGTGCAGCGAGGTGCAGCGTTTGTTCCAGGTCGCGGATTTCATCAACGCCGATGCGCCGCGACTTCATCCGCGGCCGCACGATGCGGATCCAGCCGCTTTCGAGTTCATCCAGCGCCGGGGTCGCCACCACCACCGGCTCGCCAAACAAATCAAAGCCGCCGGACTGTGCGCCGCCGTTGACCAGCTGGATGATGCGCGCCGCCAGGTTTTCCTTACCGCTGCCATGGGCCCCACTGATGAGAAAGGCATGCGCCAGCCGCCCGCGCTCATATGCGGAGGATATCAACTCAAATGCCCGGTCTGCCAAATACGCCATGCGCCGCCATCGTCTCCGCAATGCCGCCCGGCGCAATCCGAAATGCATCAACGCCCGATCAATCGATC
>JBAXLW010000038.1:0-19134 GCA_037134575.1 Verrucomicrobiota bacterium | reverse complement strand
CAAACATCGCCAGTTCCGAGTCAACGGATGCCTCATCGTGTCCCACGGTGACGTCTTTAGAAATCGAAGTCGCGCCCGCCGCTTTAGGCATCGCCTTGATACGCAGCGGCACCCCGCGCATCGTCACCAAGACGCGGATACGGTTCACCGAGGGTAGAGTCACGCCGCCACCGTCGGCTTTGAGCCGCCACCAGCTACGGCTCTGGAACTCCCTGCGTAGTGGCTTGCGGATCGATTTGTCATATTCCTCGCGGGAAATGTCGGCACTGATCGGCATTTCCAAGGCGATCAGGTTTTCCAACGGAATCCCGCGTGCGATGCGATACAGGTCCGCCAATTTCCGAGATTCCGGCACGGCTGAATTGTAGAGCACGGCCACTGATTCAGGGGCGATCGCTGCCACCAAGGGCTGTCGGCACCCCACCAGCAGTAGCAAAATCAGTGCGAGTGTTCTCATTGTTTGCATCTTGTTCAAATTACCCGATCAATGCAAGACCCGGCACCCATTAGAATGAGAGGCGCAGTCCGTCCCATGCCAGTCGCACCCCCAAAGGCAACTCATTGGCGGCGACTGTGGCATCGTACTCATGACTTAAGTGGGTGAGCCAGGTCTCCCGCGCTTTCAATTCGCGGGCGACTTCCAATGCCTCTGCCAGCGATAGATGGGTGGGGTGCGGGGTGGTTCGCAGCGCGTCAATGATCAGCACATCAACATCTCGCAGCAGATCCATCACATCGGCGGGAATCCGCTTCACGTCCGGCAAATAGGCCACCTTGCGCGATCCGGGGTACTCAAACAAGAACCCGATGGTCTCGACCGTGCCGTGCACCACCGGCAGCGGCGTCACCTTAAGATCCCCGTAATAAAATGGTCCGTCGATGGTTCGCGCGTCGGGTCTGACGTAGCCATCAACGACAGTCACGGGAAAAAATGCCCAGCTAAACATATTCTTCAATGACTCCATGCAGCCGGCCGCGGCGTGCAAAGGCAAAGGCTCGGTTCTCCGCCAGCAAAACGCCCTCAACTCGTCAAACCCCGCCACGTGATCCTGATGGGCGTGGGTATAAATGACCGCGTCAATCTCCCGCAGACCCTCGCGCAGCGCCTGCATCCGCAAATCCGGCCCGGAGTCCACCAGCAATGTGACATCCCCTGCCCGCACCACAACCGACGAGCGCAAACGCTTGTTAAGCGGGTCTTCTGACCGACAAACTTGGCAATCGCAACCAATCACCGGCACCCCCACTGAAGTCCCTGTGCCAAGAAATGTTAAGGAAAAATTCGCCGTCATTGCTTCCTGCGGAGACCCTTGCATAATACCACACGTTCCGCAAAACGAATGCTCACTCTTCTCAAAATCCGCAATCTCGCCCTCGTTGACGAACTCGCGTGGGAACTCGGCCCTGGTCTGATCAGCGTCACCGGTGAAACAGGTGCCGGAAAATCGGTGATCGTAGGTGCCCTCAAGTTGGTACTGGGCGAACGCGCCGACAAAAACCTGATCCGCACCGGCGAAGATAGCTGCGCGGTCGAGGCTGTTTTTGAGCTCAAAGACCCGCCGGAAATCAACAGCATCCTCGAGGATGGCGGCCTTGCCCGCTGCGACGACACTCAGTTGATCGTCCGCCGCATCATCGGCCAGACCGCCAACCGCCAATTCATCAACGATTCTCCCGTCACTCTCGCACTACTCAAGCGCTTGGGGGAACGCCTCGTCGATCTCCATGGTCCTCACGACCACCAATCGCTGCTCTCCACCGAGCGCCAACTCGCGATGCTGGATGCCTACGCCGGTGCCGATTCCGCACTGTCGACCTACCGCGAATCCTACCGCTCGTGGCGGACCAAAGCCGCCGAACTGGAAGAAATC
Source organism: Verrucomicrobiota bacterium (assembly GCA_037134575.1). Classification (GTDB taxonomy): domain Bacteria; phylum Verrucomicrobiota; class Verrucomicrobiia; order Verrucomicrobiales; family Akkermansiaceae; genus Luteolibacter. Next base: position 17,263 of record JBAXLW010000038.1, on the reverse strand, counting down.
CGCCACGCGGAAAACGCCAGCGAACAAGAACTCGATCTGCTCCGCTACCAACTGCAAGAAATCGACACCGCCCAACTCAAACCCGAAGACGAACACGAATTGGAAGACCGGTGGCGGCGCGCGTCGAATGCCAGTCGCCTCGTCGAAGCTGCTGCAACTGCCACCGCAGCGTTGAATGGCGACGATGGAATTCTCGAACGTCTATCCGAAGTTCAGCGCCTCGTCCGCGACCTGGAAAAGCTCGACCCATCCATCCGCGATCGCACCGCCTCGCTCGAAACTGCCTGCCTCGAGCTGCAAGATCTCGAGAGTAACCTCGCCGATTACTCCGACGAACTCGACATCGACCCCGCCGAAGCAGCCAGCCTCGAAGAGCGCGTCAATCTGCTAGAATCCCTCAAGCGGAAATACGGCCCGTCACTCACCGACGTGATGGCGCGCCGCGATGCCGCTGCAGCCCGCCTCGACACGATCGAAAACCGCGGCGAGAAGCTCGAGGTCCTCGAACGCGAACTCGCCGCCTGCCGCAGTGCTCTCAATGCCAGCGGCAAATCCCTCAGCACGCTCCGCCGCAAAGCTGCGCCCAAACTCGCCAAGGAAATTTCCGGACAGCTCAAGGATCTGGGCTTCAAACAATCCTCCTTCGAGGCTCCGCTCAAGTCCACGGCCGATCCCAGCCCACAAGGGCTGGAGTCCATCGAATTCCAGTTCGGCCCGAACCCCGGCGAACCCTTGCTGCCCCTGCGGCAAATCGCCTCATCGGGCGAGATCAGTCGCGTCATGCTGGCCGTCAAATCCGCGCTAGCCGACCAAGACGCCACTCCGCTGATGGTCTTTGATGAGATCGACGCGAACGTGGGAGGCGAAGTGGCCCGCGCCGTCGGCCGCAAAATGGCCGCACTCGGCATCCGCCATCAAGTCGTGGCGATCACTCACTTTCCGCAAGTTGCGGCAACCGCCGCCCACCACTTCGTGGTGGAAAAAGAAGTCATCGCCGGCCGCACCCGTTCCCGCCTGTACCCCGTCAACGGGGAAACACGAGTCCAAGAACTCGTCCGTATGTTAGGCGGTGGGGGTGAACAAGCCCGTGCCATGGCAGCCTCCCTGCTTAACCCTTGAGGCGACTGCTAGGCCCGAGTGACCCAGCGCAGCTTCGCCGAGCTGCTTCTTGGATTCAGTCGGCGCTCTTCCGGACCGGCGGTGACAATGTCTTGGCTCATCTCCAAGAAAATACCATCGCGGATACCGGCTTTCATGACCTGCTTGACGCGCCGGTCTTCGCCCGAGTGGAAGGTGAGAATGGCGGCACGGCCTCCGGGTTTGAGGCATTTCGGCAACATCCGAAGGAAGGCATCGAGCGCGGTAAATTCTTCGTTCACGGCGATCCGCACGGCCTGGAAGACCCGCCGCACCGTGAGTTCGCGCTCATCATCGTCGCTGACGCGGATGGATTCGCGGATCGCTTGGGCCAGAGTCAGAGTGTTGGCAAACGATTTGCCAGCCAAGGCGAGCGCAAGGGTTTCGGCGCGCGGCTCGTCCGAGTGATCGACGAGAGCGATTTCGAGTTTTTCGGCGCTGACCTTGGCCAACCAATCGGCAGCGGACAGTCCGCGATCGGGGTTCATCCGCATGTCGAGCGGGCCAGCGGATTTGAAGCTAAAACCACGTGCGGGATCGTCGAACTGCATCGAGGAGCAGCCAAGGTCGGCAAAAATAAAATCCACTTCGGACTGATTGCGTTCCGCCAGCACCTTGGCGATGCCCGCATAGTTCGAGCGCACGCCTTCAAATAGGTCGCTGCCATAACCCGCAGCGGCGAGGCGCGCTGCGGTTTTTGGAAGTTCGAGGGGATCGAGATCCAGACCGATGAGTTTGCCAGTGGGGGCAATCGCTTCGAGAATTCTCAGGGCGTGGCCACCGTAGCCGAGCGTGGCATCCATGCCGATCATTCCGGACTGCAGTTGCAGGGCAGCGAGCGATTCCTCGACGAGAATCGGGATATGGGAGCCGGCGGGAGTTTTGCCCGAAGCGAGGACCCTAGCCACGGTATCACCGTAGCGAGCAGGGTCATGCTCCTTGTACTTGTCTTCGAAGCGGCGGGGGTTTTTACCGCTGTAGCGTTTGCGGCGCGGTGGGCGTGGGGTTTCCTCGCTCACAGTTCGGAGTATTTCAGGTTGTTGCCGCGAGATTTTTCGACGGGGTAGCGGATGTCGTTGTTCGCGATCTTGGCCGACATCACCTCACCGAGTTTGAAGCCGAGATTGTCGGCGAATTCGAACAACAGGATGCCGACGTCCGCGATCTCGGAGGCAATTTCTTCACGGCGCTTCAATAAGCGTTCCTCGATCTGGTCTTCCTGCTGCCAGACAAAGTGCTGCATCAACTCGCCAGCCTCGGCGGCAATCGCCACGGCGAGGTCTTTGGCATTGTGGTATTTCCGCCACTCGCGGGCATTGACGAAGTCTTGAATCTGGGCCGTTAGTTCGGCAATGGAGTCGCTCATGGCGGGGTTGTAGCGGGAGATGGGAGGAATGGGAAGGATGGGGCCAATAAAAAACCGCCAGCATTCATCGGGTCAATCTAGGCATCTCACAAATCCCCGGCGAACGGCGACTTCTGCATCTTCTCCCAGAAACCAAAGAAACCACCGGTGGCGAGAGGACGAAGGGCGAGGTCTTCAGGGCGGTCGAAGAGAACCAACTCGACGCCAATTTTTGTGAGCGCGCTCCGTAGTTCTTGGAGTTGATCGTGAAGTGGTCCGATCTCGGGCCGCATGGCGGCGATCTGTTGGAGCTGGTGCTCGGTCGCCCAATGAAGAAGCGCTTCGATAGCGGTCGAGCTGTCTTGGACCTGGGCTTCGACCCCGAAGGCGGAGCCGGCACGCCGGGCCGCGTCAGTGAGCGCGATCCGGAGCCAGGCGGTTTTTGGTTCCGGGTAGCGGAGACGGAGCCAGGTAGCGGTGTCACCGATGGCGAGGATGTTGACAGGTTTGAGCGAAGCGAGCGGACTTTGCTCGACGAGGAGATCTTCCTCGTGAATCCAGATGCCGAACCGGCCCTCCCCCAGCGATGGCGTGGGCGGAAGTGAGGGGCGAGTAATCGCGGGTCGCTCCTCGGCGGGAAGAATCAAAGCGCGAGGCTGTTCGAGCTGTTCCAGTCCCTTGTGGTGCATTTCAAGCACTTCGGGTGGCAGGTATTTCTCGAGATTGCTGCGGCGGGGTAGGTAAGTTTTTCCCGGAGTCTGTAGCCCGGCGACCCAACGCCACGAGAGCGTATTAGATGCTGGATCTCCATCGAGAAGATGGCGGAGGAAAAAGTCGGCCCCGAGTTGCCAAGGGAGTCGCTCAATATGAATCCACCACCCGGCGAACCACATGCGGGCGTGGTTGTGAAGATAGCCGGTCTCTATCAGTTCGCGGGCGAAGTGGTTCATGATGGCGACCGAACTTTCACCGGCTGCGCAGCGGGCTGCGCGCGTCAGGGGTGCTTCGGCGTGCGGGTCGTTTTGGAGCGCCTCAAGTTGATCGAGGTAATCGGCCCAGACTTGGGGACGAAGCGAAAGCCAGTTTTTCCAATAGCGGCGCCAATACACTTCTTGGGTGAACTTCTCGACGGTGGATTCGGCGTAGCGACGAAGGGGAGCTGCCGCACATTCGGATTCGAGGATCAGCCGGTGCCGGATCGCTGGGGAGAGACGCGACACATTGGTATGGCCGGAGAACACATGGTTCCGGTCACGTCCGTAGCGGCCGGCGGCTGGAATGAAGGCATCGAGCTGGGCGAGCGCGTCCTTGCGGGTAGATGCCCAGACGGGGTCAGGGGAAGGAAAGAGTTCGCCGTTCATGTTAGGGAGCAGCGGCAGTTTCGCGGAATGCCTGCAAGCCGGCGGCCCATCGGTCGTCGATACCATTCGCCGCGGCAAGAAGGGAACCAACGACGGCACCTCGGTGACAGTTGTCTCCGCCGACCATGGCATTGGCGACGATGCCGGTGTCGAACTGGTCGTGATATTTCCATGCCAGATAGAGGGCGGCTGGGAACGCTTGATCAATATAACAAGCAGGGCTCAGGACGCTGCCGATGATTTCATCGTCCGGTCGCGCCGCCCAGCGCTCGGCTTTCCGACTGGAGAACCAATCGCCCGCTTCGCTTGCGATCGCCTCGCGCAACGGAGTGCCCACGACGATGGATTTCAGCAGTCGGGCGAGACAATCGGCGGCTCGTTGGACATTGCTGTGGCGATGGGTGAGCGCGAGGTGCTCGCGTGTGGCGGACCGCCAATCAGCATTCTCCGGCAGTGCCGCCAGCAGCGCGGGGATTTGGGCGAGTCCGCCGATGTGTTCATCGGAGATTCCGCACTTGGTGACAGCCTTGCCTTGCGCGTAACGGGTGAAAAATCCGCGATGGTATTCCTCCAGATAGGTGTCGCGATGCCAGCCGGGTGTCAACATGCACTCGATGTAGCGGCAGGCCCAGCGCTCGGGATCATAGTTACCGTTGGAACGGACTTGATCGTGGAGTTCGGCGGCGAGTCGGAAATTCACGGTGTTTTCACCGGCCTCGAGCAATTGGTGGTAGTGAATGTCGCGCTGGCCCCAGAAGACGGCTTGGTCGCGGAGGATGTCGCCCCGTTCATTGAGCGCGTGGTATTCCGAACGCCAGAGGATGCTGCCGGGGTGTGGATTTCGCGGTGCTTGGAAGCGGTCGATTACTCCGTAGTCGCGCCTGAGAGCCTCCCGGTCGTAATACCAGTGACCAGGCATCGCGAGTGCGTCGGCGACGAGGGAACCGAGATAGGCGTTGTGCAGTGTCTGCATGGCGCACATTAGCCCCGACTTCCACCCGCGCCATCGCTAAATTGGGTCAAAAAAAACCGCCTGCGCTCACGCACAGGCGGTTTTTAGGAATCTTAGTTGTTGCAGAGATTACTCTCCAGCCACTTCAACTACAGCTTCGGAAGCCTTCGCTTCTGCAGCAGGTGCTTCTTCAGCAACGGCGGCGCTGTCGACCCACTCGATGATGGCCATCGGGGCGGAGTCGCTCATGCGGGCGCCGAGTTTGGTGATCCGGCAGTAACCGCCTTGACGATCCTTCGAAGCAGGTGCTGTTTCGGAGAAAAGTTTGGTGACGATATCCTTCTGATGAAGGAAAGCGATGGCCAGACGGCGGGAATGAAGATCGTCGCGCTTGGCGAGGGTGATCAACTTTTCCGCGACTGGACGAAGCGCTTTGGCCTTGCCGAGGGTGGTTTTAATGCGGCCGTGCTCAATCAGGCTGCATGCCAAGTTGGCAAGGAGTGCCTTGCGGTGCGAGGCGTTGCGTTTGAGCTTAACTGTTTTGCTGCGATGTCTCATCGGTTGCTTCCGTTTCTAGATTTTTAAGGTTAGTCGTCGAGGTTTTGAGCGATCAGGTCAGCGAGTCCGACTGGTGCTTCGTCTTCCACACCGAGGCGTGGACCACGGGAGGCTGCTGCAGGACCGGAAAGCAAACCAGGCTCGAAGGTCATGCCAAGGCCGAGGCCGAGCTCGACGAGCTTGTCCTTGATCTCGTTGAGGGACTTCTTGCCGAAGTTGCGATACTTGAGCATTTCTGCTTCGGACTTCATGGCGAGCTGGCCGACCGAAGTGATGTTCGCATTGTTGAGGCAGTTGGCGGCACGAACCGAGAGTTCGATTTCGTTGACCGACATGCCGAGAAGCTTCTTGAGAGCGGCGTTTTCTTCGCTCGACTCGGCCGGTGCTTCTTCGAAGTCGACGGCGTTTTCGTCATAGTTGACGAAGACGTCGAGGTGCTTGCGAAGGATCGCGGAGGCTTGCAGCACGGCGTCTTGCGGCGTGATGCGGCCGTCGGTCCAGACGTCGAGGATGAGCTTGTCGTAATCGGTCATCTGACCGACCCGGGTCGTTTCGACCGAGTACTTGACGCGGGTGACCGGCGAGAAGATCGAATCGATGGCGATAACGCCGATCGGCTGATCCTTACGCTTGTTTTCGTCACCGGTGGAGAAACCACGGCCGACGCGCACTTCAAATTCGCAGTCGAACTTCACCTTCTTGTCGAGGGTGCAGATGACTTGATCCTTGTTGACCACGTCGTAGATGTGGTCTGCCAGAATGTCGCCTGCGGTGACGACACCTTCTTTTTCCAGCTTGATGGTGAGAATACGCGGATCCTTTTCATTGTGGCTGAACTTCACTTTCTTGAGGTTGAGCACGATGTCTGTCACGTCTTCCACCACGCCCGGCAGGCTGGAGAATTCGTGCTGTACACCTGCGATGCGGACCGAAGTGATGGAAGCGCCTTCCAAAGAGGAAAGAAGAACGCGGCGAAGGGAGTTGCCGACGGTGTGGCCGTATCCACGCTCGAATGGCTCGGCGGTGAATTGGGCGTAGGTATCGGTGGCGGTATCCTCATTGCGAATGAGGCGGTTCGGGAGCTCGAAACGAGCGAGTTTGACTGCTGACATGTGGTGTTGTGGTTGCCGGGTTACCCTCTTGCGAGCGCGAGGCTTCGGTGAAGAAGACACTCAGAGGACCGACGGCGTTGTGCGATTGCCCGCGGGGGCGTGACTAAATGACGATGAGAGGCCGCTTGCAAAGCATTTTTTCCTGAATTTTTCACCACCAATCCTCAATTCGCGCGGCGACGACAAAAAATACCACTCGAATTCCTAGCAGAATGTGGCATCTTAGTCTTCTTACTCCCTGAAACCCATGAAATCGAAACGCAATCTCACCCGGTTCACCTACGAAAATGCGGCATTTGAAGGATGGCGGCTCTGTATCAGCAGGGCAGGCACCACGTTCACCAAATATTTCCCTGACAAGAAGTTTGGTAACAGCAAAAAATCTCTCGAAGCGGCAGAGAAGGTGCTCCTAGAGCTCAAACCCATGCTCGAATCCGCCAAGCGCGTGGACGGCAAATTGAGCCCCGTCACCGTCAAGAAGGCCGAAAAACTGCTGGAAGAAGTGAAGTAATTTCGCCAGCTCCAGCGCTCAGGTGTTGCGTGAATCCATTCGCGCGACACACTCGCTGCATGCCGGACGTGAAAGCTTCAGTCATCCATTGGTTTCGCCGTGATCTGCGCAACGCGGACAATACGGCGCTGTACCATGCGGCAAGCTGCGGACTGCCCGTGGTTCCCGTTTACATTCTCAGCGAGTGGAAAGTCAGCCACTCATGGACGGGGCCCCATCGCCAGCATTTTTTATGCGGCTCGCTCGAGTCTTTGGCAAAGAATCTGGAGACGCTCGATGGCCGATTGATCATTCGGCAAGGACAAGCGGTTGCCGAGCTGCGCGCCTTAATTTTGGAGAGTCAGGCCATTGCAATTCACTTTAACGCCGACCCCGATCCTTTCGGAAAAGCGATGGAAAAAGCAGTTCGCGAGCTATGCACCGAGCTTGGGGTCGAATGCTGCGCCCATGCGGACGCCACTCTTCACGGCGCAGATGAAGTACTGACCCAAAGCCAACTCCCCTACCGGGTTTACACGCCATATAGCCGAAATTGGCTCGGGCTGTCCAAGCCAATACCGCTGGCTAAACCCCTACCGCTACGAACGCCTGCCCGGATCAAGTCTCTGCCGTTGCCGACCGTCAAGGTCTGGGGCCTCGAGGCGCCCGTTGGCCAAATCGTCGAACCTGGCGAGCGGGCGGCCCGCGTTCGACTGAAACACGCAACGGCAGAAAAAATCCAACACTACTCGGACAAGCGCGACTTCCCGGCAGCGGCCGGCACCTCACGGATCTCCCAAGACCTGCGCTATGGTCTGGTCTCGATCCGCACCGTTTACGCCGAAACGATGGCGGCTCGCGCCGCGGCTTCGGCCAGTGGCCGAGCGGGGATCGACATTTTCATCAAGGAACTGGCATGGCGAGAATTCTACTTCGCGATCCTCCACCATTTTCCCAACGTCCTCGACGAGGAATTCAACGCCGACTGGCGCGGCCTGCCGTGGGAGGAACCGAACGAACTCTTTGAGGCATGGAAGCAAGGGCGCACGGGATTCCCGATCATCGATGCAGGCATGCGCGAACTCGCGACCACCGGCTTCATGCACAATCGGGTGCGGATGATCACCGCGATGTTTCTAACCAAGGATCTGCACATCGACTGGAAACAGGGCGAGTCATGGTTCATGCAGCAGCTCGTCGATGGCGAGATCGCCTCAAACAACGGCGGCTGGCAATGGTCAGCTGGCACGGGGGCCGACGCCGCGCCCTACTTCCGCATCCAAAACCCTTGGTCCCAAACCGCCCGCTACGATCCCGTGGGACTCTACATCAAACGCTGGGTGCCGGAACTCGCCAAGACCCACCCCTCGCGCTTCCTCGAAGCCCCGAAGGACGGCCTCCCGATCGCCGCCGATTATCCCCTCCCCTGCGTCGACCACAAAACGGAACGTGAGCGTACATTGGCCATCTTCAAGAGCCATCGTGAAAACGCCCGCTGATTCCGTCCTGAGCCTTATTTCATCAGTCGCTCGGCCAGCTCTTTCAACTCTTCCGCTGGAATGGCGTAACTTTCCGCACGGTTAGCCCGCGCAATGTTCATGCCGATGCATCGGCCTTCAAGGTCCAGCAGTGGCCCACCCACCACCGAACGCCCGCCAAGGATATCGTGCTGCAGCACCCGCTGAAATCCGCTGCGCCGTGGGGAAAAATCGCCGCTCATCTGATCGTTACGGTCGTCCGGATCTGCAAACAGCTCGGCGCGGGCCGACAAGCGCACCTCTGCCGTCATTTCCCCACCTTTGCGGCGAAAGCTCAGCTTCACGATGCTTCCCGCCTTGTTCTTCACGAGTGCCGTGCTGATCTCCTCGGGCTTACTCACCCGCTTGCCGTCGATGGCTAAGATCACGTCGCCCGGTTGCAAGCCCGCCTCTATGGCACCGCCCTTGTCGTTGACCTCAGCCACTTCCAGCGACTTCGATTTGGCTTTTAAAACCACTCCCAGCGCAGCACCTCCGGCCGCGGGAATCTCGCGGATCTTTGCACTGACAATTCCAGCCAGCAGACGCCGCGTTGTGCGTGTCGTCGCGCCATTGGCCACCACCCATGTTCCCTGCGGCACCGCACTGGTCGGCGCATAGACTACGGGCTGCAACCCGCTGGCCTCGATCTTTAAGATCACCACATCCCACGTCGCATCCACCGCCATTGATTTCACCTCGCGGTAATTCGTATGATCCACCGTCACCGCCAGCGCTTTGGCCTGCTGCACCTCGCTGGCCTTGGCGAGGATGTATCCGTCCGCAGAAATCACCACCCCGTAGCCAATCTCGCGCCTCCCATCTAGGATCACCGCGCTGGAGGTTTGTAAAACCTGACGCTGGGTTTCGAAGGCCGCCACCACCGACGCACCTGTACTGCGGTAGGTGGAATCAAGACTTTGCTGGCCCTGGATAGGAAGCATCAAGGCCGCGATGATGAATAGAATCCCCTTGGCGTTCATGGCGTCGGTGGGTTGAGGTTTTCGCCTTGTGGAGATTTCCCCGCATCCGGCCGCTGCGCGTACGGCCCTTCGCCGATGAACTCCGCCTTCAGCATGCCATCCCAGTTGGCGACAAATTCCTTCATTGGCACGTGCATATTCACCTGCATCTGCTGCCCGACTCGCGAGTGAATACCCACCAGCTTGCCCTCCAAATCAAACAAGGGCCCGCCCGAATCACCACCGATCAATAGACAGTCCGATTGAAACGTCCCGCTGGCGATCCGCACCAGGCGCCCCAGCCGCAGCACCGATCCGCGCGCCTTATCAAATCCGCCGGAGTGCCCCAGCGCGAAAACCCAGTCCCCCAGCTGCGTCGTCTGACCGCGATCCATTTCCACAAACGGGTAAGTCCCCTTCTCCGTAATCCGAACCATCGCCGCATCCTGATTCGCCACCAGCCCCAACGTTTCCGCTTTCAAACGCGTCCCGTCCTCCAGAATCACCGTCGCTGGCTTTTTAACCCCCGTCGCCACGTGAGCTGCCGTCAGGATCAACCCATCTGCAGTTACGATCACTCCGCTGCCTGAGCCGTCCTCGACCTCGATGCAGACCGTCGCCGACCGAGCACGCGGCAAGGCCCCGATCACCGCGGTCTGGATCTCCTCCAAATCCTTTCGATTTTCCGGGGTCTTGTGGTCATTCACATCAAGACGCCCGCCTTGCGCCATGGCACAACAGCAGAGCAGCAGAAGCATCCAAAAAGTCTTCATTTTCTAGAATTATTGACATTCTAGACGCACTCGGTGCCTCCAGCAACTGATACCCTTGCAAAAGGGCCTAAAACTTCATCGCCCCGCCCGCACAGCCTCTGGGTCGATGAAAAATCACCGCTTGCGGTAGAGCCCGATCCATTCACGCGATTCGCGTCCCGGATAGGCGGCGCTTGGCACCCAGCCATCGATGCGTTCAAACCACGGTGCAAACCAAGCATCCAGCTCCTTCACCGTCGTTGCGAAGGGCGGCCCACAGGCCGCTTCACCGGGATCAAATGGCGTCAGGAAAAACACACCCGCCAGCAAACCTCCTTGCTCCAGACACGCGGCGGCAGCTTCCGCATAGCGCCCGCGTTCACTTGGATCGATCGCGCAAAAACAGGTGTGCTCCCACACCGCCGAAAACCGCCGCCCGAGATGCCACGCGGGATCGAGGAAATTCCCCAACTCGTAGACTTCCGCGCCCACCGGCGGAAATTCGCGTGCCCGCTCCAGAGCGGTCGGCGACAGATCCAAGCCGACCACGGGAGCCCCCAAAGTCGCCAGTGCCCGCACATCGTGGCCCAGCCCACAGCCGGGCACCAGAATCGGCCCCGCGCCCCAGTCCGCGCCTTTTGCCAGCACCTCGAGCAATGGCGGTGCCGCCATTCCCTTTTCCCACGGGGTGTCTCCTAGCTGATAACGTTTTTCCCAATCGGTCATACCTCAACCATCCACCATCCCTTCATGCTGCGCAATCCCATTGACCCTGCTCGTCCTTCGGCTAGTCTCGCGCTTTACCCATGGCAGGCTTTTTCAAATCTCTTTTCAACAAGATCACCAACCGCGCGGAAATCGATTGGGATGATCTTGAGGCCGACCTCGTCAGCGCAGATCTTGGCATCCGCCTGAGTACGGCGATCCTCGACGAGCTGCGCGATCTCGGGCGCGAGATTTCCGCCGACGAAGTGGTGGAAACGACCCGCCGTCACCTCGCCAAACGCCTGCCCGCCGACAGCCTGCCACCCGCACCGCGCACCGATGGCAAACCGTTTGTGATCTTGGTCGTCGGCGTAAACGGCACAGGCAAAACCACCTCTTCGGCGAAGCTGGGTCTCTGGCTTAAAAACCGCGGCCATTCAGTGATTCTGGCAGCGGCGGATACGTTCCGCGCAGCGGCTGTAGAACAGCTCCAGCGGTGGGGGGATCGTCTCAATCTAACGGTCGTCAAAGGCAGCCCGAACGCTGATCCATCATCCGTTTGCTTCAGCGCGCACCAGAAGGCCATCGCCGCACACACTGATTTTCTCATCTGCGACACCGCAGGGCGCATCCACACCCGCCACAATCTGATGGAAGAGCTGGGCAAAATCCGCCGGACGCTGGCGAAGCAGGACGAAACCGCACCGCACCTCACCTTGTTAGTCGTGGATGCCACCACCGGCTCGAACGCGCTCAACCAGGCGAAGGAATTTAACAAGGCCAGTCCGCTCGACGGGCTGATCGTCACCAAGCTCGACGGCTCCGGTAAGGGCGGCATCGCGGTGACCATTCATGAGCAGCTCGGCATCGCACCGCGCTTCATCGGCACAGGCGAAGAACCTGAGGCGTTTGCCATTTTCGAGAAAGAACGCTTCGTCCAGGAAGTGCTCTGAAACGAAAAACCATCAACCCGTCGTCCTCAGGCCCGAGGCGATCGCATTGATCGAGAGAAGCAGTTTAGGTAACAGCCCGTCCGCCTCTTCCATCCGCTCGTGGGCGACGTGATCGCGCCATTCGCGGAGCAAGGCGATCTGCTGCTGATGCAAGACCCGCAGCGGAGCTTCGCGAATCTCGAGCGTCTTCGCCATCCGCGGCCGACGATCGCGCATTTCTCCGTCGAAAAGTTCGGCTAGGTGCACCCGCGTCCGCTCGAATTCCTCACAGATCCAGCCGAGCAAGCGCTCGCGCAGTTCGACGTTTTCGACCAGGCCGGCATAGTCGCGCATCAGATCTAAGTTGGCAGATGCGAGGTTGGTTTCGACATTGGTGAGGACGTAGCTGAGGAAGGTCGATTTGGGCAGCGCCTGCTTGAACTGCGCAAAACCTGCGGGATCCTCGGCTTTCAGAGCTTCCAGGGCCGATCCGACACCGAACCAACCCGGCAGATAGTAGCGGGCTTGAGTCCACGAAAACACCCACGGGATCGCCCGTAGATCACTGATCGAAAATCCCTTCTTGCCAGTCCGTCGTGCGGGCCGTGAACCAATGCGCGCATTTTCCAGTGCGTCGATCGGTGTCGCCTGACGATAGAATTCGATAAAACCGTCGGCCTTGAGAAACTTCTGATAGGCGGCCTGGCTGTTTTCTCCCAGCCGCGACATGAACGCCTCGCAAGGGTCTTCGGCAGGCGGAAAATGGCGATGCTGCGCGGTGGTCACCGCCGCTCCGGCCAGAAGAAGCTCGAGATTGAAGGTGGCGTTGGCGAGGTTCGCGTATTTCTGGGCGATCGTCTCGCCCTGTTCGGTCATGCGGAAACCGCCGCTCATCGCTCCCGACGGCAGCGCCGCCATGAACCAATGCGTCGGCCCGGCACCGCGGGAAATCGTGCCGCCGCGACCGTGGAAGAAACACAGCTTGATCTGATTCTCCTGCCCCACCCGCGTCAGCGCGGTCTGGGCCCGCTGCAGCGCAAACTGCGCGGCCAGAATCCCGCAATCCTTGTTGGAATCCGAGTAGCCCAGCATCACCTGCTGGCTCTCCGCACCGCGCGCCGCCTGCGACCGCCGCGTCAGGTCATGCTGCAGAAACGCCTCCAAAATCCCCGGCGAGCGATCGAGATCGTCCATCGTCTCAAACAATGGTACCACCGGCAACGGACAGACTAAGCCCTCGGCCATCAGATCCATCAACCCGGCCTCGCGCGCCAGCAGATAGACACCTAACAAATCGGAAAGCTGACGCGTCATCGAGACAATCAGCGCGCCCAAGCCCGCCGTCCCCCAGTCGCGACGATGGCGAACCAGAACGCGGTAGCAATCCAGCACCGCATCCGCCTCGGCCCCCACGCGCAGGTCGTCGTGGATGAATGGCCGTGTCGACTTCAATTCGGTATTGAGAAACTCCACGCGCCGCGACTCTGGCCAAGCGGCATAGTTCGCACCGTCCGCCACCCCGGCAGCCACTAACAACTGGCTGATCGCCTTGTCGTGGAACTCTGAGTTCTGACGAATGTCGAGCGCGGCGAGGTGAAACCCGAACATCTCCAGCTTGTGACGCAGGGGCCGGATCGCGTCCTCTTCCAGCAGCTGACAACCCGCCTCAGCGAGGGTCCGCGAAAGCAAGTTCAAGTCGTCGACCATGCAGGCGGGGTTGCGGTAGCCATCGATGCCGCGCGTCTGTTCGCCCAGACGCAGGGCCATCAAGGAGGCCATTTGTCGCCACGGTTCTTCGTCGTAGCGCTCCATGACCTCGGTCACACTGCCATTGGCTTTCACCAGCTTGGAAAGTTGATCGATCCGCGCCTGCAACTCATGCGGCACCGGCGTGAGGTAGCGGGAAAGCGTCAACTGGGATGCCAGATCCAACAGCTCGCGCTGCAGCAACTTGAAGGCCGATTGGCGAAGTGTTTCCAAAGTCTTCTCGGTGACCTCAGGCGTGACCAGCGGATGACCATCGCGGTCACCACCGATCCAAGTGCCAAACGTCAGGCGCGGAATATTACCGGCCGAGCGCAGCATTTCGAGCGGCAACCCGGCATCGCGCCATGCTTCCGTGAAATGCAAATCCAAGCGGTTGATCGCCGACGGGAACAGGTCACGCAGGTAGTGGGTCGCGTTGCGCAGCTCGCTGGTGATGTCGGGCCGCACCAAGTGAATCTCTGCCGTGCGCCACAGAGTTTCCAAGGTGGTGACGATCCGCTCGCGGATGCGGCGACGCTCACGCGCGGTGTATTTCGGAAATTCATTGCGCACCATTTCAACGTACAAGGCGCGGTGGCGTTCGCGGATGCTCGATCGCTTGGCCTCCGTCGGGTGGGCCGTTAGTACGGGCTCCACTTGCACATCGCGCAGCACTTCCAGAATCTGCTCCGCGCTCAATCCCATCGCCTTCAAATCCCTCAGCGCCTGCGGCCACAGCCCGCGGATCGACTCCGCACCCAGTGCCGTTTCGCGCTCGCGGCGGATTTCAGCAGCCACCCGCTCCTCGACCATGTTCAAAAGCTGGAAACCGATTGAATACAGATGTGACAGGCCTTCCGGCGCAGCACCGATCTCCGGCTCGCGGCCCGACCACGGCAAATAGGGCAGCAGCTCCTTGTCGCCAGTACTCACCAATGCGTCCTCCAAGCAACGCAGCAAGTACTGCAATCGCTCGTCTATCAGATCGAATCCTTCCAGCCGAAGCTGCTCGCGGGTGGGGTTGTTAGCCAAATCGCTCATGTCGGGCGCCATCCAAGCACGATCCGCGCCGAATCGGAAAGGGGATTCGAATTCATTCAATCGCCGATGAACTTGATGAACGCAAATGGAAGAGACATGAAATACCAAACTGCCCGAGCAAAATGCAAGAAACGCGTCTAACTCTTCCAATCGTCATGAATCTCCCGTTATGTAGGCAAGAGCCTCGGCGGATGGATAACGACCGGCCTTAATGAGCGCACGGCGCAGAATCAGGCGGTCGCTCGCATTGAGGCCTAACAGTTGGTTGGTCGCCTCGGCGATATCGGTGAGCGGCACGATGCGGGCAGAAGTAAGGCGAAAATGTCCACCCCAAGCATCCTCGCGCGGGTGAAAAAGTCGGACGAGACGCGGCGGCCGACCGGCGATGGCTCCGATATCCGTACCTTTAGCCACATTACAACGCAGGCAAGCCAGCGCCAGATTAGCCTCGGTCGTGGGGCCGCGTTGTTTGCGACTAATAATGTGATCCACATGAAAGGGAAAATACGCGTCTTCCTGATGAATCAGACAGTATTCACAGACTCCGTGCGCCCGCTGGACGACGAGACGGCGCAGTCGCGGGGAAACGACCACACTCACGCGGCAGTGAAACTGTTGCGTGAGCGGGCTTTGGCCAAACTCATGACGTGGTCCAGTTGAACGAAGAGTTGAAGTTCCTCTGCCTCTTTCGGGGTGAGAGAACCATCCTGCTGTTTGGCCAAAAGAAACCGGACACGTTGTTCCGCCGCGCTGGATGGCTTGAAGGCCGCCAATTTCTCCATCCCTGCGGACTCGGCGATGAAATTGACGATTTCTTCAAATGGCTTCATGGGATCATCTTAAAGGCGGGAGATTTTTTATCCAGAAATTTTACTCGATCACAGACTTGGACATTCTCCCCCGCCTGCGCTAACACATCGACGTGAATTCATGGTACCCCGCAGTCGAAGTGGTCAAAAACTGTCTCCAGGCAGGTGTGAGCGAGTTCGTCGTCTGTGCCGGCGCGCGCAATGCGGCGCTGCTCGAAGCACTGGCCCGCGCCGAGGCGGCCGGACTCGTCCGCGTCTGGCGCCATTTCGAAGAGCGCAGCGCCGGCTTTTTTGCCCTCGGCCGCACGATGGAAACCGTCAAGCCCTGCGCCGTCATCACCACCAGTGGCACCGCGGCAGCGGAACTGCTGCCCGCCATCATCGAGGCGCACTACCAAGGTCGCCCCCTCGTCGCGATCACCGCCGACCGCCCCGCGGCGTTTCGCGGCACCGGCGCCCCCCAGTCGATCGAGCAACCCGGGATTTTCGGCAACCACGCGTTCCAAGGGGCTTTCGCCGACTGGAACGGCAAGCAACCGCTGCACATAAACGCCGAATTCGAAGAAACCTTCGAAGCCGGCGATGAAACCTTCGCCCAACAAACCGTCGGCGAATTCTCTCCTGCCAAGGAAAAACTCGACGTCGCCGCTCTCGCCCGCTGGCTGCGCGCCGATCTTTACAAAGGCCTCGTCGTCATGGTCGGCGGACTGGAACCCGACGAGCGCGAGGAAGTCTTCCACTTCTGCCAAGACCTCGGTGTGCCACTCGTCGCCGAGGCCACCAGCGGCCTGCGCGAAGCCCTCCAATCGCTGGCCATCCACGACGCCGACCGCGTCCTCAAAGCCCGCCCGCCCGGCAAAATCCTCCGCCTCGGCGATGTCCCCAGCGGCCGTTTCTGGCGCGACCTCGAAACGCTGCCCCACGTCGCCGTCTGGTCGATCTGCCGCAACGGCCTGCCCGGACTCGCCCGCGAATCAAACGTCACCCGCGGCCCGCTCGACCGCGTGATCTCCGCCCTCGGCCCGATCGAGTTTGCCGACGACGCGCTCGACTACCTCGCCGGAGCGGCCAGCCGCGCCGTAAAAATCGACGAACTGCTCGAAATCTACCCCGACAGCGAACCCGCGCTCCTCCGCACCCTCTCCCATTACGCCTCCATCGGCGGCGGCCTCTTCCTCGGCAACAGCATGCCCATCCGCGAATGGAACCTCTTCGCCCAGTGGGACCGCCCCGTCCCCTCCGTCCGCGCCAACCGCGGAGCCAATGGCATCGACGGCCAAGTCAGCACCTGGCTCGGTTGGTCCGCCGAAGTCAGCGAAACCTGGGCCGTGGTCGGCGACCTCACCGCCCTTTACGACCTCGCGGCCCCCTTCGTGCTGGAGCAAATCGACTGCCAAGGCCGCGTCCTCGCCGTCATCAACAACGGCGGCGGCAAAATCTTCGAACGCCTGCCACGTCTCCAAACCATGAGCCCCCGCGCCGTCGAATGGATGACCAACCCGCAATCCGCCGACCTCTCCGGCCTCGCCACCCTCTGGCACATGGATCACCTCCGCCTCCGCACCGTCGACGACTTCGACCACGTCCAGCCCGGTGCCAAAACCCTCCTCCTCGAAATCGTCCCCGACCCCGCCCAAACCAATGCCTTCTGGGTCGCCTGGGATCGCATGCACGGCTGATTCAGACGAAATCCCCCGCTTCCTACATCCTTCTCCTTGCCAAGCACCGCAAGGCCCGATAAGCGTTTCACTTCGCAGCGCAAGCGCACTGGTCCCGTGGTCCAATGGATAGGACGATGGCCTCCGAAGCCGTAGGTGGTGGTTCGATTCCACCCGGGACCACTT